>JANNBP010000170.1:0-111110 GCA_031385555.1 Deltaproteobacteria bacterium | reverse complement strand
CTCGATCGGTTCGGCGCGATCGATCCCACCGAGGGTGGCAAGGCGAGCCGTTCGAGCGGCCAGCTGAGCTATTCGGTCCGCAAGGAGGACGGCGAGACGTGGAAGGTGATGGGCTACGGGGTGAAGAACAACCTGCAGCTGTTCTCGAACTTCACGCTGTTCGCACGCGATGCCGAGCACGGTGATCAGATCGAGCAGACCGACGATCGCTGGCTATACGGTGCCGACGCGTCGTACGAGCGCTGGATCAAGCAGGGCAACGTGCAGGCGCTGGTCACCGCGGGCCTCCAGCTCCGCAACGATGCGGGTGCGACGTCGCTGTGGCACGCCGAGAAGCGCAAGCGCCTCGACGGTTGCTTCGGCGAGCAGGCGAACCCGTGCAACCACACGTTCAACACGATCCGCAACGTCGCGGCGTACACCGAGGCGAACATCGCGATCGGCGACAAGTGGCAGATGATGCCGGCGCTCCGTGCCGACGGCTTCGCGTGGTCGGTGGATGACCGCAACCCGATGACGGAAAATGATCCGATGACCACGACGTCGGGTGAAGCGAAGGCCGGCATCGTCTCGCCGAAGCTCTCCGTGCTGTTCCACGCCGACCCGCAGGTCACGCTGTTCGCGAACGCGGGCTCGGGCTTCCACAGCAACGACGCCCGCGCGGCGGTCCAGGACTCCCGCAAGGCCCTCGCTCGCGCGATCGGTGGCGAGACGGGCATCCGCATGAAGCCGCACCCGCGGGCGCGCCTCTCGGCCGACGTCTGGTACCTCGAGCTGTCGTCGGAGCAGGTGTGGAGCGGCGACGCGGGTGGCACCGAGGCGTCGGATCCGACGCGCCGGTTCGGCCTCGACATGGAGGGCTCGGTCGACGCGACCTCGTGGCTCAAGCTCGACGCGAACGTGACCTGGGCCCACGCGACGTTCGTCGCGAACGCGGGTAACGCGGGTGCCCTCGCGCTCGCTCCTCGCTGGATGGGCTCCGGCGGCGTCACCGTCCACGACAAGCGCGGCTTCGTGTCGGTGCGCACGCGCGGCATCGGCGACCGCGCCGGCAACGCCACCGGCGAGCTGACCGCCGAGGGGTATCTGATCTTCGACGTCATGGCCGGCACGCAGCTCGGCAAGGTCGACCTGAACGTGACGGTCAACAACGCGCTCGACGCCGACTGGCGCGAGGCGCAGTTCGCCGAGGAGTCGCGGGTCTCTCCGACGGCGCCGCTGGTCGAGCAGATGCACTACACGCCGGGCATGCCGCTGACAGCCACGGTCACCGCCGCCTACAGGTTCTAGGGCGTGGCACACTGCCCGCGCAGGGATGACCAAGCGCGCGCAAGGGGTTCGCACGGTGAGCGTCCAGCCACCGTCGGTGCAGCGCGAGACCAAGCGCGTCGGCCTCGCACTGCTCCAGATCGCGGTGGTGTCGGCGATCGCGATCAACGCGAGCCGCCCGAGCAAGGCGGATCCGGCGTCGGGGCTGCAGGCCGACGAGATCGGGTTCGGGACGCTCGACGCCGACGAGCAGCGGCTGTTTCGCGTCACGCTCGAAGGCTTGACGGAGCTCGAGGACGCGCGGAATGCGACCGGCGGGTGGCCGGCGATCGAGACGCTCGCGAAGCGCGGCGTGCCACCGTTCGCGGAAGATCCGATCGACCGCCACGGGTATCGCTGGTCGAAGGTGAGCGACAAGCTGGTGACCAACTACCTCGGCATCCCGCAGGACGCAGCTCGCTCCACCTTCGTGATCGCCGTCGTCGAACCGGAGGCCGGCACGGCGGAGGTCGTCGACGAAGACGAGACCCACCACAAGCTCACCGACGGGACGATGATCCACGTCGGCATCTACCGCGGTCCGCTGCGTGCGGTGCCCGCGGCAGCCCTCTCGCAGTTCTCGTTCGGCGATGGTTGGCGCCGGATCGTAGGAGTCGTTCGATGAAGCTGCTCGTCATCCTCGCCTTGGTGTTCGGATGCTCCTCGAAAGCGGAAGACAAGCCGAGGCCCGCGCCCGAAGCCGCAGCGAAGCTGCGGGTCGGCGTCACGCTGCACCCGTACTTCTCGTGGACGTCGAACGTCGCGCGTGGGCTCGACGTCGAGGTCGTCGCGGTGCTGCCCGGTGACGTCGATGCCGGCAACTACCAGCCATCGCCGGATGACATCGCGAAGCTGACGAAGCTCGATGCGATCGTGATCAACGGCATCGGCCACGACGACTTCATCCGCGACATGATCAAGGCGTCGGGCAACCCCACGCTCGTCATCATCGACGCGAACGCGACGACCCCGCTGCTCGCGTCGGCGCACGGTGAGGCGAAGAACTCGCACACGTTCATCTCGTTCACGAATGCGATCCAGCAGTCGCGCATGATCGCGACGAAGCTCGGCGAGCTGCGGCCGGCGCTGGCCGCGACGCTCAAGGCGAACGCGTCGGCGTACGCCAACAAGCTGCGCGCGATCCAAGGTGCAGCGGCGAAGCAGCTCGCGACGGCGAAGATCAAGCGTGTGGTCACCGTCCACGACGGCTACTCGTACCTGCTACAGGAGCTCGGGATCGAGCTCGCCGGCGTGGTGCAGCCCGCGCACGGCTTGATCCCGTCCGCGAAGGAGCTCGCCGACATGATCGAGCTGATCAAGAAGGAGAAGATCACGGTCGTGCTGACCGAGGAAGACTTCCCCGCCAAGTTGCTCGCGACGCTCGAGGAAGCCACGGCGGCGAAGGTCTACGTGATCAGCCATGTCGCGACCGGCGCGTACACGCCCGACAAGTTCGAGCGCGAGATGGAGACCAACGCGCACGCCTTGATCGCGGCCCTGGTCGATCGCAGCTGATGTCGAAGCCCATCACGATCGACGTCGCCAACGTGACGATCCGCCGCGCCGGTCGGGTCGCCGTCGACGGCGCGAGCCTGCAGATCACGCAGGGGACGATCCACGTGCTCGTCGGTCCGAACGGGGCAGGGAAGAGTACGCTGCTGTCGGCGATCCTCGGCCAGATCGCGTTCACCGGCAAGGTCGACATCACGTTCCGGGGCTCCGGCGTCGTCGGGTTCGTGCCGCAGACCTTCGTCGCAGATCGCACGTTGCCGATCACCTGCGCCGAGTTCCTCGCGCTGGCGCGCCAGAAGCGACCGGTGTGCTTGGGGATCACCAAGCCAGCGGCGGCAAGGATCGCGAAGCTGCTCGAGAGCGTCGGGCTGGCGGGCTTCGAGAAGCGACGGATCGGCGAGCTCTCCGGCGGCGAGCTGCGACGCGTGCTGATCGCGAACGCGATCGATCCGGCGCCCGAGGTGCTGCTGTGCGACGAGCCGGCGGCGGGCCTCGATCCTGCGGCTGCCGAGGAGCTCGACAAGCTGCTGCTCGGGCTGCGCGACGAGCACGGCACGACGATCGTGCTGGTCTCGCACGATCGCGAGCAGGTCAAGCGGATCGCGGATCGCGTGACGCGCCTCGAAGTCTCCGTCAAGGCCACCGGCAAGGCGGACGAGGTGCAGCTGTGAGCTGGATGTACGACTGGTGGATCTCGCTCGCGAAGGCGCTCGGGCTTCCGGACTCGTACCAGTACGCGTTCGTCGCGCGAGGCGTGGTCGCGGTGCTGCTGCTCGCACCGCTGCTCGGCGGACTCAGTCACCTCGTGGTCGCGCGCCGCCTCGCGTTCTTCTCGACGACGCTCGGCCAGGCCGCGCTGACCGGTCTCACGATCGGTGTCGCCGTCGGGCTGCCTCTCGACAACGCGTATGCGAGCGTCCTCGGATTTTGTCTCCTCGTCGGCGTGGTGATGGTCTACGTGCGGCGCACCATCGCGCTGCCGCCCGACACGGTGATCGGCGTGTTCATGGCCTTCACGCTCGGGCTCGGGGTCTGCGTGCTGGTCGCCGCCACCAAGCAGTTCAACATCCATCAGATCGAGGCCGTGATGTTCGGTTCGGTGCTGACGATCACCGATCGCGATCTGCTCCTGCTCCTGATCGGAGGCGCGATCCTGATCGCCGTCCTCGCGTTGACCTACAACACGCTACTCGCCGATAGCTTGTCACCGTCGATCGCGAAGGCACGCGGTACGAACACGGCGCTGGTCGACTATGGCTTCGTGGTGCTGCTCACCATCGCGATCACGCTGTCGCTCAAGGTGATCGGGGCGCTACTCGTCGAGGCGATGGTCGTGGTGCCCGCCGCCTCGGCACGCAACCTCGCGCGCGATACCCGCGGTTATCTCGGATGGAGTGTCGCGATCGCCGCGATCTCCGGGCTTGCCGGGCTGTTGATCTCCGCGTCGTGGCGCGTCCCGACGGGCGGCGCGATCGTGTTGGCGCTCACGGCGTGCTTCGCGATCAGCGTCCCGCTGGGCCGCCTGCGCCGCTAGGACACAGCGTGGTGACCGACGGTGCCGTTCCCGCGCGGTCGACGGGCTCCTAGCACGACGATGAAGGGCACAGCGAACTGCGTGCGACGACGATGCGCGGTCATGCCCCGAGTTTCGGTTGCCGAGGCTGCACGTGACGAGAGCTGGCTGGACATTTGTGTCTCGGTGCGCGCAGCGGCACGGCGTGTGCCGGTGGTCCTTTGCTTGCACCGACATCGAGCATGGGCATTCTAGGAAGAATCTTTCATGGCGGCGTCACCACCGACGCCGTCGAACTGTTGACCGCGCAACACGAGGAAGTCGACGAGTTACTCGAGCAGCTCGAGCAGGGTGAAGGCAATCGCCGCGAGTTGTTCATGGAGCTAGCCAACAACCTGGCGGCGCACGCGACCATCGAAGAGAAGCTCTTCTATCCGGCCGTGATGGCGAAGAGCACCAACAACCTCCTTCAGGAGTCGGTGGAGGAGCACCTCGCGATCAAGCGCGTGCTCGCGGACCTGATCACCATGAAGCTCGACAAGGAGCAGTTCGACGCGAAGCTGTCGGTGCTCAAGGAGCAGGTCTCGCACCACGCGCACAAGGAAGAAGAGGACAAGCTGTTCCCGAAGGTCAAGAGCATGTTCTCGGCGGACGAGCGGGCCGCCCTCGGTGGCGAGATGCTGGCGATGTTCGAGGACCTGATGGCGAACAATCCAGCTCGGAACGTCCCGGCCGAGACCGAGGTTGCCGCACCGCTTCCTCGCATCTGAGTCCCAGGCTGTAACCCGAGGGATGCGACCGGGGCAGCGGGTCACCGCGACAAGTGGTTGATCAGCTTGGGCTAACCCGGTGGCACATCCACTGCTCTAGACAGGCTTGCCCCACCGCGGCTCACCACCGCCAGAAAGCCAAGCCCATGTCGAAGAACAAGCAGCAGCCGGAAGCCTTTGCCTCGATCTCGTCGGCCGATCTCACGAAGGTCGCCGGCGGAGCCGCGCGTGTCACGGCGCGAGGAAGTGCCGCGAGCTCCGAGATCACGTCGCTGCTATCGTCGGTCACCAGCAGCCTCCAGGGTCTCGCGGGCCAGAAATCCTCGGGCATGGATCCGATGATGATGATGATGATGATGATGATGGGTGGTGGAGGTGGCGGCGGCCAGGCCGTCGCCGCGCCTGCACCTCAGCCGGCGGCGCCGCCGGTGATCAACATCTCGACCAGCGTCAAGCGCGGCTACTAAGGGATCGCGAGAAGCTCGATCACGCGGACGCGGTGGAACGGCATCTCGTCCCCGCGATTGCCATCACCGACGATGATCCTCGCGTCATCGACGGCGATGCCTTCGAGGCCATAGAACCGCGCACCGCGAGGATCCTCGGAGTCGATCCAGCCACGCGTACCGTCTCCGGCGATCGTCTTCACCACGCCATCTTTGATCCTCCGGATCAACGACCGGCGGATGTCAGTCACGTAGACCGACTTGTCGGCTGCGATCGCGATCGCCTGCGGCCCGTCGAACGTCGCGACGGCGCTCGGACCATCGAGACTACCGACGTTGCCTGACCCGGCGTAGTCGCTGACCGTGCCGTCGAGCTTGATCTTGCGGATCCGGTGATTGTCGAGCTCGGTGACCAGCAGGTCTCCGTCCGGGTTGACGATCAGATCGTACGGTTGCGCGAACTGCACGGCCTCGCCGATGCCGTTCGCGAAGCCCGGAGTGTTCCTTGTCCCGGCGAGCGGTGTGGTGATGCCGGTCTCGGGATCGAGGATCGAGACCATGTGGTGGACGTGGTCGGCCATCGCGATCCGGCCGTCGGGCAGCAGCGCGAGCCCGCGCGGCCGGCCGAGGTTGCGCGCGATCACGGTGAGCTCGTTGGTGGACAAATCAAACTTCCAGATCGTCCCGGTATCGTCCGAGTGGACGCCCTCATCGTTGTCGTCGGTCTCGATCCACAGCGTGCGATCGCCATCGAACATCAGGCCGAACGGGTTGATGAACCCCTCGCGCTGGATCAGCGTCGTGGTGGTGCCATCGCGATCGAGCTTGCGCACCAGGTCGTTGTCGAAGTCGGCGACGAACACGATGCCGTCGAGCCCGAGCTCGACGACGGTTGGATTCGAGAACCGCGCCGCGTCGCGATCTCCGTCGTTGGTGCCCGCCTGCTCGCAGCCCGCGAGCGTGGTCACGTTCATCCCGATCGGACCGCGCATGCAGAGCAGCGGCGCGTCGGGGAGCGGCGCGTCGGGCGGGATCGGTCGCGGCGGATCACAAGCTGCTACAAGCGCGACAACGCCTACCAACCACCAGCGACACATCGGGGTCAGTGTAACGCGTCGATCGGGCCGGGAGCCAATGCTCGTTGGGGGCCGGAGTCGAGATCCAGTATGACCCCGCGTTCGAGGGCTCGGATTTTCGCCATCGCCAGGCGAACCGGCGCGAGGCATCGAGAGAACGCGCGCCGGTCTCGGCGAGCTGCTGGCGCGAGGTGAAGGATCACCGAGCGCAGCCGTTCGCGAGACGCTTGTCCGTGCGCGGCATCGACTCGTGCGCGACCGGCGACGAACTCGAGGCTGGCACCGTGGTGGCTTCGATTTGGTCGAGCGACGGTGCGATCGCGGGTAGGTAGTGAGCCGAGCAAGCCGTTGACGGCTCGACCGCCGCTTGCGCCCGACCGAGGTCGATGCGGGCATCCTCGCGAGCTGCGGGGGCGCCGCAGGCTGCCTTGCGACGGAGCGCAGGCGACCAGGCTAGCGATCAACGCGAAACGGCGGGAATCTGCATCACTCACACGGCGCGTGCATGACGGCCGCCGACGACCCACCCGGTCGCACCGCCCGCGATCAACCCGACCACGATGCCGGCCGCCCCGCCGAGTCCGGTCGTGCCACACCCGAGCAAGCCGGTCAGCGCGGTCGTGGTGAGCGCCGCCGCCGCGAACCGAGCCGGCGACCGATCGGAGATCGCGCGATGACCGACGGCGAGCCCGACGAGCGAGCTCGCGACGAGACACGACAGTACGCAGTACCAGGCCGGCGCCGTATCGCAGCTCGCACACTGCGGTCCGGGTGACATCGCGATCACCAGCGTCGGCACGATCAGCGGGGGCAAGCCAGCGAGGACTCCGGCGAGGGCACCGCGCCGCCACGCACCGCCCCGCCACGCGAGCGCGGCGAGTCCGAGCACGAGGGTTGCCGCGAACATCCAGCTGGTGTTCGACGTGTGATGCAGGGCTGCCGCGACGACGACGAGCACACCGCCGAGCGCGAGTGCCATTGACGCCGATATGAGATGCGTCATCTCATAAGCGCGGCGAGCGCGGCGGAAAGCGTCAGAGTGCGCCATGGCGTGACCTCCAGGACAGACGAAGCCGAGCGAGTGCGCGCTCGAGACGCTTGCGAAACACAGCGGGTGCGAGTGCGGCGCGCAGCTTGTCATCGTCCTCGAGCACCGCGGCGATGATCTCATGATCGCGAGGAGCGAGCGTCTCCAGCGTCGCGAGTGCAGCGCGCACGAGCTCGCGATCTTCGAGCAGTGCGGTGCCGTCGAGCATGCGTTCTGGGACGTTGCCGGTTTCATTTCGACGCGCGATCTTGCGACGCACCGTGCGGCATTCCCAGGTCGCGATCGACAGCGTCCAGGTCAGCGCATCGCGCGTGCGGTCGTAGTGGTCGAGCTGCCCGAACAACTTGACGAGCGTCTCCTGCGCGACATCCGCGGCAACGGTGGGATCGCCGAGGAATCGCGTCGCGTAGCGCGTCACCAGCGGCCACAGCTCACGGAACAGCGGATCGAGGACCGCGCGGTCGCCTTCGGCAGCGGCCGTCATCCAGCGATCGAGCTGTTCCCGGTCGATCACGTCAGTCGCAGCACGGGCAATGGGGCGGACAGTTCGAGCAACACGAGCAGCTCGCGGCATCGGACGCCATCGCGACGGCGGGGACCGAAAGGGTGGCGAACAGGAACAACGCGCGGAGCATCTTCATGTCCACCATAGGCGCGAGCCTGCCCAGGCGTGACAGCTAGTTTTCGAAGGCCTGGTAGCCCGCCTGCTCGACGGCCGCTACGAGGTTTGCCGTCGACACCTCCGCGTGGACGATCTTCGCCTGGCCGCCCGGCAGATCGACCTCGACGGCAGTGACGCCAGGGACCCCGCGCAGGGCGGCGTCGACATGTCTCCGGCAGCCGTTGCACGTCATGCCGGTGACCCGCAAGGTGGTGATCACGAGCCGGTCATAGCATGGCGACAAGGGCGATCGACCTACCCGTCCTGGGGATGACGTGCGCGGCCTGTGTGCGCCGGGTGGAGAGGGCTGCGCTCGGCACGCCCGGCGTGACCGGTGCGGACGTCAACCTGCCGCTGTCGCGCGCGAGGATCTCGCTCGACGGCGACATCCAGGCAGTGGCGGCGGCGATCCGCGCCGCGGGCTACGAGGTTCCGGCGGATGTCCTCGACGTGCAGGTGTCCGGCGAGGAGCGCCTGGCAGCGATCGGAAGGGCGCACGCCGACGAGACCGCCGGGCTCAAGCGCGATGCAGCGATCGCGCTCGTCGCGACCGTGCCCCTGCTCGCGATCGCGATGAGCCACGTGGTCTCGACCCCGATCGTGATCGCGCAGCTCGTGCTCGGCACCATCGTCGTGCTCGGGCCGGGGATGCGGTATCTCCGCGCCGGCACGCGGGCGGTGCGGCATCTCGCGCCCGACATGAACACGCTGATCGCGCTCGGTGCGGGGACCGCGTGGGGGTCGTCGGTCGTCGCGGCGATCCGCTCTCTCGCCGGCGAGGTTCACCACCCGGCGCTCTACTTCGAGGCCGGCGCCTCGATCCTCGCCTTCGTGATGATCGGCAAGCTGCTCGAGGCACGAGCGCGAGCGAAGCTCGCCGACGCGGTGCGTGGCCTGATGTCCCTGGCACCCGATCGCGCGATCCGGATCGTCGACGGCGCCGAGCAGGAGCTCGCCGCGGCAGAGCTCGCCCCCGGCGATGTCGTGCGCGTCAAGCCCGGGACGCGGATCCCCGCCGACGGCACGGTGATCGAGGGTGCCTCCGCCGTCGAGGAAGCCATGCTGACCGGCGAGCCGATGGCCGTCGACAAGACAGAGGGCGCGGCGGTCTACGCCGGCACCGTCAACACGTTCGGCGTGCTCGGGGTGCGCGTGGCTCGCGCCGGTGGCGACACCTCGCTCGCCAAGATCGCCCGCGCCGTCGAGGACGCGCAGGGTGCGAAGGCGCCGATCGCGCGCCTCGCAGATCGCGTGAGTGCGGTGTTCGTGCCGATCGTCCTCGCGATCGCCGCCGGGACCTTGATCGCGTGGCTCCTCGCCGGGGCTTCCGGCGAGACGGCGATCCAGCATGCCGTCGCGGTGCTGGTGATCGCGTGTCCGTGCGCGCTCGGGCTCGCCACCCCGGCGGCCGTCGCCGTGGGCACGGCGCGCGCGGCCGAGCTCGGCGTGCTGTTCCGCGATGGCGTCGCACTCGAGTGCGCCAGCAAGATCCAGATCGCATGTCTCGACAAGACCGGCACGTTGACCGCGGGGACACCGCAGCTGATCAACGATCCGGATCCCGAGGTGCTCCGGCTCGCCGCGTCGGCGGAGCAGGCGAGCGAGCATCCGCTGGCGCGTGCGATCGTCGCTGCGGCACGCGGGCGGGGCCTCGCACTCGAGCCCTTCGAGGACCCGAAGATCGATCCAGGGAGCGGGATGTCGGCGCGCGTCGCCGGCAAGCGCGTGATCGTCGGGACGCGGGACTACCTCGCCGTCGCGGGTGTCGAGGTGCCACCGAGCGACGGCCTCGCATCGGAGTGTCACGTCGCGATCGAGCGCGTGTATGCGGGGCTGATCGCGATCGGCGACGTCGCGGCGCCGGCTGCGCGCGAGGCCGTGGCCGCGCTGCGTGCGCTCGGCATCGAACCGATCATGGTGACGGGTGATCGCGAAGCACCGGCGCGCGCGATCGCGGACGCGGTCGGCATCTCCGCCGTGCATGCCGGGTTGCGCCCCACCGAAAAGGCAGCGCTGATCCGGACCAAGCAGCGGGTCGCGATGGTGGGTGACGGTGTCAACGACGCCCCGGCGCTCGCCGCCGCCGATCTCGGCATCGCGCTGGGCACCGGCACCGATCTCGCGGCCGCCGCGGCCGACGTCACGCTCCTGCGCGGAGGGATCGCGACGCTGCCGACCGTGTTCGCGTTGTCGCGCGCGGTGCTGCGCGTGATCCGCCGCAACCTGATCGCGGCCTCGGCCTACAACCTGGTTTGCATCCCGATCGCCGCGGCCGGCTTGCTGTCGCCGATCTACGCAAGTGCGGCAATGTCGCTATCCAGCGTCTCCGTGTTGATCTCCTCACTTGCGCTGCGACGAACACTTCCTGACAGCCGGAATCCCGGTCCACAACAGGCTTGAGCCGTTGGGTCGTTCGGGCGATCCTTGCGTGTGGCCCTGGTGAATCGCTTCGTGATTGCCGCCCTGGTGGTCGTCGGCGCATGCTCGTATTCGGCGCCCGCGCCGGCCGGCGATGCGTCGACTCCACCGGTCGTGTCGTTCGAGTTCCCGACGTCGGGGACGGATGAAGGCGCGAGCGGCACCAACGGCACCACCGCGCTGGTCCCTGTGCTGCTCAGCAAGCCGTCGGACTCCACCGTCACCGTCAACTGCACGACCATCTCGGGCGGCTCCGCCATGGAGCTGATCGACTACACGGTGGCGACCCACACGGTGACGTTCGCGCCGGGCGTCACCCGCATCGAGGTCGAGATCGACGTGATCAAGGACTTCGACGAGACGGAGCGCGAAGAGACGATCGATCTCGCGCTGAGCTCGCCGACGGGTGCGGCACTCGACGCCGACAAGGCCATCCACGAGATCACGATCGCCGATCACACGCTCCCGCGGATCAGCTTCACGACCGCGACCAGCACGACCGATGAGGGCACGCAGACGGTGCTGGAGCTCCAGCTCGATCTTCCGGCCGACGGGCAGAGCACGGTGGTGATGGGCGTCGCGCCGGTGGGCACCGATCTCGAGGACCTCGCGCTCCTCGAGGGCACCATCATCTCGATCCCGAGCGGCGCCACGTCGGTGCAAGTCCCGATCGGCGAGGTCAACGATCCGTACGACGAGCCTCAGATCGAGGACGTCACGTTCGAGCTCAAGGGCGCCTCGCCGAACCTGGTGGTCGACGCGACCAAGAAGACGCGCGTGCACTCGATCACCGACGACGATCAGGCGCCGGTCATCCAGTTCAAGCTCTTGACCAGCGAGGTCGTCGAGGGCGTGGGCACGGCCACGCTCGAGGTCGAGCTCGACGAGGAATCGCAGCTGCCGATCACGATCGGCTACCAGCGCGTGGCCAGCGACACCGCGACGGCAGACGACGCCACGGTCAGCGGCAACTCGCTGGCGTTCGCCCCGCGCGTCAACGGCGTGGCCGGTGACAAGGTCAAGACGATCAGCGTGGCGATCGTCGACGACAATAGCGACGAGGATCCCGAGACGGTGATCGTCGCGCTCGACACCACGCCCTCGAACGCCACGCTCGGTAACCAGTCGTCCCATACCCTGACGATCCTCGGCGATGCGAACGATCCTCCGTCGGTGGTCGCGTTCGCACAGGCCACCAGTAATCGCAACGAGTCGAACACCACACACACCATCACCATCAACGTCACGCCGGCGAGCGGCAAGGCGATCGGCCTGACGTACACGTTCGGCGGGACCGCGTCGATCTCGGGGGGCGGCAGCGGCCAGGACGACTACGACCCCAACACGCTGTCGCCGTTCACCATCCCGGCGGGCAGCACGACCTTCACGTTCCGGGTCGATATCAACGACGACAACGCGAACGAAGGCAGCGAGACGATCACGATCCAGCTCGCCACGCCGACCAACGCGACGCTCGGCACGACCAGCCTCCACACGCTGACGATCAACGCGAGTAACTAACCCCCGAGTTCGCCCTCGGTCGATCTGGAGACCAGGCAAGTGATGGCGAATCCTCCCGAATACGATCGACCGGGAGCGCGAGCTCCCAATTCCGGACAGAGAATCTTCCGGCGAAGCCGGTAGAGATGAACGAGGTGGTCAGAGTCGGCCGCTGATGCCGAGCGCCGGCACGAACAAGGTCGGCGACGTCACGCTGTCCTGTGGATTGAGCAGGTGCTCGACACCGAGCTCCGCGATCACCGCGAAGGAGCGGGTGAGCTGGAGCTCGACGCCACCCGCGCCGCGCACGGCGAAGCGCATCCCATCCGAGCGGAACATCGGCATCGCGATCGCCACGATCGGCCGCACGCGCCCGGTGAGCAACGCGATGCTGGCGCCCGCATAGCCGCCGACGTACGGGCCGAGGATCGCCGCGGCACGCACGCCGACGCGCTCGGTCACTGCCACGGCCAGGCCGACGACCGCGGCGGCACCCGCGTTCGAGGGATCGACGTGGGCGAGCGCGATGCCGCCGAAGCGCGATCTGGTCTCGGGCTCCAGCCGGCGCACCACAACTGTCGGGCCCAGCTCGCCGCTCGGCGTCGGGATCGGGGTCACGGCCTCGAGCTGGAGCGCGATCGTGAGGGTCTCGGTCGCACCGGCGCGGGCGGTCACCGTGCGCGTCACCGGCTTGTACGTGGCGCGGCGGACCCGGATCGTGATCTCTCCGGGCATCACGCGCGTGCGCGCGAGGTCCGCTGCCGGGTGCCAGCTCTCGCCGAGGTCGAGCTCCGCGTCGCTCGGCGTGGTGGTGAGCGCGAGGATGCCGACGCGCTTGTCGAGATCCGCGAGGACGCGCTGCGCCTCGGCCTGCTTCACCGGATCGAGGTCCGGCGAGTCGAGGTATCCCTGATACGCGTTCGCCGCCTCCGCGGGACGGTCCAGCTTGACGAGCGTGGTGCCGATGTTGAGCAGGATCTTGCCGCTCGGAAACCGTGCGTAGGCGTCCTTGAACACCGCGAGCGCGCCTAGGTAGTCCTTGGCCGCGAACAGCTTGAGGCCGCTCTGCATCAGCGCCTTCGCGTTGCCCTTGTCGGGGTCGTTCGGCTGCGCGACGGCGGCGGTCGCGATGCAGACGAGGCTCGCCACGACGGCGATCGTGCGGTTCACAGATCGGTCTCCAGCAGGTCGTCGGGCTTGGGCGGCTTCTTGGGGGCGACCGTGGGCTTGGTGGGCTTGGTGGGCTTGACCACGGGTTTGTCGGTCACGAGTGGTTTGTCGGGGACGATGGACATCGCGTCGACGGGCGTCGGCGCTTCACTCGGCATCGCGTCGAGGCTCGTGGGTGCGGGGGCATCCGGTGTCACCGCCACGGCGCGCGCGGGGACCGCCGGCTCCGGCGACGTGCTCGGACGCGTCGACGATCCATCGCCACGCAGCACGACGAACCCGACGACGCCGAGCGCGATCGTGACCAGCGCCGCACCGATCACGATGCCCATGCGTCGACCGCCACGCTCCGCTTGCGCCGGCGACGTCTCGCCCGCGCTACCCGACAGCGTCGTCGGCTTCTGGCTCGTCGGCTTCTGGCTGGCCGGCTCCACACGCGTGGGCGTGAGATGCGCTGGGGTGAAGTGCGCTGGGGTGAAGTGCGCTGGCGTGAGGCGCGCCGGCGTGAGGTGCGCGGGCGTGAAGTGCGCCGGTAGCACGCCGGGTGGCACGCTGATGTTTCGCATCGAGACGCGATGCGCGCCGTGCAGCTGCGCGAACCCCGCGAGGTGGTCCCCGAGGTCACGCGCGGACTGGACGCGATGCTCGGGCGCCTTCTCCAGCAGCGACATCACGAGCCTGTCGAGCTCGCCATCCACTGCGGCGTGCTGCGAGAGGGGCTCCGGCGCCACGAACAGATGCGAACCGATCAGCTCGCCCGCACCGCGGTTGATGAACGGGGGGCGACCGGCGATCAGCTCGTAGAGGATGCAGCCGATCGAGTAGAGGTCCGCGCGGCCATCCACCTGACCGGTGCCGCGGCACTGCTCGGGAGACATATAGGTGGGCGTGCCCATCACGGCGCCGGTCTTGGTCACGCCGGTGGCGAGCCCCATCTCGGTGAGCTTCGCGATCCCGAAATCGAGGATCTTCGTGCGCTCCCCTTGTTCGGCGTCGGGGACGAGGAAGATGTTGTCGGGCTTGAGATCGCGATGCACGATCTGCAAGTCGTGCGCGGCCGCGAGCGCGCTGCAGACGTCGCGCATCAACAGCGCGGCATCACCGATCGGCAGACGACCCAGGCGCGTGATGCGGTGCCCGAGCGTCTCGCCCTCGAGGAGCTCCATCACGATGTAGGCGTGACCGCGCTCGGTGTAGCCGAAGTCGAAGATCTCGACGATGCCCGGGTGCTTGATCGCGGACGTCGCGCGCGCTTCGTTGAAGAACCGCGTGACGATCTCGCGGTTCGCGGTGAGCTCGGGGAGCAGGAGCTTGATCGCGACGGCGCGCCCGAGCAGGATGTGCTCCGCGCGATAGACCGTGCCCATCCCGCCGACGCCGAGCGTGCCGACGATCCGGTAGTTGCCGATCGTCGATCCCGGCATGCGGCCCTCGGCCTGGCTCTCGCTCACAGTCACGACGCCTGAATCATCCGAGGTGATACGCCCTCTGTCAAATGTCGGTTTTGTCCAAGGATTTCGTGCTCGGCTGTGCACAACGTCGTGATTGACTTGGCCCGAGAGGGCACCGATTCTAGGGCCGTGCGACGTCCCTGGCTGCCCGTAGTTGTCCTCGTGGGTGCCTGTCAGCAAGCGCCTGCGCTATCGACCACCACCCAGGACCTCGTCAACGTCTCGCCCGTCACGTTCGACTTCGGGACGCTCGAGGTCGGCATGACCTCGGCGCCGCGGGTGATCAACGTCAACCCCGCCGCGGGCGAGCAGAGCGACGTGATCACCTCGATCACCGAGGGCTGCCCGGATTACTTCGTCACCGCGAACGGCTTGCCGGCCGACGTCTATCGCGTCTGCGAGTTCGGGACGCAGTTCGTGACGGCAGCGCCCTGCACCACCACCGAGATCCAGAGCTATTCGTTCACGGCGCAGTTCCAGCCGAACATCGGCTCCGCCACCAGCTGCGTCGTCACGGTCGCCCTCGCGAGCGGCGCGACGAAGACGGTGACGCTCAGCGGCACGGGCATGACCCCGCCGATCCGGATCGACGTCGCCCCGGGTTCCGTTCCGTTCGGCGATGTTCGCCGCAACACGACGAGCGGCACTGCCGAGATCGTGGTGCGCAACCTCGGTGGCCAGAAACTGTCGGTGTCGTCGGTGACGACCAGCGCCGGCTTCGCGATCACGGCGGGCCCGGCGAGCACCGTGCTCGGAGCGAGCGGCGCCCAGCCCTACAGCATCGTCTGTCAGCCGACGGCGGTCGGCGGCTTCAACGGATCATTCTCGGTGCAGTCGGACGACCCGGTGAACCCGACCGTGACCATCCCCCTGTCGTGCAACGGCATCGATTCGAACCTCGATATCTCGCCGAGCCCGCTGACGCTACCGACCACGCGCGTCGGCGAGCCCGTCGAGCAGGACGTCCAGTTGATCAATAGCGGCGCCGCCCCGATGACCCTCGAGAGCGTGGCGCTCACCAGCACCGATCTCGAGCTGGTCAGCGCACCCGGTGCCGGTACCGTGCTCGCCGGATCCGGCGGCAGCGCAGCGGTGCGGATCCGGTTCGCCGCCGCCGCCGCCGCGACCGCCGAGGGCACGTTGACCATGAACTACGATGGCGGGCAGACGCGCACGTCGCAGATCTCGGCGCGCGCGCTCGCGACGTCGATGGCGCTCACCCCCGACGGCGAGGTCGATCTCGGCCCGATCTGCGTCGGCCAGTCCAAGCTCCAACCGTTCTCGATCGTCGCCAACGCGGACGCGGGGTTCCAGGTCAACGCGATCTCGTCGCCCGACGCGCCGTTCACCGTCGCCAGCCCCGGGCTGCCCGCGGGCCTGACCGGAAGCGGTGGCAACATGCTGGCGTTCGACGTCACCGCAACCCCGACGGAACCGGGGATCGCGACGTCGCTTCTCACCGTCACCACCGATATCCCGGGCGCCGCGCCGCGCGAGATCCGGTTGTCGGCGATCGCGCTCGCGGAGGGCGTGGCCGGATCGCCCGAAGAGCTCGACCTCGGATCGCAGGTGCTCGAGGTCACCACGATCGGCCAGGAGGTCGCCGTCGCGAACTGCACCGCCACGGCCACCACACTCGCGAACGCGCGGATCGAAGGCGAGGGCGCCACGAACTTCGCGATCGTCCAGCAGCCGGCGTCGGCGATGCTGCCGGCGAGCGGCGTCGCGAAGTGGCTCGTGGTGTTCACCCCACGCGCGATCGGCCCCACCGAGGCCACGTTCTCCGTCGATCACGATGGTGGCACCACGACCATCCGCCTGGTGGGCGAGGGCCTCGGCGACGGTGTGGCGGGTGGTGGTGATGGGGGGCCGCCGAGCTACTACTCGTGCAGCACGGGCGGCGCTCCGACGACGCTGTGGATCGCGATGATCTGCCTGGTCATGTTCGGGCGCGATGTCCGCCGCCGGAACCGCGCCCGCTGATCGCGTCTGGGTTACGGTCTGGTATGGCCGCCGTGCTCGAGGTCCAGAACCTCGTGACCGAGTTCCGTACCGAGCGCGGGACGGTGCGCGCGGTCGACGGCGTGTCGTTCGAGATCCCGTCGCGCGGCACGCTCGGCGTCGTCGGCGAGTCGGGCAGCGGCAAGAGCGTGACGGCGTTGTCGATCATGCGGCTCGTCGCGGCGAACGGAAAGACCGTCGGCGGCAAGATCCTGTACGACGACAAGGACCTGCTGACCCTGCCGCTCTCCGAGATGCGCAGGATCCGCGGCAACCGGATCGCGATGATCTTCCAGGAGCCGATGACCTCGCTCAACCCGGTGTTCACCGTTGGAGCGCAGGTCAGCGAGGCGGTGATCCTGCATCAGCACAAGTCGAAGGCCGACGCCCGCAAGATCGCGATCGAGATGTTCCAGCTGGTCGGGATTCCATCGCCACGCGAGCGCGTCGATGCCTATCCGCACGAGCTGTCCGGCGGCATGCGGCAGCGCGTGATGATCGCGATGGCGCTCGCCTGCAAGCCGGATCTGCTGATCGCCGACGAGCCCACCACCGCGCTCGACGTCACGATCCAGGCGCAGATCCTCGATCTCCTGCGCACGCTGCAGCGCGATCTCGGGATGTCGATCCTGCTGATCACCCACGACCTCGGCGTCGTCGCCGAGACCTGCGACGAGGTGGTCGTGATGTACGCGGGCAGGGTGGTCGAGCGCGCCTCGGCCGGCGAGCTGTTCGCGGCGCCGCGCCACCCCTACACCGCCGGCCTGCTGCGCTCGGTGCCGAGCTACGCCAGCGAGCCGACAGGCGAGCAAGTGCCCTCGGGGCGAGGCGAAGGGACCGAGGTAGGCGATCGCAAGCGGCTCGTCGAGATCCCCGGCATGGTGCCGTCGCTGCACGAGCTCCCGCAGGGCTGCAAGTTCGCCGATCGCTGCCCGGCCGTGCAGGCCGATTGCCGCGAGGCCGAGCCCGCCTTGACGCTGCTCGGCAAGCGCGCGGTGCGCTGCCACCACCCGCTCGAAGCGCCGCATCCGTATCGTTCGTCCAGTGGAGCTGACGCGTGACCACGCTCGTCAAGGCCACGCGGCTGACCAAGCACTTTCCTTCGACCACGTCGTGGCCGAAGCCGCCGAAGACCGTGCAGGCGGTGACCGAGATCGATCTCGAGATCGCCACGGGGGAGACGCTCGGGCTGGTCGGTGAATCGGGCTGCGGTAAGTCCACGCTCGGGCGCACACTGCTCCGCCTCGTCGAGCCCACCAGCGGTCAGATCGAGTTCGACGGCAACGACCTCACCGCGATCACGCAGAGCGCCCTGCGCCCGCTGCGCCGGCACATGCAGCTGATCTTTCAAGACCCCTACGCGTCACTCGATCCACGGATGTCGATCGGCCAGACGATCGCCGAGCCGCTGATCATCCATCAGCTCGCGGCGACCAAGAACGAGCGGGCCGCGCGCGTCGACGAGCTCCTCACCAAGGTCGGGTTGCGCGCCGACGTCGCGAAGCGGTATCCGCACGAGCTCTCCGGTGGCCAGCGCCAGCGTGTCGGCATCGCGAGGGCCCTCGCCTGCAAGCCGAAGTTCATCGTCTGCGACGAGCCGATCAGCGCGCTCGATGTCTCGATCCAGGCCCAGATCGTCAACCTCCTCGAGGATCTCCAGGATGCGGAGCACCTGACCTACCTGTTCATCTCGCACGACCTCAAGGTGGTGCAGCACATCTGCGATCGCGTCGCGGTGATGTACCTCGGCCGGATCGTCGAGCTCGCGGAGGCGAAGCAGCTATACGCCGCGCCGAAGCATCCGTACACGCAGGCGCTGCTGTCGGCGGTCCCGCGGATCGATCCGGCGGCGCGCAAGCACCGCATCCTGCTGGAAGGCGACGTGCCGAGCCCGATCGATCCGCCAACGGGTTGCGCGTTCCATCCGCGGTGCCCTGTCAAGGACAAGCCGGCGGCGTGTTTCGCGGAGCTCCCCCAGCTCCGCGTGCTCTCGAACGGCACCCGCGTCGCGTGCCACGTCGCGAGCTGATCGCGCATCGAACCCGCATGACCCTCGTCGCGATCGACCACGTCCAGCTCGCCATGCCTACCGGTGGCGAGGAGGCTGCGCGGGCGTTCTACGCTGGACGGCTCGGGCTCGTCGAGGTGCCGAAGCCGCCGTTGCTGGCCGCGCGCGGTGGGTGCTGGTTCGAGCTCGGCTCCGTCCGCATCCATCTCGGGGTCGAGGCCGACTTCCGCGCGGCTCGCAAGGCACACCCCGCGCTCGCTGTCCTGGGGCTGCGTGCGTTTGTCGAACGGGCGGGCCTGGACGTGCGCTGGTCTGACGAGATTCCCGGCTCGGTGCGGTGCCACCTCGATGATCCGTTTGGAAACCGGATCGAGCTTGTCGACGTGGCCGACTGACCCCAAACTCGCTTACCATCGCGCGATGCCTTCGTCGGGGGAGCTGGCGATGCGACCGCTGCCGGCGGTGCTGCTCGACCTCCACGAGCAGCTCGCGACCGGCAAGCTGACGCTGATGCGCGGCCGGCTGTCGAAGACGGTCGATCTGGTCAACGGCAACCCGGTGAGCAGCACCTCGACGCCACGCGACGAGACCCTGGGGCACTTCCTCGTCAACAGCGGCGTGATCACCGAGGAGGAGCACAGGCGCGCGGTGACACGTGCCGCGGAGCTCGGCGGCAAGCTCGGCGAGGCGCTGGTCGCGCTGCGCACGATGACCGTCGAGCAGTTGATCGACCAGCTCGGGCGCCAGGCGCGGCACAAGATCGTGCAGGCGCTGCGCTGGCCGCAGGGTGCGTGGCGGTTCGACGATGGCGACGCGATCGAGGGGATGCAGCTGCGGATGGTCGAGGTGGTGCTCGTCGGGTTGCGCGAGACCGCCGTCGACGATCTCGATCGGCTCGCGCGGTTCGACGGGATGAGCTTCGAGCTGACCCGGCGCGGCGTGCGGCTCCGGCACGAGCTCAAGCGCGTGTTCGGCGAGAAGCTCGTCGCGTTGCTCGGTGATGGAGCGCCGATCGAAGAGCTCGAGCGCGCGATGATCGATCGCGTCCCTGCACGGATCGCGCTCGACGCGATGATCCTGTGCGATGCCGTGGAGGCGAACGTCGGCGACCTGGGCCTCGGCCCGAGCGCCGGTTCGACGCTGCCCGATCTCAAGCTGCCACCCGCGACGCCGGTCGTGATGTCGAAGCCGCGCACGATCAGCACGATCAAGCTGTCCGCGGCACCGGCGCTGTTCGACATGCTGTTCGATGACATCGGCCTCCAGCTCGACGGTGCGGCACCGATCGAGATGCCCGACGACGAAGACTCCGGCGTGGTGTCGCTGGCCGAGGTCAACGCCGAGCGCGATGCGCTCACCCAGACGCGCAAGGCGATGATCGTCGAGCATCAGCGTGCCAAGGGCGCCGATCACTACGCCATGTTGATGGTGAATCGCCGCGCGACCGCGCAGGAGATCGACACCGCCTCGGGCATCCGCGCCAACCTGCTCGAGCATCAGGAGGGCCTCCTCGTCGACCCGCGCGATCGCGCGAAGATCGGCGAGCTCCGCGAGCTCTATCAGACTGCGCGCTCCGTGCTCCTCGACGATCGCAGGCGCGCCGCGTACGACCGCGAGCTGGCGGGTGGCGAGCTGGTGCAAGTGCCGCCGGCGATCGATACCGAGCTCAACTTCCGCATCGCCGAGGAGCTGATCGGCAAGCGGCAGTGGTCGCAGGCGATCAACATGATCCGCACGGTGATCTCGCGGTCGCCCGGCGAGGCGGACTATCACGCGGCGCTCGGCTGGGCCGAATGGAACGCGGGCGAGCGTGCCATCGAGGCCGCGGATCGCGCGCGGCCACACCTCAACGCCGCACTCGAGATCAACCCCGACCACGCCGCGGCGCACGACTACAAGGGCCAGATCGATGCCGCGCTGCGCAGCGACGATGCCGAGGCGCTGTTCCACCTCGAGCGCGCGCTCGATCTCGATCCCGGCCGGATCGAGGCGGTGCAGGCGGTGGAGACGCTGCTGTTCGCACGCGGTGAGCTGCGGCGGTACGAGCGCATCCTCAAGCGGCTGCTGTTCCGGCTGCGCGGTCGAGGCACGACCGCGGAGGCGAAGGCGTGGGCTCGCCTCGCGCGCCTCTATCACGATCACCTCGACGATCCGCAGGCCAGCGCCGCCGCGGCTGCGAACGCGAAGCGGATCAGCCCGAAGGACTCCGACGTCACCGGCCTGATCCAGCGCGTCAGCCTGAACGAGCCGTTGCGCGCGGGCTGGCGCGAGGCGCTGCACGATCCACGATCGGGCGCCGCGCTCGTCAAGACCACCGAGGCGAGTGGCCACGCCGATGCGGCGTTCCTCGCCGCGGCCACGATGGTCGCGCTCGGCAGTGCCGACGAGCAGATGGCCAGTGTCTACGAGAGCCATCGCGTGCGGACGATCTCGATTCCCGCGCAACCACTCGGTCGCGATCAGTGGGCGCTGCTTCGCCACAAGGACGACAACCTCGAGCTCGGCGGCTTGATCGAGCTGGTCGCACCCGCGGTCCATGCACTCGCGCCGATGACGCTCGCCGACAGCGATCTCGATTCGACGCAGCGGATCGACGACATGGATCTACCGGCGTCGTTCCTCCGGTTGCGTGGCAAGTTTGCCGAGCTCCTCGGCGTCGAGCCCGCGCCGGTGTATCCGCGCGTCGAGCTGGGCTCGCAGATCCACGTGGTCGCGAGTAACCCGCCGGTGCTGGTCGCCGGTGACGACGCGCTGCTGTCGCCCGAGCGACCCGAGCTCGCGTTCCGGCTGGTTCGCGCGATGACGTTCCTGTGGCCGGGCAGGGCGGTCGGCGCCTCGCGCCCGGGTCGCGTGCTGCGCGCGATCGTGATGGCGGTGTTTCGCGAGGCCTCGGGCTCGACAGTCGGTGCCGATGACCCGATGGCCGCCCAAGCGGCGGAGGCCGTCGCGCAACTACCGGACGAGGTTCGCATCCAGGCGTGCGCCGCTGCGATCCGGATCCTGTCGCGCGACAAGGGGCTCAACCTGTCGACCTGGGCACGCTCGCTGTCGAGGACCGCAGATCGTGCGGGCATGCTGCTGTGCGGCGACATTCCTGCGGCTTTTGCGGGGGCGAAGGATGCTGGGGAGCTCGACAAGGACCTCGTCGAGTTCTCGTACAGCGCTGCTCACGTGCAGTTGCGCAAGCAACTCGGGCTCGCTCGTACCTAGGCACGGCGCTCGCACCCCCTCCGCAGTATGCAGATCCAGATCAGGCACGACGAGAACGTGAAGGGTGACAAGAGCGGCTGGATTGCCGCCACCATCGAGAGTGGGCTCTCGCGCTACGAGTCACAAATCACCACTGTCGAGGTTCACCTCGCCGACGAGGATGGTCCGAAGAACTCGGATAACGCGATCCGGTGTTCGTTGGAAGTTCGGCAGGCGGGCTTCAAGCCGATCGCCGCGACCGCACATGCCAACAACGTCGGCGATGCACTCGAGGGCGCGCTGACCAAGATCGAGCGGCACCTCGAGCACCAGATGGGCCGGGTGCGGGACGTCCACCGGAGCTAGATCTTCAGGGCCTTCGCGAACGGCACTTCGCGCAACCGTCTCTGGGTCAGCGCAAAAATAGCGTTCGCGAGGGCCGCCCCCACCGGTGGTGTCCCCGGCTCGCCGACGCCGCTCGGCGGCGCCGTCGACGACACGATGTGGGTGTGGATGAAGGTCGGGACATCGCGCATCCGAGCGACCCGCGCATCGCGGAAGTTGCTCTGCTCGACCAGGCCGTTCTTCATCGTGATGCCACCGTAGAGGACATTGCTGATGCCCATCACCACGGCGCCTTCCAGCTGCGAGTGGACGCGCTCCTGGTTGACCACGGTGCCGGCATCCATCGCGATCCACGCCTCCGAGATCCGGAACACGCGCTGTGGATCGGGCTCCACCGCGATCACCACGCCGGTGTACGCCACGAAGCTGCGGTGCGCGGCGATGCCGAGGAAGCGGCCCTTCTTCTGCTTCCAGTCCGCCATCTCCGCGACCTTGGTGAGCACGCTGCGTAGCCGGCCCGCATCGACGGGGTGCTTGTCGAGGGACTCGCCGTAGTTCGGCAGCTTCGCGACGCCGAGGTCCGAGAGCGACAGCTTGCGATCCGGACCGATCAGCTCGAGCCACGTCGCGAGCGGATCCTGACCGCGCGCATGCGCGATCTCGTCGATGAACGAGCCCACCGCGAACGAGTGGAAGATGTTGTAGACCGAGCGGAACCAGCCGACGCGCGTCTTCGCCGGCGCCTTGCACGCTTCGGCGCGAACGTTCGGGACCGCGAGCGCGAGATCGGTGACGCCTTGCTGGAGGTCACCTTCCGAGGGCGTGTCGGTCATGCCCGTGAACGTCGCGGCGATCGGCGTGAACGCGGTGCGGTGATGCCACCCGATCACGTTGCCCTTCGCGTCGAGGGCGGCGCGCAGGCGCTGCGCGTTGACCGCGTTGTAGTAGCCGTGCTTGATGTCGTCCTCGCGCGTCCATTGCACGCGCACCGGGAGCCCGAGTTGCTTCGCGAGGAACACCGCCTCGACGACGAAGTCCGACTTCGACTTGCGGCCGAACGCACCGCCGAGCAGCGTGACGTTGCACTTGACCTTGTCCTCGCCGACGCCGAGGAAGCTCGCGACCGCCGTGCGATTCGCCTGCGGGTTCTGGGTCGGTGCCCAGGTCTCGGCGCTGCCGTCGGGATTCACCCTGGCGAGCGCGGCCAGTGGTTCCATCTGCATGTGCGAGAGATGCGGCACGTAGTACTCGGCCTCGATCGTCTTCGCCGCGCTCGCGAACGCGGTGTCGATGTCGCCGACGTTGCGATACGTGGTGCCGGGCGCGCGCACGTTGGCGAACAGCTCCTCGCGAAACGTCTCCGACGTGTAGTCGGCGTGCTCGCCGTGATCCCAGGTGATATCGAGGGCGGCGCGACCGGCGAGCGCCGCCCACGTGGTGTCCGCGACGACGGCGATGCCGCCCCACGGCTGGAACACCCACGGCTTGGTCGCCACGGGCATCTCGATCACGTGCTTGACACCCTTCACCGCGAGCGCCTTCGCCTTGTCGTACTTCGCGGGTTTCCCGCCGACGACGGGCGGCCGCGCGATCACGGCGATCAACATGCCGGGCAGCGTGACGTCGGCGCCGAAGGTCGCGGCGCCGGTGACATAGCCGGGCCCGTCGAGCAGCGGCAGGTTGGGATCGTTGACGTGCAAGAGCTCCGCGAACGGGCGAGGCTTCGGATCCTTGGGTACCGGCAGCTTCGCGGCGGCCTGGACGACGTCCTTGAATTCGAGGGTCCGCTTGGTCGGCGGATGCACGATCTGGTGGTTCGCGATGACACAGGTCTCGGGTTTGACCCGCCACGTGGTCGCGGCCGCGCTGATCAACATCTGGCGCGCCGCGGCGCCGGCCTTCCGGTAGCTGTCGTACGGCTTGCGAATGCTGGTCGAGCCGTCGGTGTTCTGGTCACCGTACTTCTTGTCGCCCTCGGCCTGGCGCACGAGGATCCGTTTCGGATCGGCGCCGAGCTCGTCGGCGATCAGCACGGGCAGCGACGATCGAATGCCCTGACCCATCTCGGAGCGGTGGCAGATGATGGTCACCGTGCCGTCGAACGCGATGTGGAGGAGCGCGTGCGGCGAGAATCCGCCGTCGCTCTGCGGCGTGGTGATCGCGGGAACGGCTTCGCCGGTTTTCGGGAGCACCGCGATCGCGAGCCCGGCGCCGAGCCCGGCCAGGAAGCCGCGGCGGCTGAGCTCTTGACTCACTTGGCACCTGCGGCCTTCTTGATCGCCGAGCGGATCCGCGTGTACGTGCCACAGCGGCAGATGTTGCCGGCCATCGACTGATCGATCTCCGTGTCGGTCGGATTCGGGTTCGCCGCGAGCAGCGCGGCCGCGCTCATGATCTGCCCGGCCTGGCAGAACCCGCACTGCGGGACGCGCAGCTCGAGCCAGGCCTTCTGCAACGGGTGCGAGCCATCCGCCGACAGCCCTTCGATCGTGGTGATGGTCTTGCCGTCGGCGCGGCGCATCGGCGTCACGCACGCACGGACGGCGTGACCGTCGAGGTGCACGGTGCACGCACCGCACAGCGCCTCGCCGCAGCCGTACTTCGTGCCGGTGAGGCCGAGGACGTCGCGCAGCGCCCACAGCAGCGGCATCTCGGGATCGACGTCGAGCGTCTTGTCGACGCCGTTGATCTTGAGCTTCATTGCTTCTCCTCCGGACATTCCGCGCCGCTCGCGACCCACGCGGCGGTCAGCGCTGCAAATTGTGCCTGCGTTCCGGGTGCCGGTTCGCGATCCGCGCCCGGTGCCCAGCCCCACGCGACGAGCTTGTCGTGCCCGTTGTGCTCGACGAGCTTGTCCAGCGTCTTGCCGCCGTTGCGCTTCGGATCCTTGAGCTGGTTGCAGATCTGCGCCGGCGACTTGCCGACCCAGGCCATCTCGAGCGGAGCGAGGTGCCAGCCAGGCGCGCCGGGGACGCGCGTCAGCGGCTGGTTGCGATCCTGATGGCAGGTCGTGCATTCCATGCCGGGGACGCCGTTGCTCTTCTCACCACGCACCACGGGTGGATCGTGCGGCTCCATCGAGCGCTGGTGCGGCGAGTCGCCGTTCGGGTGGCAGTTGATGCAGCGCGGATGCGTGATCACCCTCGTCATCTCGGCGTACAGCGCGAGCGAGCGAGCCGAGCGATTCGCGATCGCGTCGAACTCGCCCACGGTATGGAGCTCGTTCGCGGCGACCGGACGCAGCTCGACCGGCGCAGGTGGTGTGGCGGGTGGCCTGGGACCGCCGCAGCCCGCGAGGACGACAGCGAGGAGGAGCCGTTGCATGGCCGCAAGATGGCCCACAACGCGCGACGGTGCATGTCGCTGGCCGTGATTTCAGCCGGTCGCGATGCGCAACGCGGCGACAAGCTCGCGCGAGGCATCCACGAACGCCACACCCCAGCCCAGCTCGGTGCAGCGAGCGATCCGCGCCTGCACGTGGCTTGCAGTCTGGGTCAGCTTGCCGGGCTCCGGCAGGCGCAGCTCGAGCGTCACGAGCTTGCCGGGATCGATCGTGCGTTTGGTGACGATGAACGCACCCGAGGTGCTGACGTCGCGAAGCACCGTCGAGAAGAACGAACCGCTCGGCAATTCGACGACGACGTCGACCGGCACGACCTTGCGTTCGGCGCGATCGATCGGCGCCGGCAGCGGGGCGCGCTTCATCGGGATCGGAGAGGTGTCGCGCTTGAGTGCGGCGGCGCGCGGCGGCGGGACCGTCGCGGGCTTGATGGTCCGTGGGGGCGCACGGAGGAGATCCATCCGGCTGGTCGCCTTGTGCGGTGCCGGTGGCGTCACCGCCCGCTTGACCTGACCCTGCTCGATCACCGCGATCCGCGAGGTCGCCTTCGCGAGCTGCTCCGGCGGCGGTGGCGTCGGAGGAACAAGCGCCGCAGGCTCCGGCTTGATCACCGGGACCCGCGTCGAGAACGAGACCGTGAGCGGTGCGGGCTCTCTGTATTGCGGCTCGGGCCCCGACCCCGGCTCGGGCACCCCCGGCTCGGGCACTCCCCGTTCCGGCGGTTCGATCAACTCCGGCGGCATCACCTCCTCGACGAACGCGACGGCGAGCGGTTGATCCGGAACGAAGTCGAGGACGATCGCGGCGTACGGCTGTGCCGCGAGGGGATCGCGCGCGTCGCGCCACACGATCTCGAGACCGAGACGTGCGAGGAACACGGCATCGTCCTCGGGCAGTGGCGCGGTGAACGCTTGCACGATCAGCGGGACGAGCTCCGCCGTCGAGCTCTGTTGCTTCGCGTACGACCAGATCAGCTGCCACGCGGCGAGGTGCGAGGTGACGCCGGGCAGCGAGCCCGCGTACGCCTGCTCGAGCCCCATCCGCAGGAGCCGCAACCCTGCACCCGGCTGCACGTTGCGCGCGATCAACTCGACCCCCGCCGCGCAGACGCGCGCGACGTAGTGCGCACGCGACGGCGATCGCTCGAACGTATCGGCGTAGTACGCGAGCAGCTCGTCGCCGTTGCTGCGCTCGAACAGCCGCGCGGCGACGATCGCCGAGACATAGGGATCGTCGGGGAACGCGAGGCGCGCCGCGTTGATCACGGAGGCGCGGCGGTCCTCGAGGCTGGACAGCCGTGCGAGGCGCTCCGCATGGAGGAACGCGGGCACCGTCGCGGTGGAGAGGCAGCCGGCGAGGTGCGTCTCGACATCGAGCTTCGCGCGTCGCGCGAGGGCGAGCAGTGGCGTGACGCGCTCGAGCCGCAGATGTTCCGAGGACACGCTTGCACCGGGAGGGCGTTGCTCGATGAACCGTTGCAACGGCTCGACGGCGAGCTCGGGGAACCCCGCGTCGAGATACGCGGTGCCTGCACCGAGCAGATCGCCGGCGGAGGACGCCAGCTCGGCGAGCGTGGTGTGCGCGCCGAGGGCCATCGCCAGCGCGCGCGCGCGATCGGCCGCCGGTGCGTAGCCGGAGCGAGCTGCGTCGAGGAACAGCGCGAGCGCGTTGCCTCGATCGGGATCGCAGTGCTCGCTCGCGACGCCGAGATCGAACATGCGCTCCGGCGAGCGATTGCGATCCTTCTTCAGCGAGGCGAGCTCGGCGCACCAGTCGTTGGCGCGCCATAGCCTCTCGCGCAACCAGCCCGCGATCATCGACCCCACGATACAGGAGTCGGGTTGTCGCCGCGCTCGGAACACCTCGAGAACTGGGGTTGCGTTGCGGTAGCTGATCCGCCTGATCCTGCGAGTGGGTTCGCGAACGTAGACGGCTCGCTCTTGTTCGCAGTTCTGCGGCTATAGTCCGCGGGTGACCCTGCCCAGGCCCGACCATCTACAACCTGCCGACGACGAGTCGGCGGGCGCGTGGATCGCCAGGCGCAGGGCGGCGGTCGCGGCGGGAGTGCTCGGCGTGCTGTCGTTTCTGGTCGTCGCGATCGCCCAGCGCGATTGGGACACGCCCGATTGGCGGATCAGCGTGCCGGGGTGCTTGCTCACCGCGATCGCGTCGGGTGTGTCCCTCGCGCGGCGCGAGCCGCAGGGTTACTGGGTGTGGGCGCTCGGTCTCGGCATCGCCGTGGCGGCGCTCGTCCTGCCCTGGTTCTTCATGTTCGCGCTCGTCATCGCCGGCGCCGCGTTGTTGATCATGATCCTGCACGCCATTCTGTGAGGTACCGATGAATGACCACGAGCTGATTTACGACTGGAACTCGACGGAGAAGGTCGCCGCGCTCTCGAAGCGCAAGATCCAGTTTCTCGACGAGACACTGCGCGATGGCATCCAGTCCCCGTCGGTGGTCGATCCATCGATCGAGGACAAGCTGCGCCTCGTCGAGCTCGCGAACGATCTCGGCATCGACACGATGGACATCGGACTCCCGGGCGCCGGCAAGCGCGCCGTCGAGGATTGCCTGGCGATCGCGGAGCACATCAAGTCGAACAAGCTCCGGATCAAGCCGTCGTGTGCCGCGCGCACGCACGTCAACGACATCCAGGCGATCGTCGACATCTCGCAGAAGGTCGGCATCGAGATCGAGGTGCTGTGCTTCATCGGCTCCTCGCCGATCCGCCAGTACGCCGAGGATTGGGACCTACCGCGGATGCTCGATCTGTCGGCCTCGGCGATCGATCTCGCGCGCCGCCACAACCTCCCGGTGTCGTACGTCACCGAGGACACCACGCGGTCGCGGCCCGAGATCCTGACGAAGATGTTCACCACGGCGATCGAGCACGGCGCACAGCGGCTGACCCTGTGTGACACCGTCGGTCACGCCACGCCCGACGGCATCAAGAATCTGATCCGGTTCACCCGCAACATGCTCGACGGCCTTGGCCGCAGCGATGTCGGCATCGACTGGCACGGCCACAACGATCGCGGGCTGGGTGTCGTGAACTCGATCTTCGCGATCGAGTACGGCGCCGACCGCATCCACGGTACGGCGCTGGGCATCGGCGAGCGCGTCGGCAACGCGGCGCTCGATCAGATCCTGCTCAACTTGAAGCTCCTCGGCGAGCTCCCCGATCACGATCTCACGAAGCTCGTGCAGTGGTGCAAGGTCGCGTCGCAGGCCACGCGCGTGCCGATCCATCCGCAGTATCCGCTGGTCGGCAGCGATGCGTTTCGCACCGCGACCGGCGTCCACGCGGCCGCGATCATCAAGGCCGAGAAGAAGGGCGATGCGTGGCTCGCGGATCGGATCTACTCGGGGGTTCCTGCCGGGGTGTTCGGCAAGGAGCAGGAGATCGAGATCGGCCACTACAGCGGCGAGAGCAACGTCGTCTACTGGCTCAAGAAGCGCGGCTACGAGCCGACGAAGGAGCTGGTCGCCGCGGTGTTCACGGCTGCGAAGCGTGGCAACCGCGTGCTCGCCGAACACGAGGTCGTCGCCGTGATCAAAGAATTCCAGAAGACGTAGTCAGCCGCGTCACCTGACCTCAGCAGGGTTGATCGGCCACGCGCGACCGGCGGCGTTCAACGCGAAGCCAGCGTCACGCTCGTCGATCCGCTCGCTGATCGCGGCGTGCGCGGGACCGGCGATCCTGCCACGCAGGCCGCGCACCTTCGCGTAGAACGCGTGATCCGCGGCCACGGTCAGCGAGCCGTAGTCGAGCTCGGCTTCCTGATCGTCGTCCCACGTGAGGATCACGCGATCACCGTCCCAGCGCGCCGACAACGCGCGGAGATGCGCGTCCTCGATATCGACGTATGCGAACCGCTGGTCGTCGAGCTTGACGATGTCCTTGCCGTCCTTGTGATCGAGCCAGCGCAGCAGGGCCTGACGCAACCGAGGGTGCGTGACCTTCTCGTCGCCTTGCCAGAACACACCGGCGCGATCGAGCTTGAGCCCGATCTGGCGCATTTTCTCGAGCTGCTCGGGCGTGAACTGCATACGCAACCCTGGCCCGACGAACGGCGCTACGACAAGCGTGCGATCTTGTCTTTGGTCAGAAGCTTCTGCTTCTTCAGCCGACTGATCTCGACCTGTTCGGCCGGGGTCAGGGCTCTTCGCCGTTCCAGGAGCTGGAGCGCTTCGTCGAGCCGGCGGTGTTCTGCGGTCAGTACTTCGAGGATTGCTTGCTTGGTTTCAGCCAACGCGACCTCCCTGCTGGTTGCAGGCTCTGTAAGCCTAAGCCGGGTCGCCACGCGCCGCAAACGGTAAAGCCGCTCGTCAGCGCTTCCGCAGTGCGCCGGGCACGCCGTCGGGATAGCGAATCTCGGCCTCGGAGGCGCGGATGTACGAGGGTGCGCCAGAGGTCAGCACGTCGACGCGCGCACCGTTGGTGGCGAGCAGCGCGACGTTCACCGCCGAGGGCGTCGCGACCGTCCAGCGATCTGTCAGCGGCGCGAGCTCGGGATACTTCTCGATCGCGTCGCCGATGAAGCGAGCATCGGCGAGCTGTGATTCGGCCCACGCGCCGAGCTCGGACGGGGCCACGAGACGTTCTTCGCCGACCAGCTCGTAGGGATATCGGTCCGCTGCTCCTCCGCGGTAACATCCGGCAAACACCTCGCCGCGACGTGCATCGAGCACCGCGCACACGCTCGGTACCAGGGTCGCCGACGCTAGCGCCGCGAGCGACGACACCGCCCACAGCGGCTTGCCGGCGGCGAACGCGATGCCCTTCGCGGTGGCCATGCCGATCCGCAAGCCGGTGAATGAACCAGGACCCGCGCCGACGGCGACCGCGTCGAGCTCGCTCGGTGCGAGCCCGAGCTGCTTGCACAGCTCGTCGATCCCGACCAGCAGATCGCTGCTGCGGCGCTCGGCGATCACGTACGACTTGAACGCCGTGCGCTCGGGACTCACGATCGCGAGCGAGGCGGTCGTCGTCGACGTCTCGATGCCGAGGACGCGCATCAGAAGAAGAACCGCACGATGTCGTTGCCGGCGGCGAGCAGCGTGATCAGGCCGATCAAGATGAGCCCGACGAGCTGGATCCGTTCGCGCGCTTTTTGCGAGAGTGGCTTGCGACGTGTCCCTTCGATCGCGAACACGAGCAGGTGTCCGCCGTCGAGCATAGGGATCGGCAGCAGGTTGAGCAGGCCGAGGTTGACGCTGATCAGCGCGAGCATCAGCAGGAAGCTGTCCCAGCCCTGGTTACCGGACACCGAGGCTGCGCGCAGGATCGTGATCGGACCGCCGAGGGCCTCGCGTGGCGTCTCGCCGGACAGGATCTGCACGAAGCCGCGCACCATCGTCGAGATCGTCTCGCCGGTGCGCTCGAGGGCCTTGCCGAAGGCGTAGCCGAAGCGACCATCGATGGGCACGGTGGCACCGCGGCCGCGATCGACATCGTTGCGCGCGCCGAACACGAGGCGCGTGACGGTGTGATCGTAGTCGTCGAGCTGCTTGCGCTGGACCTGGGTGACCTCGGCCGACAGCAGCTCGGTCTTGCCCTTGACCGCGCGCTTCCACGTCAGCTTGAACGGCTTGTCGGGATCCGCCTGCAGCCGCTGATCGAGCTCCATCCAGTGGAGCACCGGCTTGTCGTCGAGGGCGACGATCAGATCGCCGGGCTTGAGGCCCGCGTTGTCGGCGGGCGAGCCGGCGTCGACGTGCGCGATGAACATCTCGGCGTGCTCGAGACCCGTGTACGTCAGGCGATCGAGCGTGGCGCCGACCTTGGTCTCGGGCACCAGATCCGCGAAGCCCGGTGCGAGCAACTGGATCTGCGGAATCCCCGGGACCTCGGTGCCGCGGAAGTACGCGAGCGTGGTGCGGCGCGCGACCTTACCGAAGCTCCGTTGCACGTCGCCCCAGTTGCGAACCGCCTGGCCGTGGACGGAGATGATCAAGTCGCCGGTGCGGAGGCCGGAGCGGGACGCGGGCGAGCCCGCATCGATCACGCCGATCAGCGGGATGAAGGGCGAGTGCGTGATGCCGACGCGACCCTGGCGCGACGTGGTGCCATCACGGCTGCGCACGATCTCCTCGATCGGCGTGAGGTAGCGCTCGAACACGCGCCCGTTGCGCTGGACGCGGAGATGGAGCTCCTTGCCCGCCGAGGCGCGCACGGCGTCCTCGATCTCTTCCCAGTAGCGGATCGCGGTGCCATCGATCTCGAGGATGTGATCGCCGGGCTCGAGACCGGCGCGATTCGCGGCGCCGCCTTCGAGCACGTCCCCGATCTGCGCGGCGGGCAACGCCGTGTGACCGGCGAAGAACACGAAGTAGATGATCACCGGCAGCACGAGGTTGGCCGCCGGACCTGCGAACACGATCACGACCCGCTGCCACAGCGGACGGCTCGCGAAGCTGCGGCCGACATCCTCCGGCGGAGGCAGCTTGCCATCGTCGGGCGTGGCCTCGATCCCGAGGATCCGCACGTACCCACCGATCGGAAAGATCCCGATCTGGTACTCGGTCTCGCGCAGCTTGACGCGGACGAGTGGCCGGCCGTAGCCGATCGAAAACCTCAGCACCTTGACGTCGAGCAACTTCGCCGCGACGAAGTGGCCGAGCTCGTGAATCATCACGAGCACGCCGACGAGGAGGAGGAAGTAGAGGACCGACACGAGAAGACCGCCGACGCTATAGCAGAAACTGCTATCGTCACGGTACGTGGCAACGAAGCCAGCCCAATCCGAGGTCCTCCTTAACGTCGAGGAAGCCCTCGACCTTATCGACAAGACCATGGACCGGGTGAAGTCGCTGTACGAGCAGTACTTCCTGGGGATCCAAAAGCAGCCGCCGACGTTCATCCACAACGACCTGGAGCGGAAGCTGCGCGACCTCGCCCAGGTCCAGATCCGCAACACCGCGCTGCGCTACCGGTACGCGACGCTGCAACAGAAGTTCAGCTCCTATAACTCGTACTGGCGTCGCACGCTGCGCCAGATCGAGAACGGCTCGTACTCTCGCAGCCTCGCGAAGCTCGGGCGCAAGTCGGTGGAGACCGGCGAGGACATTCCCGAGGAGATCCTCGCGAAGATGCCCAAGCGCATGCGCGAGGCCGTCAAGCGCGATCGCGAGCAGGCGCGTGCCCTCGCGGCGCGTCGCAAGCCGCAAGGCGAGGCGGCTCCCGAGGTGGCGCCGCCCGACGACGGTGGGGACTTTTACGAGGACTTCTCGAAACCGGCACCCGGCAAGATCGACGCGCGCGGCGCGCACCTGCTCGACGAAGGCGACGCGGATCTCGACCTCGACAAGTTCTTCGCGGCGGTCGAGGAAGACGAGCCGACGCAATCCGGTCCGCCGCCGCAGGCGATTCCCAGTCCGAACACCCAACCCCCATCGGCGCCGGCGAACCAGCGCGCCGCGATGCTCGGTGGCCTGCCGCGCGCGCAGAGTCCCGCGGTGCGTGCGACGACGAACCCGGGCGCGCCGTTCGCACCGCAGAGTACGCCGCCGGCTGCGCAACCGGTGGGCTCCGCCTTCGCGAAGACCCAGGCGATGCCCGCGGTGACGCCCCCGAGCTTCGCGCAGCAACGCCCGTCGCAGCCGGCCGTGACGCCACCAACTCCGCCGGTGACGCCACCCAGCTCCGCGGGGCAACGCCCGTCGCAGCCAGCCGTGACTCCGCCGGCACAGCGGCCCGTGGTTCCGCCGGTGTTCCCGAAGACGCAGGCCGTACCCGTCGTACCGCCGCCGCGGGCTTCGCAGCCCATGGTTCCCGGGCAGCTCCCGCCGGTGCCGGCGCCGGGCTCTCGACCGTCACAACCGGTGTTGCCGCCGTTGCCGAGCCTCGGTGTGCCACGACCTGCGACCGAGCCCGTCCGCACGCAGCCGATGCCGGCGCTCCAACGACCGCCGGGTACGGCGCCCTCGCAGGTGGCTCGTCCCAATCCGATCGCGCCCGGTGCGTCGGCGAACAAGTCGGTGCCCGTCGAGAGCATGTCGGGTCCGTTCGCGCGCGAGCCCTCCGTCGCGGTGCCCCGGCGGCAGAAGCGCGACACCGATCTCGATCAAGGGATCGAGGTTCCGCAGGCGCCCACGCCGCCACCCACCGCACCGATGCGCGCCACGCCGACGCCGCAACCGATGCGCCCCACGTCGACGCCGCAGCGTCCGTCGCAACCGATCCCGCGCACTGCCTCGCAACCCGCTCAGCCGAGGCCGAAGCCGCCGGGGATGTCGGATGCCGACGTCGACTCGCTGTATCAGAAGTACGTCAAGGCGAAGGAGATGGTCGGCGAGCAGACCAACGCGCAGACCTACGGGAAGCTGCTCAACACGCTCAACGCGCAGGCGCCGAAGATCATGGAGCAGTACAAGGCGAAGGGTGTCGACTTCTCGGTCGTCGTCAAAGACAACCAGGTCATCATCAAGGCGAAGCCGAAACCGTAGCGGGTAGCGAGCTGCGAGCTGCGAGATGAAGTGCGCGGATCCGTCGGCGAGTTGCGCGGCTCCATGACGAACTGCGGAGTGTGGTCGCCGGAAACAGCCGCGAATCCGACGAGGATCTTCGCCAGCGTGTTAGCCGATGCGAACGTGACCACGCCGAGGTCCGTCAGCGCGGCTGATCACTTCGTACAGGCGGCGGGTGCGGTGAAGCGCTCGCCGGTGACGTCCCAGACCGTCGAGAACGGCTTCGAGAGCGTCGCGAGGCGGGTGCCGACTTCCTGCTTGTTGTTCCCGATTGCGGGGATCGGATGCGTGATCGGCGTGCGGATCTGGATCGCGGGATCGAACGCGATGGCGTCGAGGCAGTTCGCTTTCGCTGCGTAGGTGAGGTGGAGGATACCGGTGTCGCGGACGCGCTCCTTCGCGTTCGGGAACACGAAGTTGCCGAGCGAGTACGCGATCACGCCGCCCTTGTAGCGCTCGATGCCTTGCAGCACGTGCGGGTGATGACCGATCACGATGTCGGCACCGGCGTCGATGAACGCGTGCGCGGTGTCGATCTGCCAGCGCGCCGGCGCGTCCTCGTACTCCTGACCCCAGTGGATCTGGACGACGAGGAGATCGTGCGACGCGCGTGCGGCGGTGATCACCGGGACGAGCTGGTTCTTGAGCGCGGGCGCGGGGACGTACGCGATGTGCGGACCGGGATCGCGCAGCGGCGTGCGATTGGTCTGCGCCGTCGCCGCGAGGAATCCGACCTTCCAGCCCTTGACGTCGATGGCCTCGACGAGGAAGCGGTCGTTGCGATCCTTGCGCGCGGCACCGACGTACTTGAGGCCGAGCTCGTCGAGGATCGCCGGCGTCTCGACGAGGCCGGGCACGTCGTTGTCGAGCTGGTGATTGTTCGCGAGCGTCACCGCATCGAACCGGCCGTTGCGCGCGAGGACCGCGGCGCGCTCCTTGAGCGTGACGAAGCGCTTGTTGCCCTTGCCGTCATGCGGGCCGCCGTTGTTCGGCAGCTTGCGGGTGATGGTGGTCTCGAAGTTGCCGAACGTCAGATCCGCCGCGAGCTTGCTCTCGATGTCGACGAGCGGATCATGCTTCTCGACGAACTGCGGATCGTAGTGATCGTCGAAGTAGCCGCCGAACATCAGATCGCCGACGAACGCGAGCTCGAGCTTCGGCGCCTTCGCTCCTTTCGCGGATGGCGCGGGTACTGCGGCGTCGGCGGGTGGTGGGACGTCGGCGGGTGGGACGTCGGCGATCGCGAGCGATGCGTCTGGAACCACGGGCGTCGGCGACGGCGCACGTGCGTGCTCTTCGGAGCCCGAACACGCGAGCAGCAAGAGCGGAAGAACGCGCCGTAGCGGCATCAGGCGCAGCTTCGCACGGTAGACTGGACCATGGCGTTCCGTGCGGAGTTTCGCTGCATCGCTGGGTGCTCCGGCGGCTATCCCCTCGAGCAGGTGATCTATCGCTGCCCGACGTGTGGCGACCTGCTCGAGGTCGCGCACGACCTCGCTGCGCTTGAGTCCAAAACTGCCGACGAGTGGAAACGCCTGTTTAGTGAACGCTGGCGCTCCGTCGACGAGCCGTACGGCAGCGGCGTGTGGGGTAAGCACGAGTGGGTCGCGCCCGGGCTCGAGACCCAGAACATCGTGTCGATGCTCGAGGGCTGCACGCACCTGACACCGGTGCCTCGTTTCGCCAAAGACCTCGGGCTCGGCGACGTGCGCGTCAAGCAGTGCGGCACGAGCCACTCCGGTTCGTTCAAGGATCTCGGGATGACGGTGCTCGTCTCGATGGTGCAGCAGATCATGCGACGAGGAGGAAACCTCCGCGCCGTCGCGTGCGCCTCGACGGGTGACACGTCTGCTGCACTCGCTGCCTATGCCGCGGCAGCAGGCATACGCAGCGTGGTGATCCTGCCGCGCGGTAAGATCTCGACGGCGCAGCTCGTTCAACCGCTCGCCGCCGGGTCGCTCGTGCTCGCGATCGACACCGACTTCGACGGCTGCATGAAGCTGGTGCAACTGCTCGCTGAAAAGGAGGGCGTATATCTCGCGAACTCGATGAACTCGCTCCGCCTCGAGGGTCAGAAGACGGTCGCGATCGAGATGGTGCAGCAGCGCGGCTGGCGCGTGCCCGACTGGGTGGTGATTCCCGGCGGCAACCTCGGCAACGTCAGCGCACTCGGCGCCGGCTTCGAGCTGATGCTGTCGCTCGGGCTGATCGACAAGCGCCCGAGGATCTGCGTCGCACAAACCGCGCATGCCGCGCCGCTCTACGCCTCGTACAAGAATCAGTGGGCGCCGTTGGAAGCCGTGAAAGCGAAGACCACGCTGGCGTCCGCGATCCAGATCGGCAATCCCGTCTCGTTCGCGAAAGCCGTCCGCGCACTCAAGGCCTTCGAAGGCGTCGTCGAGACCGCAACCGAGGCCGAGCTCGCGGATGCATCGGCGCACGCGGATCGCGATGGCCTGTTCACGTGCCCGCATACCGGCGTCGCCCTCGCTGCACTCACCAAGCTCGCGGTGCGCGGTGAGGTCAAGAAGACCGACGAGGTGGTCGTGGTCTCGACCGCGAGTGGTCTCAAGTTCGCCGAGTTCAAGGTCGGCTATCACGAGAACAAGCTCGCCGAGGTCACGCCGACGTACCGCAACACGCCGGTCGAGCTGCCGGATCGCTACGACGCCGTCCGCGAGGCGCTCCTCCGCGGTCTCGAATAAGATCACCGGAGTCGAACCAAGGGTGGTCATGACGAGCGACGGTCATGACCAGGTCGAACCAGGAGGGAACTAGGTTGGTGGTTGGTGGTCGAACGTCGGTGGTGTCGATCGCAATGCCGGCGCGCCGTCCGCGAGGCACTGCTTTGCGGCCGGTGAGACAGCTCGAGTGACCCATGGGTGTCGTCTTGACGACGGTCATCGAGACCCGTCAGGACGACGGTTGTAGCGGGGTTGATGAACCAGGGACTCGAGAGGTCGGCCGTTCGGCGCGGGCGGTGAGACCGCGAGGCGCTGCTCCGGTCTCGAATAAGATCACCCGCGACCCTTCCGCGGGCGCGTGAACCGATTTGTCATTTGCGTCCAGGACGCCATTGATTCCGAGTACCTGGAGGGGTGGATCCTGTCCCCGAAAATAGTCCGGAACATTCGCGACGCTCGCGGGTGATACGTCACCGAGATGCCGGCCGCTGCGCAGCGCTTTGACCAGCTCGACGAGCTGACGCTGCGGCGTGCACAGAAGGGCGAGCAGCGTGCGTGGCGCGATCTGATCGAGAGGTACCAGCAGCCGGTGCACTCGTTGATCTGGCGGTTGTTCGCCGGTCGTGCGCGGCATCGGGTCGAGGACCTCGTGCAGGAGACGTTCGTGCGCGTGCTGCGCGCGCTGCCGGAGTGGGAGCCCGCGGGTACCGCCACGCTGTCGACGTGGATCCTGACGATCGCGACACACCTCGCCCTCAACGAGCTGCGGCGTCCCGAGCATGCGTCGCTGCAGGTCGAGCCCGAGGGACGCAACGATGACACCGCCGAGCGTCGCCAGCTCGCGAGGGCGATCGCCGAGGGCGTCGCCGCGTTGCCCGATGCGCAGCGCGCGGTGTTCGTGCTCCGCGAGTATCAGGGGCTCGAGTATCGCGAGATCTCGGACATCCTCGAGCTCGATCTCGACACGGTGAAGTCGCGCTTGTCGCGCGCACGACAAGCGTTGCGAGCTGCGCTGACGGCTGCTGGGAGGACGCCATGAACGACGACGACGACGACGACGTCGGGTTTGACCTGACCGCGTGGGACGCACCACCGCCACCGCACGGGATCGCGGACGCCGTGGTCGCACGCGTGGCTGCACCGGTGGCCGGTGCGGTCGAGCCGGCGCCACCTCGCAGGTCCCGCTGGTGGATTGTTGGTGGCCTCGCCGCGGTGATCGCCGGGGCGATCTCGATCGCGCTCCTGTCGCGTTCGAGTGAGGAGACGGGCGGCTCGGGCGCGGTCGCGACCGCGAAGCCTTCTCACCTCCAGCTCGGTGGGACCGCCGTCGATCTCGAGGCGAACACGGATGTCTGGTGGGTGCGCGAGGGCGCGCAGACCATCGTGCAACAGCCGCGTGGTCGAGCGACGTGGAAGGTCGCGGCGAATGAAGAGCTGGTGATCAACACCGGGGCCATGGGGGCTTCGGTGCAAGCGTCGGGCGCGAGCCTGCGCGTGGAGGTCGAGATGAATCTCTCGGATGCGCGTCTGATCGGAGCGAGTGCAGTGACGGCAGTAGCGGTCGCCTTGGTGACCGTGATCGTCTACGAGGGCCACGTCAAGGTGACCTCGGCAGACAAGACCATCGAGGTCCCGGCGGGAACGACCGTGCAGGTCGCTCCGAACAAACCGCCGGTGCAGCCGGATGTGGTGTCGGGTCGCGAGAAGCGACTCGAGTCGAAGGTGAAGTTCCTCGAGCTCGAGAACGAGCTGCTGCGCAAGAAGCTCGCGCCGGTCGCGGTGACGCCCGACAAGACGCCCGATAAGTTCGCCGCCGTGATGAAGACACTCGCACCGCGGTTCCCGGCGTGCCGCCATGGTTGGATGAACGATCAGACGACGGTGGTGGTCGTGGTCGAGGCGGCGAACACGGTCGAGGTCAGCTTCAATGATGATCCGCCGCCGGGCGATCAGCCGATGTTCGACTGCGTCCGGCAGGTGATCGAGCGGGCCAACTTCACGTCGGTCGCGCAGGGCGCGTACGAATATGACGTGGCGTTCGGACAGCGTGTGCCCGTGAACGTTCCGGTCGTGACACCGAAGCCGCCAGTCACTGTCGATCCCGCGCCACCGACGGACTGCGACCCGAAGCGCGATGCGGCGCTGGAGACCAAGGCCGACGACCTGATCAACTCGGGCTCGTACGCGAAGGCGCTCAGGACCTACGAACAGATCGTCAAATGCCGACCCGATGTCGCCGGCAAGGCGTATCTGTCCGCCTGCAAAGCGAGAAACTTCCCGAAGGCCAAGGCGCTGTTCAAGCTGGTCGGGAGAGACTCGTTCGCCCAGATCTGTATCAAGGAAGGCTTCGACCCTCGCTGATACGCGAATCACGGTTCGCTCGCTCGCGCCGTGATTCCCTGGTCGAGACACCCGGGTTGCGTGATATGCAGCGAGCATGCGTGCTCCGGGACTCGCGCTGCTTGCGCTAGGAATGTTCGCGTGTGGTGGAGACGACGGCGGTGACGACACGCCGCCGACCGGCGAGGTCACCACCGAGCTCTGCAACTACGTACCGATCGCGGCCACCGCGAACGCGAGCGGCACGGTCACCGCGGGTGCACTCGAGGCCGGTGCGGCAGAGCGCATCCTGCACGTGCCGGTCGGCACCGCACTCGGTGGGTACACGGGGCGCGCGGGCTTCATCAGCTCGGCGGGCTCGGTCGATGCGCGCAAGGTCGAGATGTCGGGCACGTTCAATCCCTCGATCGGCGTGACCACCGCGCCGCGCGTCAAGGCGCTCGCGCTGCGCGCCGGCGGCGAGACCGTGGTCGTGCTCAAGGCCGACATCATCTTCGTCTACGAAGGCATGGTGTTCGATCTCGAGCAGCGCATGGGCGCCGCGTTCAACGGTAAGATCATGATCGCCGTCTCGCACTCGCACTCTGGCTGGGCGCAGTTCACGGGGCACGGCCCGCTCAAGCTCGGCGCCGGGCAGATGCGCGACCTGGTGTACAAGCGCTTCCTCGACGACTTCGAAGCGGTCGCGCGGGAAGCGATCGACCACCTGGAACCCGCGAAGCTCGGCGTGTTCGCCGACTCGCAGTTCGACCTGGACGACGTGATCAACCGCGATCGCCGCGGCGACAACGATGCGCTCCCGGGCGGTGCGAACAAGGGTGACGAGCACCTGTTCATGATCCGTGTCGATCGCACGGACGGCACGCCGATCGCGATGATGCCGATCTTCGGCGAGCACGGCACGCTCAACGACGAGGACAACCCGTTCGCCTCGGCCGACGCCTCGGGCGCGATCGAGCACGCGCTCGAGGAGCAGTTCGATTCGAAGGTGGTCGTGCTGCACCTGCAAGGTGCCGGCGCCGACGTCTCACCCGCGGGTCACGGCGGGCTGGACTGCGACAACAAGCCAGGCAAAGCCTCCGATCCGTGCTTCTCGTGGACCAGCGAGGAAGGCCACGGGCGCGGCGCGATCCCGACGCTGATGGCGGCGTATGCCGCCGCGGGCGAGGCGATGAAAGCCTCGCTCGAGCTCGAGATGGTGACTCGCTCCGTCGAGACCGGCCCGTTCCCGGAGACGTTCGCGATCCGTGGCGGCACCGTGTCGTACGCGGCCTTCGAGAAGGATCGCCTTCCCGACGGTCAGGTGATGGACGGCACTACGCTGGTCCCGACGATCGACGAGTTCAACGCGCAGGTCGGCGCTGCGCTGTGCGAGACCGCCGAGCCGATGTTCCCGGCCGCGCAGATTCCAGGCACCGAGGGCATCCTGCCGTACGGCTCGTGCCTCAAGCTCGACATCGCGTCGGAGATCCTCGGGCCGATCTTCGACGTCGAGTTCGGTGTCGACGAGACGCATCCGGTCTGCGAGACCACGCGCACCACGATCTCGGCGCTGCGCATCGGCGACTACGTGCTCGGCACGCTGCCGGGTGAGGTCTCCACGCTGATCGCGGATCTCGTGCGCGAGAAGTCGCCGGTCGGTGCCGACAAGACGATCGTCGTCGGCTACTCGCAGGGCCACGTCGGCTACCTGCTGCGTCCCGAGGACTGGGTGCTCGGTGGCTACGAGCCGAGCGTGACGTTCTGGGGCCCGCTCGAGGCGGAGTATCTCGCCGAGCAATTGCTCGCGCTCGTGCCAATCGCGATGACGCCTGCACGCGAGGACACGGGCTCGGACAGCGCCCCGCGCGTCGCCACGCCGGCGATGGTCGATCCGATGGAGATCGACAACCCGGCACCGAACGCGGGCACGATCCCCGCGACGATCCCGACGTCGACGTGGGCACGCACCGGCACGCCGACGCAGGCGCAGCCCGCCGCGCAGATCCCGCGCGTCTCCGGCATCGCCACCTTCACGTTCGTCGGCGACGACCCGCAGGTCAAGACGCCTCGCGTGACGCTCGAGCGCGAGACCGCACCGAACAGCAACACGTTCGCCGCGGTGACGCGCCGGAGCGGCCGCCCGGTCGAGGATCAGGAGATCGTGCTCGCGTACACGCCGTCGCCGCTGCAGCGCTCGGGCCCGCAGACGCACGTCTGGGTCGCCGAGTGGCAGGCGGTGCCGTGGTGGGGTGCGCCGGGCGTCGATGGCCTCGACGATCGTGGTGGCGTGCCGAAGGGCAAGTACCGGTTCCACGTCGAGGGCGAGGGCTGGAACCTCAACTCGAACGTGTTCGACGTGATCGACGGCGCGCTCACGGTCACCTCGGTGACGCGGCTGAACGCCGGCACCAAGGTGCGCGCGACCGTGGAGTGGCACGCCCCGAAGGGCTGGCGGTTGATGGACATGGGGCTGCGCTCGAACCAGCCGATCCCGGTGCGCGGCCAGCAGCTGACGAGCACCTCGACGGGCTCGGCGGCGCCGCTCGACGCTGCAGCGAGCAGCGACGTGAACGGGGTGGTCGAATTCGACTCGCTCCCGACGGCGACGAGCATCACGATCCGCGACCGGTTCGGCAACACATCCACCGTCGCGCTCCCGTAACCCAGCGATAGGTCACCGACGAAGAGTCGACAGTCGGCTCACGTGATCACGCCTAGTTGGGCGTGGTCCTGACGTTGCACTTTCTTGCCACGTGCGCTCCATCGCCGTGTTGACCGTGGTCGCGATCGCCTGTGCCTTCGCCGTCGTCCACAACCTGCCCGACGGCGACGCCTACGCGGATCCGCTGGTGGTCAAGACCAAGGACGTGCACAGCATCTCGATCGACGGTGGGCGCGGCTTGCCGATGGCCGCGCTGCGCGATGCGATGGAGACCACGGTCGGCGCGGTCGTCGACACCGAAACGCTCGAGCGCGATCGCCATGCCCTCCCTCGCGGATCGCGGCTACCTCGCGGCGACGGTGGCGCCGCCGATCGTGACGTTTGGCAAGTCGGGCGGAGCGCTCGTCGTGTTCGACATCGACCGCGGGCCGCTCTACCACGTGCGCACGATCTCGCTCGACGGCCAGGGCTGGGACGCCGGCGTGCTGCCGATCGTCAGCGGCGACGAGGCGTCGGTCGAACGGCTCGAGCGGGTGCGGCAGGCCGTGCAGGCCACGCTCGCCCGCCACGGTACGGTGCTGCGCGTCAGGCTCGCCGTCGAGATAGACCACGCCGACGCGATGATCGACGTCCGCTACTCGACGCACTGAGCGCCGCCCCACCTCCACCTACCGGTGACGACCGGCGCCGATCGCTCCTTCGGACGCTGATCCAACGTATCCTCGACAGGTGGGAACGGTCGATCAGACCATGCCCGCGTTGTTCGCGGCGCCGAGCGATCACGGATCGTTCACGCCACTCGCACAGCTCGGTGCAGGTCCAGAGGGAACGGTCGTGCTTGCCCAGCGCGGCGGCAAGCTCGTCGAGATCCACACGCCGACCTTCGAGCCCGGCTCGCTCCGCTGGCTGACGCTCGAAGCGCGCGCCCGGGCCGCAGGTGCGGTCGACCACGCCGCGGTGCGCCCGATCCTCGCACTCGAGACCCACCCACCGGCGATCCTGCTCGAGGGCGACAGCCTGCCGCCGCTCGCCGAGATGATCGAACAAGGGTTCGGGACCCAGTCCCGAGATTCGTCCCGAGAGGAGTCCGGGAATCGTGGTGTAGAGCAGTCGCGGTTTCTCGCCGTGATCCTCGATCTCGCCCGCGCCCTCACCGCCTGTCATCGCGTCGGCGTGTTCCACGGGCGCGTCCATCCGTGGTCGGTGTGGGTCGGGCAGAACCAGCGCGTGCGGATCGAGCTGACGCAGCTGCTGACGCGCACGTTCGGTCATCCGTGGGTGGCCGCGTGCACCGCGCCCGAGATCGCGGCTCTGCCGATGGCCGGTGCGCTTGTCGGGTTCGGCGAGGTCGCGATCGCGAGCGGCGATGGTGCGGCCGATGTCTACGCGGTCGGCGCGTTGCTCGAGCTGTTCGCCTCCGAGCCCACCAAGGATCTGGCCGGAGTGATCCGCGAGTGCAAGGTGGACGATCCGGATGCGCGGCCGTCGATGGCGGAGCTGGTGCACCACATCGCGGCGCTCGATGGATCGCTGCGGGCACAGCGTCCGTCGATGCAACTTCCCGTGACGCCTCCGACCCCGGCGGTCGGAGCCACGGTCGGCCGCTACGAGCTCGTGCGACAGCTCGGCGCGGGTGCGATGGGCGAGGTCTGGGAAGCGCGGGACACGACGGGAAATCACGACGTCGCGCTCAAGTTGTTGCGACCGGAGATCGCCCACGACCAGGAGCTGCTGCGTCGCTTCAAGAAGGAAGCGCGCGTCCTCGCGAAGGTGGGGAGTCCTTACATCGCGAACATGATCGATCTCAACGACGACCGCGGGCTGCACTACCTCGTGCTCGAGCTGGTGAGCGGCGGCAGCGTCGGTGCAGCGCTCAAGCGGCAGGGCAAGTTCCCCGAGGCGCTGGCGCTCGCGATCGTCGCCGATGCGTGTCGCGCGCTCGGCGAGCCGCACCGTCTCGGCATCGTCCATCGCGATCTCAAGCCCGACAACATGATGTTCGTGCGCTCGGGGATCGAGCACGAGACGCGGGTCTCCGGCCAGGTGATCAAGCTCGGCGACTTCGGCATCGCACGCTCCGTCGATCAGGAAGCCGATGGCGCCACGCGCGCGGGCTCGGTGCTCGGCACGCCGGAGTTCATGGCGCCGGAGCAATGCCAGGGTGCGCAGGTGACCCCGGCGACCGACGTCTACGCGCTCGGTGGCTGCCTGTTCGCGCTGATCGCCGGGCGGCCGCCGTTCATCGGCGAGGGCAGCGACACGATGGGGCTGATCTTCAAGCAGGTGCGGGAGCAGGCCCCGCGGCTCGATCAGGTGCAGCCGGACGCGACGCCCGCGATCGCGGAGCTCGTCGACAAGTGCCTCGCGAAGGATCCGCAGCGACGGTTCGCCGATGCGACCGAGCTGCTGGTGGCGATCGAACAGCTCGCCGGTGGCTCGCCGGCGCTGATGTCGGCGCACCCGTCGCCACCAATCGTCAAGGCGAGCCTGGTGCAGACCTACAAGCTCGAGTGGGAGCTCAGGTCGAATCCCGAACAGCTGTGGCCGTTCATCTCGAACACCGAGAAGATCAATCGTGCGACGGGGCTCGCTCCGGTGCGCTTCGAGATCGAGGCGATCGAGGGCTCGGCGGTGACGAAGGGAACCAACCGCGTCGCCGGGCTCGCACTCAAGTGGCGCGAGCATCCGTACGAGTGGATCGAAGGCAATCGCCACGTCGTGCTGCGCGTGTTCGAGAAGGGCGTGCTGCGGTGGTACGTCGCCGAGGTCACGCTCGAGCGCTTGCCGGGCGGCGGAACGAAGCTGCGCAACACGATCACGCTCGAGCCGCGCGGCGTGCTCGCCCGCGTGTTGTCGCGCTGGGAGATCGGCGTCAGGTACAAGCGCAAGCTGGAGAAGGTGTACCTCCGTCTCGACAAGCTGTTGTCGGCGGGCGTGCCGCCGGAGATCGATCCGATCGAACCCGTCGTCGAGGTCAGTTCGGCGGTGCGCGCGCGCGTCCAGGAGCTCGCCGACAAGCTGCTCGGGCAAGGGCTCGACGATCGCGCTGTCGAGAGTCTCGCCGCGTACGTGGTCTCGGCGTCGGAGCAGGACGTCGCGCGGCTCCGCCCGCTCCAGCTCGCCGACAAGTTCGCCGTCGGGGAGGAGGCGATGATCGACACCTGCCTGCACGCCGCCAAGCTCGGGATGCTCGCGATGGTGTGGGACGTGATCTGCCCCTCGTGTCGGATCCCGTCGGACATCATCGAGTCCCTCGCGAAGATCGAGCAGCACGCTCACTGCAAGACCTGTCAGCTCGGCTACGACGTCGACTTCTCGCGTGCGGTCGAGCTGGTGTTCCGCGTCGCGCCCGAGCTGCGCGCGGTCGAGATGCGGACGTTCTGCATCGGCGGCCCGGCGCACTTCCCGCACGTCGCCGCGCAGGTCCGGCTCGCCCCGGGGGAACGGCTCGCGCTGCAGCTCGCGTTGACGCCCGGCTTCTACACGCTGCGCAGCCCGCAGCTGCCGCGGATCCACGAGCTGCGCGTGGTCGCCGATGGTGGCGTGCGACGTGTGGATCTGACGTTGTCCGAACGCAGCGAGGTCTCGCTCCTCACCAGAGGAGATCAGCTGATCACGCTGGTCAACACCGAGGAGCGCGAGGTGCTGGTCCGCGTCGAGCGCGCCGGCGATCGCGCACATGCGTTGACCGCGGCGCGCGCGATGTCCACCACGGCATTTCGCGAGCTGTTCCCCGAGCAGCAACTGGGGCCGGGAAAGTTGATGGCGGTCGCGCAGGCCACGCTCGTCGTCGCGCAGATCGATGGTGCGAGCGTGCTGTTCCACGATCTCGGCGATGCGAAGGCGTTCCCGGTCGCGACGCGGTTCTTCGAGCAGGTCGGCGCCCTCGCGCGTGGCTCGGGTGGGTCGTTGGTCAAGACCTTCGGTGGGCTCGCCATCGCGGCGTTCGAGCGGCCCGGTCCTGCCGTCGACGTGGCGCTCGCCCTGCAGGCCACGATCGATGCCGATCCCACGACCACGGGGCTCGGCGTGCGCGTCGTCGTGCATCGCGGCCCGATGATGGCGCTCACGCAGGGCGGTCGGCTCGACTACTTCGGAGCGAACGTCGAGCTCGCGATCTCGCTGTCGTCGCTCGTGCCGCCGGCCGTCGTCGGGGTGACGCAGGCGGTGGCGCAGCAGATCGAGGTCGACGAGCGCCTCGAGTCGATCGAGCAGCTCGGCATGCACCCGATCCCGGGCGGCAGCTGGCTCGTCCAGCTCAAGCCTCCGCGCGGTTCGGCGCGGTTGCTGGCAGGCGACGAGACGCGAACGCTAGTCGAATGACGGTGCGGTGCGCGGCTCGCGCAGCGACTTGCTCCGCAGATCGCGTCAGCACGCAGGGGCGCGCTCGAATTCAGTCGCCTCGCCAGCGGGGATGCTCTCTTTCCAGTCCGAAGCCCGCATGCGCGGGACTGTATCAAGCGAGCAGCTTGGCCGCGGTCTTGTCGCCCGCTGCGGCGAGCTTCTCGAGCTCGGGCGTGCGGGTCTTGACGAGCTTCGCGAGCGCGTTCTTACCCTGCGCGGCGGGGACATGCTCCGACACCTTGCCGATCGATTCGACCGCGGCCTCGTAGACGTCCTTGGTGCCGCCATGGCGAGCACGCGCTGCCCAGCGCCGCCGGTACACCCGACTCGACGCCGTCGGTGACCTTGCCGATCAGCGCCTCGCGGATCGCGACGCGGTCGGCGGCGGAGAGTGGGACGAGGAGGTCGTCTGCATTCCACGGTTCCTCGATCAGCTGCTCCAGAGCTTGGTCAGTTGCACCGCGCTTGCGTGCAGCGGTCCCACTGCTCCGGGCAGTGAACCGCCACGCACGTCGGATCGCCCCAGCAGGCGTTGCGATTGACGCAGACCACGAAGCTCGACAGCGTCTCTGCGGATCCAGCGCAGGTCTCGGTGACGCATTGCTGGCCGCCGACCCAGTTGTCGACCCCGGCGTCGACCATGCAATCGACCGTCTGCTCGCAGGTCCTGGTGCCCTCGAGCACCGGCCCCGAGCCATCGGCGAGGCAGAGCTCCGCGTCGGCGGAGAGGCGCGGCCAGTAGCCGCCGACGAACACGCACATCTCGTCGGTCTCGGCGGAGGGGCCCTCGATCACCACGCGACCATCGGTGTTGCGGTAGCCACACGAGAACTCGAGGGTCGAGCCGCCGGCGATCTGGCGCGGCGGCCAGTACACGCTCGGCGTCGGCGAGTCCCAGCTCTCGGAGAGATGAAGTGGTGCGCCGTCGACGGTGGACTCGAACGTCGTGCCGCGGCGATGCATGTGCGAGGTGGCGTAGAGCAGCTCGATCTGTTCGGGGATCTGGCAGCGCATCGCGACGCGCGTCTCGACGGCGCCGGTGGGTGGCAGGTAGACGGCCCAGTCGCGGAAGAACAGCGTGCCGGCTTCGATCGTCGCTGGCGTCGTCGTCGACCACAGGTTGATCCGGGCGACGGCATCGAGCGCGGTGTCGGCGGGATTCAGGTAGTGGGTCTCGAGGAGCACGACCGAGCGGCGGGCCAGCTTCAGCGCGATGCCGTCGGGGTAGGGCAGCTCGCCGTCCGGCACGCTCGATCCGTAGAGCACGCCGGTCGCGCCGAGATCGCCAGCGGCGAGGCAGTCGAACACGGCGCCGTCGTCGACCTCCGACGGCTGCTTGCTGGTCGGGTAGAGCAGGAGATGATGCGAGCCGGCGGTGTAGTGGTGCTGGAGCTTCGCGATCTCGAGCTCGCGGTCGGGCAGCACGAGGTAGCGGCACGCGTGCTGTTCCTCGCCGGGCTCGACGTGCACCGCAGAGACGAGCTGGAGACCTTCACCCTCGGGGGGCGCGGGGAATGCGGGGTCCTCCGGCACGTCGGGCGGGGCCTCCTCCTCGGAGCAGCTGGCCAAACCCAGGACGATCGCGATCTTGTACAGGTGTTCCATAAAGTGGTACGTATGTACTAGATGGCGAGAGCGAAGATCAAGGTCGGAAGTGGCACCGACCGTGGCCGGGCCCGGCGAACCGCGATCCTCGACGCGGCGATCGACGTGGTGGCAAGAGATGGCACGGGAGCCGTCACCCATCGCGCCGTGGCCAAGCTCGCGAAGGTGCCGCTCGCGGCGACGACGTACTACTTCGCGTCGCGCGACGATCTACTGCTCGAGGCGTTTCGGCAGCTCACGGCGCGGCGGATGGCGGCGTACGACGCGGCGTTCGCGATCCTGCCCGCCAAGCTGTCGGCCGAGGTGGCGGCGGCCGGGTGGGCCCACGCGCTCGCGGCGCTCCTGACGAACGAGCCGGGGACCGTGGTCGCCGAGTTCGAGATGCACCTCGAGGGACGTCGCCGGTCGCAGCTCCGTGCGATCCACCATCAGTGGGAGACCCGCGCGATGGAGTACTTCACGGCGGGGATGAAGGCGATCGGCTCGAACAAGCCGGAGGCAGACGCGGCGCTCGTGCTGGCGGTGCTGACCGGGCTCGAGATCGGCGAGATCGTGAACCCGACGCCGAATGCGGAGCGCGAGCTGCTAGCGCCGTTGTTGCGGCGGTTGCTTCACGCCCTCGTCCCGTGAACCCACGTGATCAGCTCGTCGAGTGACAGCGAACCAGGCGCGCGGCCGGCTGCGGCAGCTTCGGCGGCGATCCGTTGCAGCGCTTCGTTGACCGGGGTCGGCACGTGGTTGAGCCGACCGAGCATCGCGATCTCGCCGTTGAGGTAGTCGGTCTCGAGCGTGGTCGCGCCACGCGCGAGGCTCTGCCACGTCGAGCCGCCGGATCGCGTCGCGCCTTCGATCGGCTTCGACTCGAACCCCGTGCGACGCGCGGCATCCTCGGCCTCCGACGAGCACGATAGGTTCGCGGCCGCGAAGCAGGCACGCGCCTCGGCCTTCGCTTGTTCGGCGAGCAGCGACGTGCGAGCCGCGGGACTGGTGAGCGCTTCGGCGCCGTTCATCAGGTTGGACAGCAGCTTGCCGCGCTTCCACTTCATGATGTTCGTGCGCGTCTCGACCGAGAAGCCCGCGACGATCAGCTCACCTGCAAGCTCGTCGGCGTGGTCGCCTTGGCCATCGGGATAGCGGCCGAGATCGATCAACCCCGGCACCGGCGCGGCCCACACTTGCACGAGCCCGGGTGACAGGTGCGTCGCAGGCATCATCACGCAGGCACCGTAGACGTCGCGGGCGTGGCGCAGCGCGATCCTTTCGGCTTCGACCCCGTTGGTGAAGCACGCGATCGGAATTTCAGGTGGTGCCGCGAGCCCGCGAAGGGCGGCAGCCGCATCCTGTGTCTTGGTCGCGAGCACCACGAGATCGCCGCGGCGCCACTCGGTAACCCGCTCGGCGACCGGCGGGTGCACGACGAAGGTGTCGCCGGGCATCTCGACGCGAAGTCCACGCTCGCGGATCGCCGCGAGGTGCGCACCGCGTGCGAGGAGCAGCACGTCGCGCTTCGCTCGCGCGAGCAGCCCACCGACCACCCCGCCGATCGCACCCGCACCGAGGATCACGATGCGCATACGTGCTCCACGATCGCTGCGTCGATCACCGCGTGATGGGTGATCGGCGCCATGTGACCCATGCCGTCGAACCGGGTCGGCGCGAGGGTTTGACAGATCACGGTGTGTGGCACCCGACATCGATACCAAGAATTCGTGCCGGCGATTCGTGCCACGGGGGGCGCGTCGCTGTATCGCAGCGCGTCGGCGTGCACGATGTGTCGCTCCCGCACAGCGGTCCCGTCTGGTTACGCGTCGTTACGGTTCGGGAGGTAGGGGAGCGATTCTTGAAGGCGCTGGTGGTGTGGAAGTCGCTGCGACGGAGTCTGACGTCCTGCACGAGCAGCTGGCGGCGTTACGGGCTGCCGTGGCTGCACGCGATCGGTTCATCGCTGCGGTCGGTCACGAGCTCCGAACCACCATCGTCCCCTTGACCGTGCTCGCAAACTCCCTCACCCAGGCGGCCGACGCGGCAACCATCGAACGTCGCACACAGATGCTCGCCGGCAGCCTCGAGCGCCTGACCGAGACCCTCGACCGCGTGACAGATGTGGCCGATCTGCGCAGCGAGAGACTGGTCCTCGCCCTCGAGGACGTCGACATGGCCGCCATCGTTCGCGAGGTGGTCACCGAGTGCCGCGCTGCGGCGGCTGCGGCAAAGGTCGAACTCCGGGTGAGCTCGACCTCCGTCGCGAACGGGACGTGGGATCGTTCGCGGATCCGGCAGATCGCGCGGCACCTGATCGCCAACGCGATCCGACACACGGGTGGTGGTCCGGTCGACATCCACGTCGAGAGCTCCGACACGCATGTCGTCTTGACCGTGGCAGATCGGGGTCGCGGGATCCCGGCGAACCGCCGAGCCTCCGTGTTCAACGCCTTCGACCTCGCGGGACCGAAGGCAAGCGGCGGGCTCGGCGTCGGACTGTGGATTGTCTACACCCTCTGTCAGCACTTCAAGGGAGCCGTGTCGCTCGTCGAGGAGCACGATCCAGGAGCCTGTTTTCGCGTGGTCCTTCCACGAGCCTGACCACCATCACAACTGTGGCATCGTCCCGGGTGTGATCCGCCAAGCTCTCGTCTCGATCCTCGTCGCATGCGGAGGTTCGTCCGGGTTGCCACGCGCGCCGGAGCCTGTGGTGGCCGGTGCGGCATGTGGGAACGCCTCGTTGCTCGCGAGCCCGCCGGAGCTCGCGACGCGTGGCCCATGGGCGGTCGGCGTGCGCACGGTCCGCGCCGACGACCTGGTGCTCGAGGTCTGGTATCCGGCGCGCCCGGGCAGCGATCGCGGCGCCCCTCCGGTGCGCTACGACCTGCGCAGCGTGATGCCTGCGGCGGAGGCAGCGAAGGTCCCCGACGCGGCGAGCCCGTGGATCGCCTGCGAGTGCGCGAGAGACCTGCCGGTCGACGACACGCATGGTCCGTACCCCGTCGTGGTGTTCCTGCACGGTGCCGCGTCGTTTCGCGGGCAGAGCACGTTCCTGATGACGCACTGGGCGAGCCGTGGGTTCGTCGTCGTGGCTCCCGATCTCCCGGGAGTCGGGCTCAACGCGGCGCTGGGCGGTGAGGAGCAAGCGGCTCCCCTCGGAGCGGCGAACCAGGTACTCGACGTGTTGGCGAAGGCAGGCGCGTCGGATCCGTTCGCGTTCGCGCGCGCATCACTCGGGCGCACCCGCGCCCTCGTCGGTCACTCGTTGGGGAGCATCCTGTCGACCAGCGTCGCCGATCGACCCGAGGTCGAGGTCCGGATCGCGATGGCTGGCTTCGCGCAGCCCGACGAGTCGGCCGCGTGGCTCGTGCTTGTAGGTGATCACGACGGCATCGCGTACGATCCCGAGCTCCCGAAGCGCTTCGCGACGCAGCCGGGGTCGGCTCGGCTCGGCGTGGTGCATGGCGCCGGGCACCTGGCGTTCAGCGATCTGTGCACGCTCGGCGCAGATCGCGGGGGCGCGATCGCGATCGCCAAGGCGTATGGGATCACCGTGCCGCCGATCCTCGAGAAGCTGGCGATGGACGGCTGCCGGCCGACCGACGCACCGTTCGCGACCACGGCGCCGGTGATCCGCGCGATCACCGCCGGCGTCCTCGAGGAGAAGCTGCGCTGCGATCCGCGGGCGACGCGCGCGATCACCTCGCTCGCCGGATCCGCGATCACGGTGGTCGAGAATCCGATCCGGTAGTGGATCTGTGCGAGCGCATCGGCGCCTGTGGGGTCCTCCGATGTCGAGGAGCAATCCCGAGCGCGGACGCACGGCTCCGCGTCATCGGCGCACGAGTCGGTGCCGGATCAACTACCACCGCCACCAAGTGGTCGTGTCGTTGCAGCGACGAAAGCCCATGCAGTTCTCGCGAATCCTGTGTCCGATCGATTTCTCCACCGGCTCGAAGCACGCGATGCGCCATGCGGTGAGGATCGCGCGCGAGACGGGGGCCTCGCTCGTGCTTGCACACTCCTGGTACTTCCCACCGATCGCGTCGCCCGTCGACCTCCCGTTCCCCGCGACGCTCCTGCAAGGAGTCATCGACGACTCGCAACGCGCGCTCGACGACGCCGTCAAGGAGGTGAACGAGGCAGGCGTGCGGGCCACGGGAACGTTGCTGAGCGGTCCACCCTGGGCGCGAATCGTCGAGGAGCTCGAGCGCCAGCCGTACGATCTTTGCGTGCTCGGGACCCACGGCCGCACCGGGCTCGCCCGGATGTTCCTGGGCTCGGTCGCAGGGATGGTCGTGCGCCATGCGCCATGCGCGGTGATGACCGTGCGGCCCGAGGGAGAGATCGCTCCCTTCCGCCACGCTCTCGTCCCGACCGACTTCTCGGTCAGTGCGAAGACCGCGCTCGATCTCGCGGCGACCGTGGTCGAGCCAACCGGTGCGATCACCCTCCTTCACGTCATCGAGTTGCCGGCGGTGTACCCGGGAGGAACGCTCGCAGTCGTTGCGGGAGAGATCGACCAGCACGCAACCGCTGCGCTCGACCTCGAGATCGCGCGGATCCAGAGCCGGACGAAGCTCGCCGTGATTGGTCGATCCCAGGTCGGTCATCCCGGCGCCAAGACGCTGGCCCTGCTCGAGGACGACCGGACGATCGATCTGGTCGTGATGGGCAGCCGCGGACGCACCGGGCTCACCCGCGCGTTGCTCGGTTCGGTGGCCGAGAAGGTCGTTCGCCACAGCCATCGGCCGGTGCTGGTCACGAGGACCAAGGACACCGTGGCGCCTGGTTAGTGGGGCTGACGCGATGGCAAGCCAGGCATGGATGCGCCGCCATCGTCGTTCCAGCGGTCGCGCGCTTCTCGATCGAGGTCTCGGGGCCGCGCGGGCAGGTGAGCACGCTCGGGCCGGCGACGAAGGAACGCGATCACGGTCTTGAGCGTTTGAACGATCACCTCGAGATCTCATGCACGTTGCGCCCCGCGTGGATCGTGCGGAGTCGCCTCACCGAGGCTGCGCTTCGGCGCTCGCCGAGCGATCCTGATGCAAGGCGTGGCGGATGCACGTGCGCACGCCTGACCTCCTTTTACGATGTATGCAGCACCGCGAGACGCCCGAACCCGTGATCGAGCTGGCGGACGTCACCGTCGCGTTCGGGGACAACCTGGTCCTCGATGGCTTGGACCTCGTGATCCGACCGCGAGCCGTCACGGTGATCGTCGGGCGGAGTGGCTCGGGGAAGACGGTGCTGTTGAAGACCATGCTCGGGCTCGTCCGTCCGACGCGAGGCATCGTGCGGCTGTTCGGCCGCGATCTCGCGCAGGTGTCGGAGGTCGAGTTGGTCGAGCTCCGGCGTCACCTCGGTATGGTGTTCCAGAACTACGCGCTGTTCGATGCGCTCTCGGTGGAGGACAACGTCGAGTTTCCGCTCCACGAGTCATTCGACGTCCCGAAGCGGGATGCGGAGAAGCTCGCGCGCGAGATGCTGCGGGTGCTCGGGCTCGCGGGCACGGAGGCGCTGCTACCCGAGGAGCTGTCCGGCGGCATGATGAAGCGCGTCGGCCTGGCGCGCGCGCTGGTCGGTCACCCGGAGCTCGTGTTGTTCGACGAGCCGACGACCGGCCTCGATCCCCTGATGGTCGAACGGGTGGATGCGATGATCGCGGAGGCGCGGCGAGCGTCCGCGATCACGGCGGTGGTGATCAGTCACGACCTCGCCAGCGTCGAGCGACTCGCCGATCACGTGGCGTTCCTCGATGGGGGCAAGCTCCTCTTCGAAGGCAGCCGTGACGACTTCTTCCACAGCGACCTCCCCCCGATCCGCAGGATGCTCGACGTTGCCCGGGTGTCTCGCAGCGTCAAACTCGAGCCACCCGCGGAGGCACCGATCATCGAGCTGATCGATGTCCACAAGTCGTTCGGCGACAACCACGTGCTCCGCGGAGTGAGTCTCTCGATCAGGCCGCACGGGATCACGGTGCTGATCGGAGCGAGTGGGTCGGGCAAGTCGGTGATCGCGAAGCATCTGATGGGGCTCCTCAGACCGGATGGCGGGCGCATCGTCGTGTTCGGGTCCGACCTCGCGCCTCTCGGCGAGCGCGAGTTGCTGGAGCTGCGACATCGCTTCGGGCTGGTGTTTCAGCACGCCGGGCTGCTCGACTGGCTCTCCGTCGAGGGCAACGTCGGATTTCCCCTTCGCGAGCACGCCATCGGTCGAGCCGAGACGCACCGGCGGGTCTCGGAGATGCTGGAGCTGCTCGAGCTCACACCGCTTGCCAAGCGCTTGCCCGGCGACCTATCTGCCGGTGAACGCAAGCGAGTAGGGATCGCCCGCGCGATGGTCGGGCACCCCGAGATCGTGATCTACGACGAGCCAACCACGGGGCAGGACCCAGTACGCGCGTTCGAGATCGACGAGCTGATCCAGCAGACGCAGCAGCGGTTCGGCGTCACCAGTCTCGTGATCAGCCACGACATGGTCTCGACCTTCCGGATCGCCCACCGCATCGCGATGCTGTACGAAGGGCGGATCGTCGCGTACGGGACACCTGCGGAGCTCTTGGCGTCCGCCGATCCCTACGTCCAGCACTTCATCCGCGCAGCGACGATCGGGTAGGGCTCAAGGCTCGTCCTCGCTAGCCGGAGTTTCGGCCGAGCTGGGGTCGAGCTCCCAGCGGTGAGCATCGCGCCGTTCGATCTCGTCGGGCCCGCCGAGCGGCTTTCCATCAGGGATCGAGATCCCGGCGGCCTTGCCGATGACATCAATCTCTCGCTCGCGCCCGGCCTCTTCGTCGGCGAGGTCTCCACCGTCGTCGGAGGTCGGGGCAACGCCGTGCGCGGCGGCGGCCAACGCTTCGTCGACCTCGGCGGCCTGTCTTGGAGTCGTCATGCGCCACCTCGGCTGTCGGCGGTGGTCGTGTCGTGCTTCGGGCGTTCGGCGATCAACGCCTCGGTGGTCAGCATGAGCGACGCGACCGAGGCTGCATTCTGGAGCGCGACGCGCACGACCTTGGTCGGATCGATGACGCCCGCCTTGACGAGGTCCTCGTAGACTCCGGTCGCGGCGTTGTATCCATACGCTCCGTTTCCCTCGCGGACCTTGGCGACAACGACGGCGCCCTCCGCGCCGCTGTTGTGGGCGATCTGGCGCATCGGCTCCTCGATCGCGCGACGGATAAGGTTGACGCCGAAGTGGCGGTCATCGTTGAACTTGAGCGAGTCGAGTGCCGTCGCGCAACGGACCAAGGCGACGCCTCCTCCGGGGACGATGCCCTCCTCGACGGCGGCGCGGGTCGCGTGCATCGCATCCTCGACGCGCGCCTTCTTCTCCTTCATCTCGACCTCGGTCGCGGCGCCGACGTTGATCACGGCCACGCCACCGACCAGCTTCGCGAGGCGCTCCTGCAGCTTCTCTCGGTCGTACTCCGAGGTGGTGTCTTCGACCTCGCGGCGGATCGACTTCACGCGAGCCTCGATGGTCTCCTTGACGCCGGCTCCTTCGACGATCGTCGTCGTGTCCTTGTCGATCCTGATCTTCTTGGCCCGCCCGAGCTCCGCGAGCGTGAGGTTCTCCAGCGACTCTCCCAGATCGTCGGTCACCGCCTTGCCGCCGGTCACCGCCGCCAGGTCCTGCAGCATCGCCTTGCGGCGATCCCCGAAGCCCGGTGCCTTGACGGCGCAGATCTGCAGCGTCCCGCGCAGCTTGTTGATGACGAGCGTCGCGAGGGCCTCGCCCTCGATCTCCTCGGCGACGATCAACAGTGGCTTGCCCGCCTTGGCAACCAGCTCGAGCACCGGCAGGAGCTCCTTCATGCTCGCGAGGCGCTTCTCGTGGATGAGGATGTATGGATCCTCGAGCACGGCTTCCATCCGCTCCGGGTCGGTCACGAAGTAGGCCGACGCGTAGCCGCGATCGAACTGCATGCCCTCGACGACCTCGAGCGTGGTCTCCATGGTCTTGGCTTCCTCGACCGTGATCACGCCCTCCTTGCCGACCTTCGCCATCGCCTCGGCGATCAGCGTGCCGATCGTCTCGTCGCCATTCGCGCTGATGATTCCGACCTGCGCGATCTCGCTCTTGCCCTTGGTAGGCACCGAAAGCTTCTTCAGCTCGTCGACCACGGCGGTGACCGCGGCGTCGATCCCGCGCTTGATGTCCATCGGATTGGCCGCAGCGGCGACGAGCTTCATGCCCTCGATGTAGATCGCCTGGGCGAGCACCGTGGCGGTGGTCGTTCCATCGCCCGCGAGGTCGGAGGTCTTGGAGGCCACCTCCTTCACCATCTGCGCGCCCATGTTCTCGAACCGATCCTCGAGCTCGATCTCCTTGGCCACGGTGACCCCGTCCTTCGTGATCGTCGGGGCCCCCCACGACTTCTCGATGATGACGTTGCGCCCGCGCGGTCCGAGCGTGACCTTCACGGCGTTGGCGAGGATGTTGATCCCGTTCGCGATGTTCTCGCGAGCGGCGATGTCGAACACGATGTTTTTGGCTGCCATGGTTGCACCTCAGGTCTCGAGAACAGCGAGGACGTCGTCTTCGCCGAGGATGATGTGGTCGTCTCCGTCGATCTTCACTTCGGAGCCGGTGTACTTGCCGATCAGGATCCGATCGCCGGGCTTGACCTCGAGCGCCTGGATCTTGCCGTCCTCGAGCCGCTTGCCGGTCCCGACGGCGATGACGATCGCCTCGAGCGGCTTCTCCTTCGCGTTGTCGGGGATGAACAAGCCACCGGAGGTCTTGGCAACCTCGGCGACTCGCTTGGCCAGTACTCGGTCGTGGAGAGGTCGAATTTTCATGCGGCCCGTTCGAATGCAACGATCGTGCTGTCCTCGAGGAGAACGCCCGATCGCTCCCAGGCGTCGCGTGGGCCTTGCCATGGCCAACCTCCGCTCCGAACGACCGGTGAGCGCCAGGCGCTCGGGTCAGCGAGACCCACGTCGTGTGCTCGACGACGGGGTTCGCGACGTCGTACGCGCACATCCTGCGCGGCCCGAGCTGGCTCCGCGCTTGCCCTGCGTCGGTCGTGACCGCGTTCGTTGCCTACAAGCGTGGTCCCTGGCTGAGCCAGCAAGGACGCCCGAGGCACGCACCTTGCTGCCACCTGGTGGATGACGTCCACCCCAGTTCATGTCGAGGTCAGCTCGCCTCGTCGCTTCGAGCGCATCCAGCTCCTGCTCCGGGTCTTGCTCGTGGTCGTGCTCGGATGGCTCGGGCTGACCGCTGGGTGGCTGGTCTTGCTCCTGTATCTGCTGCTGCCCTTGATCGTCGCGGTCTCGCTCTCCCTCGGCGGTGATCGCTTTCGCGCCGTGGTGGCACCGCGGATCACCGTCGCCCTGACCTGGTTGCTCCAGCTCTCGGCCTACATGCTGTTGCTCACAGATCGCTTTCCCGCCGGCTCCGATACGGTGCGGATCGAGCTGCCGATCACGTCGCGACCCACCGTGGGATCCGCGTTGCGTCGCTGGGTCTCGTCGCTGCCCAGCGGCGTGATGTTGATCGTGCTGTGGTTCGTGTCCGGCGTCCTCTGGCTGGTGGCCGCTGGCGCGATCGTGCTCGGTGCACCGGTGCCTTCGTCGATCCTCGCGTATCAACGCGGCATGCTGCGATGGCAGGCGCGGCTCGTCGCGTACCACGCCTCGCTCGTCGACGACTATCCCCCGGTCGCACTCGACACCGCCCAGCTCGATCACGCCCTCGGCACCGTGGTGACGCAACCGGCGTGAGCCCTCGCATGTCTCGTGCAGGCTGTCCGAGCATGTCGCGATATCTCCTCTCGTTGTGGCTCGCAGCATGTGCGTCGCCGCGTCCTGCACCGATCCCAGCCTCTCCACCAACCATCGGCGAACGGCAGATGGCGAACTGTCCGTCGGCGTTGTGGACAGCCGTCACGCACGTCACCGACATCCCGGAAGGCGTCTCGATCGCGGTCACCGTCACCGATCCGTTCAACTATCGGCGCCTCCTGGCGCTCGCCGAGGTCCACGCTCGCATTGGCGTTCCGGGCGGCGCTCGCGAGCATTCGGGTCTGCACGGAGGTCCCGGGGATACCGGCCACTGCCCGATCCTTCACAACGGAACGACGGTCACGTTCGTGCGGATCCCCGACGGGGTTCGCTTCGACGTACGAGCAGCGGCCAGCCTCGACGTCGCGCGACTGCGCAGTCAGTCGCGCAGTCGCGCAGAGGCGATGCTGCCGTACTGGGTCACGAACTAGCGAGGGAGCTATCGCGTAGGTGTCGTGTGACAACCGGCGCACGCGACGAGGATCTCCCCGTACGCCGTTGCGCGATCGGCCGGCGTGTCCAGCTCTCGACGGAGCGCCTGCTGCGCGAGTCGCCGGAGCTCGAGCCCGAACGGAGCGCGATCGGCGGCGAGCTCCTTCCAGTCGAGCGGCGCGGCAGCGAGGACGTCGAGGCCCGCACGCCAGGGCTGCTCGACACCACCGACGATCGCCTCCCACAGCCGATCCGCGGCCCAGCGATGGCGCTGCATGCGCGCCATCACCGACGGTCCATCCGGGGGTGGAGGTGGAGACGCGCGAAACTCGATCGCGACCCCGGCATCGACGTGACAGCTCGCGCAGGCGGCGGCGAGGCTCGCTTCGAGCCGGCACGCATCGTCGAGGGTCCGAGCGCGCCCGAGGGTTGCGGCGCGGGCACGAACGAGGGTGGCTTGCACCACCCACGGACCCAGGCCGCGTTCATCCGGCGCGCCGGCGATCGTCTCCGCGAAGCGCTTCGCTTCCTCGAGGTGGCCGCGGATCAGGAGCCTCTCGATCGAGCGAAGCAGGTCGAAGCTCTCGTGCATGTGGAGCCGCACCATCATGTCTCGCTCGAAGCGCTCCGACGGGGAGCTCTCCTTCGGCGCATCTGCGTTGCTCGAGTGACAGGCAGCGAGGCAGGTCACCAGGAGCGCGCACGTCCACATGCGACCTGCGAGTGCACTCGATGAGCCACGGGAGGACCCTCGCCCGTGCGGCACGCATCGTGCTGCACCTGGTCGCGAGAGACGAGCCGGGAAGGCTGGGTTCGCGAAGCGAGCGCCTGGCGACCACTCGTGGCGCTCGCCGAGCCAGATCGATGCGAGATGCCGACGGCTCAGCCGTACCAAGACGCAGAGGAGAGAGTGATGAAAGACAGCATGAGAGCCGCGTTCGTCGAGGAGCTCGGCCAGCCGTTGGTGATCCGCGAGGTCGCGATCCCGACACCTGGGCCGGGGCAGATCGTCGTCAAGACCGAGGCCTGCGGGGTGTGCCATACCGACCTGCACGCGGCGAAGGGTGACTGGCCGGTGAAGCCACGGCTTCCGTTCATTCCCGGCCACGAGGGGATCGGGCGGGTCAGTGCCGTCGGCGCGAACGTGACAGCCGTCAAGGCAGGCGATCGCGTCGGCGTGCCGTGGCTGTACTCGGCGTGCGGCCACTGCGAGCACTGCCTCAGCGCGTGGGAGACCGTCTGCGCCGAGGCCGAGTTCGGTGGCTACACGCGAAACGGCGGCTTCGCGGAATACATCCTCGCCGATCCCAACTACGTCGCCCATATCCCTGCCGGCCTCGCGCCGGTGAACGCAGCACCGCTGATCTGCGCCGGTGTCACGACGTACAAGGGCCTCAAGGTGACAGGGGCTCGTCCCGGAGAGTGGATCGCGATCTCGGGAGTCGGCGGCCTCGGTCATCTCGGGATCCAGTACGCGAAGGCGATGGGGCTCCGGGTCTGTGCCGTCGACATCGACGATCGAAAGCTTGCCCACGCGACACGCCTGGGCGCCGACTGCGTGATCAACGCGCGGCTGGGAGATCCGATCGCGGCAGTCAAGAAGGCCACCAGCGGCGGCGCCCACGGGGTGTTGATCACCGCCACCTCGTTGGATGCCTTCAAGCAGGGCGTCGGGATGACACGCAAACGCGGCACGTGCGTGCTGGTCGGGCTCCCGCCGGGCGAGTTCCCGGTGCCGCTGTTCGACGTGGTGGCGAACTGCATCACCATCCGTGGTTCGTTCGTCGGCACCCGCGAGGACATGGCCGAGACGCTCGCGTTCGCCGTCGACGGCAAGGTCAAGGCAGACATCGAGATCCAGCCGTTGTCGGCGATCAATCAGGTGTTCGAGAGGCTCGCGCGAGGCGATGTTCCATCGCGAGTCGTGCTCGATCTGACCGCGGCATGAGCGGTGCAAAACCCGCCGGGATGACCACCGAACCGCTCCACGCGCGGACGGTGGCCGAGGTCGCGAAGGCACTCGGTACCGACCTCCAGACCGGGCTGTCCGCAGCGGAAGCCGCGACCAGGCTCGTCGCGAACGGACCGAACTCGCTCGCCGTCTCGCGCGAGCGCTCGGTGGTCGGGCTGGTGCTCTCCCAGCTCGCGAGTCCGCTGATCTACCTGCTGTTCGCCGCGGGTGTGATCTCGCTGCTCCTCGGCCACCGCGGGGACGCGGTCATGATCGGCTGCGTCGTCGTGATCAACGCCGTGATCGGCGCGCTCCAGGAAGGTCGAGCCGCGCGCTCGTTGCGCGCTCTCCGGACGGTCTCCACAACGACTGCGCGCGTGGTGCGCGACGGCCACGAGGTCCGGATCCCCTCGGCCGAGCTCGTCGTCGGTGACCTGCTGGTCGTCGAGGCCGGTGACGCCGTCGGAGCGGACGCGCGGCTGGTCGAGTGCGTCCACTTGCAGACCGCCGAGGCGGCGCTGACCGGCGAGTCGTTGCCGGTGGCAAAGCAGCCCGAGCGCGTGCCGGCGGAGGCGGTCCTCGGCGATCGCACGAACATGATCTACGCCGCGACGCAGGTGACGTCGGGTCGCGGTCGCGCCGTGGTGGTCGCGACCGGTGGCGCGGCGGAGCTCGGGCAGATCGCGGCCCTCGCCGAAGGCACCGCCGCGATGAAGACGCCGCTCGAGCGCCGGGTCGCACAGTTCGGTCGCTACCTGATCGTCGCGGCCGTCGCGACCTTCGTCTTGATCATCGTCGTCGGCGTGCTTCGAGGGATGCCGATCGGCGACGTGGTGATGGTCGGCGTCAGCCAGCTCGTCGGGATGATCCCCGAGGGACTGCCCGTCGCGATGACGATCGCCCTCGCGGTCGGCGTCCAGCGCATGGCGCGTCGCCACGCGATCGTGCGCCAGCTCGGAGCCGTCGAGACGCTCGGCGCGACCACGGTGATCTGCACCGACAAGACCGGCACGCTGACGCGGAACGAGATGACCGTGACGACGCTCGTGCTCCCGGACGGCCGCGAGCATGGCGTCACCGGGGTCGGGTATGCACCGGTCGGCGAGATCGACGGCGTCGAGGCGATGCGCGAGCTCCTCGAGGCGTGCGCGCTGTGCAACGACGCGCATCTCGATCGAGCGGACGGCGAGTGGCGTTGGGTCGGAGACCCGACCGAGGTCGCGCTGCTCACCCTCTGTCTCAAGGGCGCGCTGGATCCAGACGAGGTGCGCGCCCGAATTCCTCGCAAGGCCGAGCAGCCCTTCGACTCGGCGACCAAGCGGATGTCGACCGAGCACGTCCGTGACGGTCACTCGGTTGTCATCATCAAGGGCGCTCCCGAGGTGGTGATCGAGCTCTGCCCGGCCGCCGACCGGCCTGCGCTGATCGCGGCCGCCGAGCGCCTCGCCAGTCGCGCCTTGCGGGTGCTCGCGGTCGCCACCGTCGATGGCACGCTCGCGGATCCGTCGGGGAATACGCGGATCCTCGGGCTGGTCGGTCAGCTCGATCCGCCTCGTCCCGAGGTCGCCGCGGCGGTGGCGCGGTGTCGAGCCGCGGGCATCCGGACCATCATGGTCACCGGCGATCACGCGGTCACCGGGCTCGCGATCGCGCGGTCGCTCGGGATCGCGCGAGACCAAGATGTCGCGTGCGATGGCCGCGAGCTCGAGCTTCTCTCCGAGCCCGAGCTCGCCGCGCGGATCGCCGAGGTCTCCGTCTTCGCACGTGTCGCGCCTGCGCAGAAGCTACGCATCATCGGTGTGCTGCAGGCGCGCGGTGAGGTGGTCGCGATGACCGGCGACGGCGTCAACGACGCGCCGGCCCTGGTCAAGGCCGACGTCGGCGTGGCGATGGGCCGAGCCGGCACCGAGGTGGCGAAGGAGGCCTCCAAGATCGTGATCACCGACGACAACTTCGCGACGATCGTCAGCGCCGTCGAGGAAGGTCGGGTCGTCTATCGCAACCTCAAGAAGGCGATCCTGTTGCTGTGCTCGACCTCCGCGGCCGAGGTGCTCGTGCTGGTGACCGCGATGGTACTGGGCTATCCGGCACCGTTCGCCGCGGTCCAGATCCTGTGGAACAACCTGGTGACCGAGGGGCTGATCACCGTCAACCTCGTCCTCGAACCTGCGGAGGGCAACGAGATGACGCGCCCACCGATCCGGCGCGACGAGCCCCTGCTCGATCGCGCACTCCTTGCGCGCTTCGCGATCATGACGCCCGTGATCGCGGGGATCACGCTCGGCTGGTTCATCGCACGAACGTCAGCCGGAATCTCCGCACCCCAGGTGCAGACCGAGACGTTCACGCTGCTCGCGATCTGCGAGTGGTTCAACGTCCTCAACTGTCGCTCCGAGATCGCGTCGAGCCTGACCTTGCGCGTGTTTCGTAACCACTGGCTCGTCGGTGGGATGGTCCTCGGCAACCTGCTCCAGATCGCCGCGGTGTTCTGGAGCCCGCTCGGCGGCGTGCTCCATACCGTGCCCTTCGATCTCACGATCGTGTTGGCGCTCGGAGCCATCGGCTCGATCGTGTTGTGGGTCGAGGAGCTGCGCAAGCTCGTGATGCGACGAGCGACCAAGTAGCGACCTGGTCACGCGCTTGCAACGAGCAAGGACCATGTACCGAACGTGGATCGCTGTCGTGGATGCTGCGCGTGCTCGCTTCTTCACGCACGAACGGCTCGCCGAGCCGGAGGGCCTTCGCGACGAGCTCGTCGAGCGTGAGGATCTGATCGACCCGGCGCGTCGATCGGGCCACCGCCGCGATCACGAGGCGACCCTCGATGCCGAGTTCGCGCGCGACATCCTGCGAGCGTTATCCTTGCAACTCGCGGCGCTCCCGCCACACCGGCTGATCGTTTGCGCGAGTCCTCACATGCTCGGCGAGTTGCGTCCCGGACTCGCCATGCTGCACAACCCCCCCGAGATCGAGGAGGTGTCGCACGATCTGACGAAGCTCACGCCCCACGAACTGCGAGTCCAGCTCGAGTCGTACGGCTTGCTTCGTCATCGCGAGCTCGCCGGGCCGCCGCGATTGGCGGACCGCTAGGCCACGGCTCGCAGGTGCGGCCGCGCTTCAACCCGCTGCCGATACGGCCGGCTGATCCGGAGCGACGAGGAGCCCGTCCCGCATCGCCAGGATCCGATCGCAGCGCTGGGCGATCGACTCGTCGTGGGTGCTGATCAGGAACGCGGTGCCATCCTCGCTGGACAGCTCGCGGAGCAGGCGCATGACCTCGTCGGAGCTCGCGCGATCGAGGTTGCCGGTGGGCTCGTCGGCCAGGACGAGCTCGGGCTTCATGATGAGCGCCCGTGCCACGGCCACGCGTTGCTTCTGACCACCCGAGAGCTTCGATGCGCGGAACGCCATCCGATCCTCGAGTCCCACGCGAGCGAGCAGCGAGCGCGCCCGCGCGTGCCAGCCCGCATCGACCCGGACGTGTGCCCCGTACACCGGCATCAGCACGTTCTCGATGGCCGTGAAGTCTTCGAGCAGGTGATGGAACTGGAACACGAACCCAAGGTGGCGGTTCCGCAGCTCCGCGAGTGCGCGCTCGTGAAGGCCGAGCGCCTGCTCTCCGACGATCCGCAGCGCGCCGCTCGTCGGCCGGAGCAGCGTCCCGGCGATCGACAGGAACGTACTCTTGCCACTGCCGCTGGGACCGACGAACGCGACGAACTCGCCGCGCTCGATCGTCGCCGAGATCCCACGAAGGACGATGGTGGCGCTCTCCCCCTCGCCGAACACCTTGACGATGTCCGTCGCTTCGAGCGCGTTCATGACTGGATCGCGTCCAGCGGATCGGTCTTCGCAGCCGACCACGCGGGAAGGATGGCGGCGAGGGCGCTCGCTGCGGTCGCGAGGAGGATCGCCCGCAGGTACTCGCCCTGGGCCGGGTCGATCGGGATCGACGGTGCTGCCTTGGCGGTCATCGAGATCGCGAGCAAGAGGTGGGCGAACGCGAAGCCCAGCGCGACGCCGACCACCGAGCCCATGATCCCGATCAGCACACCCTGGAGCACGAAGGTCCGGACCACCGCCGCCCGGCCGATCCCGAAGCTTCGCAGGATGCCGATCTCCGAGCGCCGGCGCATCACCGAGAGGAACAGGGTGCTCGCGACGCCGATGGCGATCGTGAGCAGGCTGAACACCTTGATCATCGTCGCGGTGCTCGCCTGCGCGCGGAGCCCCTCCTGGAGGCGCGCGTTGCGCTCCAGCCAGCTCGTCGCCTTGAGCCCGGTCGCGCGTGCGAGCCCTGCACTCAGCTCCTCGGCCCGCCAGATATCCGTGATCTTGAGCTCGATCTGCGAGACGCCGTCCGTCAGCCCGAACAGCTTTCGCGCCGCGGTGAGCTCGAGGTAGATCACCCGCTCGTCGACCGCCTGGACCCCGAGCGTGAAGATCCCGCGCACGGTCACGATCGCGTCACTCGATGCGACCCCCGCCCGAGACCGCGCCGCTCGGAGGACGAGTCGATCACCGACGTCGACCGCGAGGTCCTGCGCGAGGGTCGAACCGACGACCACGTTGCCGACCCCGAGGTCGAGCCGCCCGCGCACGATCGAGCGATCGACGGGTGCGATCGTTCCAGCTTGCTCGGGCGCGACCCCGGTCACAACAACCCCGACCGAGTTGGCTCCCCGTGCGAGCGTCGCGTTCCCGATCACCTCGGGGACCGCGACGCGCACACCGGGCATCCGCACGGCCAGCTCGAGGACGGATCGGTAGGTCCGGATCTCCGCCGTGTCGTCGTGCCCGGGTTGCACCGCGAACACCGCGCGTCCCAGCGGGGAGGGCATGTACGTGCGCGGCACGCGAGGCTCGGGCTCGAGCGTCACGTGGGCGACGTTCCCGGTGATGTCGTCGGTGAGGCGAACGCCGAGACCGTTCATCAACGCCGCGATGAACGTGAACACGAGGACGCCCACGGCGACGCCGGCGACGAGCAAGGAGGTCTGGAGCCGCGACGAGATCAAGTAGCGGAGCGCGAGCTTCGCCTCAAACACCATCGCGCACCTCGATCCGGACTCGCGCGCCGGCAACCGCCGCGGTCGGGTCGAGCACGATCAGGTCGCCGGCCACGATCCCCGACAGGACGACGACCGACGCGGCAGGCCAGTCCTCGACGGTGATCGCGCGTCGCTCGACGCGGCCGTCGACCACGACCAGCACGAAGGCGCGACCGTCGTCGCTGCCGACCGCCTCGCGTGGGATGGTGATGGCTCCCGGCACGCGTGCGACGCTGACGTTGAGGTCGACCGACATGCCGAGCAAGGCGGCCTTGGGAACCGCGGCGTAGGTGAACCGAACCGTCGCCGCACCGGTCTGCGGATCGACGGCCTGGGCCACGTAGCTGATGGTCGCGGCCTCGGGCGGGTCCTGGGATCCGACGGGGAGGACCTGTGCCGACATCCCCACGCGGAGTGCCCGGACGTAGCGCTCGTCGACCTCGGCGGTCACCCGGGATGCGTCGACCGTCGCGATCTCGAACACCGGGGTGGTCGGGCCGACGAGCTGACCTAGCTCTCCGTCACGCCGGACGATCGTTCCGGCGAACGGAGCGAGTAGCACGAGCTGCGATCGCCCGGTGTCGAGCACCGCCGCGAGTCGTGCGACGTCGTTGGTGGCCTGGGTCACCACGAGTCGCGCCGTCTCGAGCTCCGTCCCGGCGATCGCACCGTCGGCCACGAGCTTCTGGGTGCGCGCGAGCTCGCGCATCGCCTGCGCGAGCTCGCTCCGGCGCGACGACAGGGTCGCGCGTTGCTGGAGCACGGCCGAGGTCGCCGATGGGTCCTCGAGGCGCGCGAGCAGCTCGCCCGCGGTCACCCGGTCTCCCTCGTGGTGGACGATCTCGGTGAGCCGTCCCGAAAACTGCGGAGTCACGATCACCGTGCGGTCGGCCTCGATGCGCCCGGTGACCGCGAGCATGCGCGACACATCCTCCTGACGCGCGGCGACGACGGCGACGCCGGGTGGCCGACGAAGCACGCGCACGCCTTGCGCACCCGCGACTCCGACACCCAGGAGGGCCGCGATCCACAGGGTGACGTGCAGGGCTCGCTTCGGGTGTCGCGGTACGGTCGCGGCGCGAGAGCCCGCCGGCGCGGGCAACGTGACGGGCGCGATCGGCATCTCCCCTCTGTCGTGCACGCGTCGAACCACAGCGAATCAGCCTCCCAGCGCGGCGATTCGCAGGCGCGCCTCGGCGAGCTCGCCGAGCAGCCGGAGGATGACCTCGATCCCCGACCAATCGATCTCGAGCTCGCGAACGAGGGTTCGTGCGATCAACACGCGGTCGACATCGACCGTGACCGTCGCGGATGCCTGCTGTTCGATCTCTCCGAGCTCGAGCAGCCGATCGATCAGCTCGCGATCTCCTCCGACGAGATCGAGCAGGTGTTGGTAGGTCATCCTGCTCATAGCGACAGCTCCTTGCGAACGGGCGTGCTGTACGTGTCGGCGGCGTTGCGGAGCGCAGCCGCGAGGGTCTCGTCGGCACGGTCGGGCATCCGCACGTCGAGCACCGCGAACAGATCACCGACGAGGTGCTTGCGAGGGATCCCCTTGCCTCGCAGGCGCAACTTCGCGCCGGTCTGCGTTCGCGCTGGGACCTTGAGCATGACGGGTCCGGAGAACGTCGGGATCTCGATCGTCGCGCCGCTGTAGGCCTCGTCGAGCGTGACAGGTACGGTCAGGTAGAGATCGTCCCCGTCGCGGCGCAAGCAAGGATGGGGTTTCACGCGCGTCTCGATCAAGAGGTCACCGGGCGAGCCTCCCTGCGATCCGGGACCGCCTTTTCCGGTGATCCGGATGACCGAGCCAGTGTCAGCGCCCGGTGGGATCCGGACGCGAACGACGCCCCGACCGGGAAGATCGAGCGAGATCTCGAGCCCGTCGACCACCTGCCGCAGGTCGAGCTCCACGCTCGCGTGCAGGTCTGGGCCACGTCCTCCTCGCGTCCGACCGAACAGATCGGAGAAGTCGAACTCGCGCGGACCTTGCTCGAACTCGGCTGCTCGTTGCTGGCGGGTCGCCTCCCACTGCTTGTACGACCGCGCCTTGCCGGCGTCGAAGCCGCTCGCCTGCGACTCCTCGCCGAACTCGTCGTACGCGGCGCGCTTCTTGGCGTCGGACAAGACCTCGTACGCCGCGGCCACCCGCTTGAACTTGTCCTCGGCGGTGGTGCTGCCCGGGTTGACGTCTGGGTGGTGTCGGCGCGCGAGCTTGCGATACGACTTCCGGATCGCATCGGCACTCGCCGTCCGGCTGACCTCGAGAGTGTCGTAGTGGTCTTGTGGCATCGATCCTACTCGCGCGCGCAGCTCACGCCGCTGGTGCATGTCGCGTTCCACCGACCTTCGGGCCTGTGCGTGCGCGGCAGAGCGCAAGCCTTGCGAGGCGCACACGAGCGCGGCGCAGCGCGTGCGCAACGGTGGGTTCGAGCTACTTGCGGTTGCGCGCGATCATGACCGGGCAGGGGGCATGCCGAACCGTCTTCTCGGCGACCGACCCCAGCAAGGCGCGACCCAATCCGGTCCGCCCGTGGCTCCCCAGGACGACGAGATCGTACGCCGGCAGGTCGTCGAGCGCGGCCAGGATCTGCGCTCCGGCGTAGCCCACACGGAGCTGCGTGCGCACCGGCACGTCGACCTGCAGCCGGAGGTTCGCGGCGAGCGCGTCGAGAGCAGCGGTCGCTGCTCGGTCGAGGTCGCGGAGAAACGACCCCTCGAAGTGCGTCCCGTGCATCGCGACCGGCGCCTCGACGACGTGCAGCAACGTGATACCGGCGCCACCGGGACGCACCCGTGCAGCGGCTTCGTCGACGGCGACCTGGGAGCTCGCCGAGAAGTCCACGGCGCACAGCACGTTGGTGAAGGGAGCGCCGTCGCCTCGCACCGCCAGCACGGAGCACGGCGCGTGACGCACGAGCTTCTCCGCGACGGAGCCCAGCAGCACGCGCTGGAGGCCCGTCCGCCCGTGGGTGCCCACCACGATCGCGTGGATGTCGGGATCGGCCTCGACGACCTCGACGAGCCGCGACCAGGGTGGCGTTCCCGAGAGGAGGACTCCCGCGACCACGCGCGCGCTCTCGCGCTTGGCCTGGTCGACCGCGAGCTCGAGACCCTGCTTCGCGTCGTCGGCCAGCTGCTGGCTCACGCTCGCGGACAGCGAGAACGGCTCGGAGCCGAACGCGTACGCGGGCACGTGCCAGACGTGCGCGACGACGAGCTGGGCGCTGGTCTCGTTCGCGATGCGGATCGCGACCCGCATCGCCGCCTGCGAGCCTGAAGAGAAGTCGGTCGGGACCAAGATCTTCTGCATGGTCCAGTCCCCTGCAAGCGGGTGTCCCGCTCGTACGAAACGTGCAGGTATGCCCGAGATGCCCACGCAGTCCGTGATCACCGACGAGGAGCTCCGCGCGATCGACGCCTACTGGCGAGCCGCGAACTACCTGACGGTCGGTCAGATCTATCTACAGTCGAATCCCCTGCTTCGCGAGCCCTTGCGAGTGCAGGACATCAAGCCGCGCTTGCTCGGGCACTGGGGCACCTCGCCGGGCCTGAGCCTGCTCTACGCCCACGTCAACCGGGTCATTCGCACGCACGACCTCGACGTCATCTATCTCGCGGGGCCCGGTCACGGTGGACCCGCCATGCTCGCGAACGTCTATCTCGAGGGCGCGTACACCGACGTCTACCCGGAGGTCACCGAAGACATCGCCGGGATGACGCGGCTGTTCCGCCAGTTCTCGATGCCCGGCGGTGTGCCGAGTCACGTCGGGCCGACCACGCCCGGATCGATCCACGAGGGCGGCGAGCTCGGCTACGTGTTGACGCACGCCTTCGGTGCCGTGTTCGACAACCCGGAGCTCGTGGCGCTCGCCGTCGTCGGTGATGGCGAGGCCGAGACCTCGCCGCTCGAAGGGTCGTGGAAAGGGATCCAGTTCCTCAACGCCGCGCGCGATGGCGCGGTGCTGCCGGTCCTGCATCTCAACGGCTACAAGATCGCCGGTCCCACCGTCCTCGGTCGCGCGAGTGACGAGGCGATCCAGAGCTTGCTCGCGGGCCACGGCTACGAGGCGCTGTTCGTCACGGGGGATGATCCGATGCAGGTGCATCGCGCCCTCGCCGCGACCCTCGAGACCTGCGTCGCTCGCATTCGCGCGATCCAGCACGCCGCACGCACGCGCGGCGTTCGCGGCACCCCGCGGTGGCCCGCCCTCGTGCTCAGGACGCCGAAGGGATGGACCGGTCCGAAGATGGTCAACGGGCTCCCCGTCGAGGGCAGCTTTCGCTCGCACCAGGTCCCGCTGGCAGCCGTGCGCAGCCAACCCGAACAGCTCGCCGCGCTGGAGAGCTGGATGCACAGCTATCGTCCGGAGGAGCTGTTCGATGATCGCGGCCGGCTCGTCGCTCACCTGCGTGCACTTGCTCCGGTGGGCGCGCGTCGGATGGGCGCGAACCCGCACGGCAACGGCGGCGGGAAGCTCACCCCACTCGAGGTCCCAGCCACGGCGACGTACGCGCTCGAGGTCCCGCAACCAGGCGTGGTCCGAGCCGAGTCCACACGTGCGCTCGGTGCGTTGTTACGCGACATCTACGTCGCGAACCCGACGAGGTTTCGGCTGTTCTGCCCCGACGAGACCAACTCCAATCGCCTGGGGGCGGTGTTCGAGGTCGAGTCCCGCTGCTTTCAGGAGCCGACGATCGCGAGCGATGATCACGTGTCCGCCGAAGGCCGCGTGATGGAGGTGCTGAGCGAGCACAACTGCGAGGGCTGGCTCGAAGGCTACGTGCTCACCGGTCGCCACGGGATGTTCGCGACCTACGAGGCGTTCGCGATGGTGGTCGCGTCGATGACGACCCAGCACGCGAAGTGGCTCGCGATGACCGAGAGCCTGGCGTGGCGCGTCCCGCTGCCGTCGCTCAACATCCTGTTGACGTCGACCTGCTGGCGGAACGACCACAACGGCTACTCGCATCAAGGGCCGGGCTTCATGGACACGGTGATCTCGAAGAAGGGGACGGTGGCACGCGTGTACCTGCCGCCGGATGCGAACTGTTTGCTGGCCGTCGCGGACCACTGTCTGCGCAGCAGCAACTACGTGAACCTCGTCATCATCGACAAGCAACCGCAGTTGCAGTGGCTCGCTCCCGAGGCGGCGCGCGCACACTGCGAACGCGGCGCGTCGAGCTGGGACTGGGCTGGCACCGAGGGCGAACCCGATGTGGTCCTCGCGTGTGCCGGAGACACCTCGACGCTCGAGACGCTCGCGGCCGCGGCCTGGCTGCGCACGCATGCGCCCGAGCTCCGGTTCCGCGTCGTCAACGTCGTCGACCTGATGAGGCTGTTCTCCCCGCGGGAGCACCCACACGGGATGACCGAGGCGGCCTTCGTCGAGCTGTTCACGCGCGATGTCGACGTCTGCTTCTCGTTTCACGGCTACGCCGGTGCGATCCATCAGCTCCTCCACGCCCGTCCGCACGCGTCGCGCTTTCATGTTCGCGGCTACAAGGAGGAGGGCACGACCACCACGCCGTTCGACATGGTCGTGGTGAACGAGACCAGTCGCTACCACATCGCGATGGACGCGATCCGGCGCAGTCGTCGCCCGCTACACGACGCGAAGGAGCTCACGGCCGTGTGTGCCGAGACCCTGGCGCGTCACGCGGCGCACGTCGTCGAGCACTTCGAGGATCTGCCCGAGATCCGCGACTGGTCCTGGCCGCACAAACGGAGAAGCTCGTAGCCGCAGCGGCCGTGCAGACCTGCTACACAAGCGCAGTGGGCATGCGGGACTTTGGAGTGCTGTTCGATCGAATTCCCTGTGCGTTCATGGTGCTCGATCGAGAGTTTCGGTTCGTCGCGGCCAACCCGGCGTACCTACGCACCACCGGCGCGACACTCGACCAGCTCCTCGGCAAGTACGTGTTCGAGGTATTTCCCGACTCGCCGGATAGCAAGAACGTCGCGCTCCTGCGCTCCTCGTTCGAACGCGTGTTGACAACCCGCGCAACCGACGAGATCGCGGCCATCACCTATCGCGTCGCGCGGGCGCCAGGCGGCCCACTCGAGGAGCGGGTGTGGAGCACGCGCCACATCCCGCTGTTCGATGAGGCGGGCGAGGTCGAGCTGATCGTCCAGGAGGCGGAGGAGATCACGCAGCGCGACCAGGACAGGGGCGAGCTCGAGAGTCCACGGTTGCTAGATCGCGCGGTGCGCATCGGACTCGAGCTCCAGGACCTCCGCCAGATGTTCGCGCAGGCGCCCGGCTTCATGTGTTTTCTGCGCGGGCGCGAGCACGTGTTCGAGGTCGTCAACGACGCCTACATGCAGCTCGTCGGCCACCGCAACCCCCTCGGCCTATCGGTCGCGACGGCGCTCCCCGAGATCGTGGGTCAGGGATTCGTCCAGCTGCTCGACACCGTGTTCGCCACCGGCGAGCCGTTCCTCGGCAAGGATCTGCAGGTTCAGCTGCAACGCGCTCCCGGCGGCTCGCTCGAGGATCGCCACGTCGACTTCATCTTCCAGCCAATCCGGGGCGCCTCGAACGAGGTGATCGGGATCTTCGTGCAAGGTGAGGACGTCACCGCGCGGCACGATGCCGCCGCTTCGATCGCACGTGCGGAGTCCGAGCGCCGCTTCCTCATCGAGCACATCCCGGTGCAGGTGTGGACCGCGGATCCGCAGGGCCAGCTCGACTACGTCAGCCACCGCGTGGTCTCGTACTTCCAGTCCTCGGCCGCCGAGATCCTCGGGAACGGTTGGCTCGCGGTGCTGCATGCGGACGACGTCGACGCGTGCGTCACGCGATGGACGCACTCGCTGACCACCGGCGACCCGTACGAGATCGAGTTTCGGCTGCGGCGCGGAGATGGCGAGTACCGTTGGCACCTCGGGCGAGCCGACGCGCACCGCGGCGCCGACGGCACAATCCTGCGATGGTTCGGCACCAACACCGACGTCCATGACGCCAGGCTCGCGGTTGCCGAGCTGCGAGCCCGCTCGGAGTACGAGCAGCGCTTGATCGGGATCGTCAGTCACGATCTGCGCAATCCGTTGAGTGCAGTGTCGCTCGGCACGGCACTGCTGGCATCGCAGGGTCTCGACGATCGGGCCGCGAAGATCGTCGCGCGCGTGGCACGTGCCTCCGATCGCGCCACCCGCTTGATCAGCGACCTGCTCGACTTCGCGAGCGCACGGATCGGGACGATGATCCCGATCAACCCACAGCCCATGAACCTCCGCGAGATCGTGGAGCAGGTCTTCGACGAGCTGCAGCTGAGCGCGCCAGCACGCCACATCCGGATCGGTCATGCCGGCGACGAGGACGGGCGGTGGGATGCCGACCGGATCGCTCAGGTGCTCTCGAACCTGGTCGGGAACGCGATCCAACATGCACCGCCGGACGCGTCGATCAGCATCGAGTCGTGGATCGACGCCAGTCAGGCCGTGTTCGAGGTGATCAATGCCGGTCCGCCGATCCCGAGCGCCGAGCTGCCGCGCCTGTTCGAGCCGTTCAAGCGAGGTCAGCAGGCCGGTGCGGCGGGCGGCAGCATGGGCCTCGGCTTGTACATCGCGCGCGAGGTGGTGATCGCGCACGGCGGAACGATCGAGGTCGCGTCGGACATGATCGCCACGCGCTTCACGGTCCGACTCCCGCGGTTCGTTCCAGCGCGTGCGTAGAATGCGCGTATGCGACCGACCGGCGGTGTGTTCTTCCGCGAAGGCGACGGCATCGATGCCAAGAAGCTGGTGGCCAAGGTGTGCGACGGCGGCCGGATCATCACCGACGACCCGCGCACCGCGACGGGCACCGAGCGCGTCGCGTTCGCCGTGCATGCACCACGAGGGACCTTCTGGGCCGTCGTCGATAGCGCCGAGGGCGCGCTCGGGATCGCCAAGGGCGAGTGGTCGAACGTCGCGCTCGCCGCGAATCATCTCCGCACCGACGCGATCTGGTATCGGACCTACGCGATCGATCTCGCGCTCGCCGTGTACTTCCCACACGGTGGCACGTGGATGCGCGCGTACGTTGGGATCGCCGACGACGTGATCAACCGGCTCGACGCGGATCGCGTGCCGGTGCACGAATCGCAACCACCCGCGACGGCGACGGAGGCCCTGCTCGCGTGCGTCGCCTACGACCCGGGGACCTACGAGACCGGTCCGGATGCCGCCGTCGCGCGGCGCTTGCTCGCGATCCATGAAGCCCTGGTGGCCGGCGATGCCGCGGCGCTGCGTGCACGGTTCGACGAGATCGCGGACGCGGAGCGCTCGCTCGCCCTCGCGATCCTTCGCGGCGCGGATCGCGGCGAGTGGCGCGCATGCATCGAGCAGAGCGCTCGGCAGATCGCGGCCCCGAAGCTGCGCGTCGATCTTCGAGGTATCACCTTCGACGAGGAGATCCTGCGCCGCGCCGGAGAGCTCGCGCAGACCGAAGCGGAGCTCACCCCCGTGCTCGACCAGCTCGACGCGATCGAGCGCGATGCCGGGACCCGGAGCTCGCACAGTCATCCAGCCGGCGTCGCGATGCTCGCGTATGCCCTCGGGAAGCGCGGTGCCCAGGAGCTCGTGCTCGCGTGCGAGCTGCGCTTACTCCGGCGCAAGGACCTCGCCTGGTACACCTGCAACAACGTCCTGGGGACGTTGCTCAAGCGCACTCCCTTCACGCTCGATGCGCCGGCGCGTGAAGCGATCGGGATCGTCGAGGCGCGGCTCCCCGAGCTCGGGCAGAGCGCGATCGACTCGATCACCTACAACCTCGCCTGCGTGTTCGCGCGCGCCGGTGATCTCGAGCGTGCGATGGTCGAGCTGCGGCGCTGCGAGACGCCGCGTCAGCAGAACGCACATCCCGATCGCGACACCGATCTCGAGCCGCTGTGGAGCAACGCCGAGTTCCAGGCGCTGATCTCGCCGCCGGCCCCACCACCGCCGGAGATCGTGCTCGAACCCGAGCCCCTGTACGACGTGCCGGCCGAGCACGCGGTCCCGCGCTTCGAGCTCGACTTCACCGATCGCCCCGACGCCGACGGCACGTTGATCGATCGCCTGGGCGGCAGGCCGAACGCACCTTCCAGCGAGTTCCCATGGCCCTCCAGCTCGAGCCGACCGATGAGCATGATCGTCCAGGTCGTGGGTAAGGCCGGCGGCGGCACGGTCGAGCTCGGCGACATCCACGTCCTGCAAGTCTTCGCGGACATGGAAGGCGACTACTACGAGACCAGCGAGCACGCGGTGGTCGCGCATCGCGCTCCGTGTGTCGCGGTGGTCGAGCCGCCTGCCACCGTCGAGCTCTCCGAGGTTCGCGCGATCACGCTGACGCCGGGCTTCGACGATCGCCGCCTCCTCGATGACGACTTCGAGTCCGACGCCGCCCGCACCCACGTCTGGTGCGACAAGATTTTCGGCGTGCCGGTCGGCGCGAACCTCGACCCGGATCTCCGCGACGCCGCCGACGAGCCGATGCGGCTGATCCTCGAGCTCGTCACGATCGACGACTACTTCTTGTGGGCGTTGTTCGCGAACCAGCAGCTCACCGTGTTCCGCCTCGAGGTCGTGCGGGGCTAGCCAAAACCCGAGCAGCCGCAGGCGGTTGTGAGTTTTTTGCGGATCTGGTGAAGGTCCTGTTCGAAGCGGGCACCCGTCTCTCACATGCAGGGACGATTCACGTTGCTCGCGTTGCCCGTGATCGCGGCGCTGGCCTGTAGCTCCGACGATCCCACGCTCCCCGCGCTGCCACCCGGCCTCGGCGAGGACGCCTTTGGACCCAGCGGACTCCGCCGCCTCACGCGCTTCGAGGTCACCGCCACCGTCGCCGACGTGTTCGGCGTACACGTTGCCCGAGGACCTCACCAGCAGCACTCCCTTCGACAATCAGTACGAAGCGCAGACCGTGTCGCCGCTCGTGATCGGGGCGTACTCGGCCTACGCGCAGGGCGTCGCGGGGAAGCTGGCCGCGGTCGTCGATCTGGCGCCGCGCCTCGGGGGGTGCACCCCCGTGTCTGCGGAGGACGCCGCGTGCTTCAACGCCGTGGCCGCGAAGCTCGGCCGCCGGATGTTCCGCCGGACGATCACGCAGGGCGAGCTCGATGCGTACGCGGCGAAGATGTTGCCGTTCGCGCGCCAGACCGACTCGTTCTCCACCGCGATCGAGATGCTCGCGCTGTTCTACGTCCAGCATCCGGAGTTCCTCTATCGCGTCGAACGCGAGGGCACGCTCGACGAGTTCCAGATCGCGACCCGGATGGCCTTCCTGATCTGGGGGCGCAATCCCGACGACACGTTGCTCGATGCGGCGGAGGCGGGAGAGCTCGCCGATCCCCGTCAGCGGGTCGCGCAAGCCGAGCGGATGCTCGCCGATCCGCGGTCGCGCGAGAACTGGCAACGGTTCCACGCGCAGTGGCTCGGGTTCGATGCGGCACCACTACCCACGACCCTCGCCGGTGATCTGAGGCAGGAGACCGCGAAGCTCGTCGAGCGCGTGGTGTTCGATCTCGACGAGGACTGGCTCGCGTTGTTTCGCTGGCCGGAGACCTTCGTGACCCCGGAGCTCGCCGCGCACTACGCGCTCGCGGGGGTCACCACGCCCGGTTGGGTGTCCTATCCCGCGGGCCGCGGCGGTGGTGTGCTGACCCACGGCACGTTCCTCACGATGGGCGCGAAGTTCGGCGACACCAGCCCGACGGTGCGAGGCTACGAGATCTTCAAGCGGCTGACCTGTGGCTCGCTCGGAACGATCCCCGCCGAGATCGACGTCGACACGCCTCCCGGGCTGCCGACCGACTGCAAGCCGCTCCGCTACACGATGTCGACCCAGACCGGTTGCTCGGGTTGTCACGCGATCACCGACGGGATCGGCTTCGGGCTCGAGAACTACGGGATCGCGGGGAACTTCCGCGACGTCGAGCCCGGCAAACCGCAGTGCCAGATCGAGGCGAGCGGGACGTGGAATGGCCAGCCGTATGCCGGACCCGCGGAGCTCGGGCGCTTGATCTCCGAGGATCCGCGCGTCTCCGCGTGCGCGACGACCCAGCTCTTCCGCTTTCTCACCGGTCGCACCGAGACCGCGGGAGATGCGAACGCCCTCGCGGCCCTCGACTCGCTGTATCGCGGCGAGCGCAGCCTCAAGACCTTGATCCTCGCGCTCGTCCAGACGCCCGCGATCACGATCCGGAAAGGTGTCTGACCATGGCCAAGCCGATCTCCAGGCGTTCTCTCCTCCGCGGTGCCGGTGGGTTCTTCCTCGGCCTGCCGTTCCTCGAGGCGATGGTTCCCTCGCTCGTGTTCGGTCAGCCCGCCGGCGTGCCGCGCCGGTTCGTCAACGCGTTCTGCGGCACCATCGTCGGCAACGACACGCTCTCGAACCCCGGCGCGTTCGGGCCCTTGCCTGCCACGTTGCCGGCGAGCTGGAAGGCGCTGCAGGCGGTGCGCGAGCACGTGTCGATCATCTCGAACCTCACGATCCCGACGTACAACAACGGGACCACGCCGACCGCACCGGCGAGCGCGTACAACATGCAGCACGGCACGACGCCGGCGCCGATGTTCGCCGGGGTCACCTCGCGCGAGACCATGGCGGTCATGGTCAACGGCCAGACCGCGGACCAGTACGCCGCGGAGGCGCTCGGTGCAGGGAGCAAGCTCGGCTCGCTCCAGGTGCGCACGCAGCTGTTACCGTATACCGGCTCGAGCAACAACCGCAACGGCATCATGTCGGCGCGCGTGTCGGGTGGCCAGCTGCTGTCGCTGCCCCCGGTCGCGAGCCCGGTCGCGCTCTACAACCTGCTGTTCGCCGGTGGCACCCCGACCGGACCGTCCCCCCTCGATCGTCAGGCCAGCGTCCTCGATCTGATCAAGAGCGACGCGTCGCGGCTGACGAGCGTGGTCGGGGCCGGCGACAAGACGCGCCTCGACCAGCACTTCACCGAGGTGCGCGCGCTCGAACAGTCGATCCTCGCCTCGCTCGGAGGTGGAGGTGGAGGAGGGGGCTGTGCGCCAGCGACCGTGCCCGTCGATCCGCCCGCCGGAGCCAATCAGCTCGGCGGATGGTCGAACGAGACGGTCCGCGGTGCGCTGATCGCCGAGATGCTCGGCTACGCGCTTGGCTGCGACCTGACACGCGTCGCGAGCTGGATGCTCTCGTTCGAGCAGGTCCAGATGGCGAACATCGTCGATCAAACGACGACGATGCACGACGACTCGCACAACGCGGGCACCCGTGATGCGGTGATCGCGGCGAACTGCAACTGGCACGCAGACCTGTTCGCGAGGCTCGTGAGCAAGCTCGCGGCGATGCCCGAAGCAGGCGCGACGGTCCTCGACAGCACCTTCCTGTCGCTCAACTTCGCCGAGGCGAAGAACGCCCACGGTCGCAGCGGCATGCGCCACGTCGTCGCCGGGATCCCGGCGCGCATCAAGAACGGCTTGCACCTCGATGGCGGCGGGCTGCACCCCGGAAAGCTCCAGATCTCCGGGCTGCAGGCCGTCGGCGTCAGCACGAACACCCTCGGCGAGCTCACCGGATCGCTCGCCGCGATTTTGGTGTGAAGGATTTTTTCGAACCGGGCACCCATCGAATCGGAGGAAACATGAAGACCACTCTCGCCACCACGCTCACCGCACTCCTGTTCACCGCCTGCGCCGGCTCGACCGACCAAGGGCAGCAGATCACGGGGCGCATCGATCTCACCACGTTCCCCGAGCCCGTCACCGAGGTGCGCGCCGTCGCTCCCGACGGCGTCGTCAGCGCGCAGGTCGCGGCCGACGGGTCGTTCTCGATCTCGGCGCCGGTCGGTGCGCGCTACCGTCTCGAGCTGGTCTCGGCGACGCGGAGTGCGGACCTCGTCTTCCCGCGCCGCACGGGAGCGATCGACACGAGCTTCTACATCGGAGGTGCCACGAGCACGATCCAGCTCGGCACGCTGCGCTACCTGCGCGATGCCGCGACGTGCGGCTACGAGTTCGATGGTCAGGGTTGCGCCGACGGCCAGACCGCGGAAGGCGATCAGTGCGTCGACGACTCCGCGGACGAAGGCGGCGCCCACGACGAGGGCGGCGGCGGTGGCAACGACGAAGGCGGCGGAGGTCAGGACGAAGGCAACGGTGGTCAGGAGGAAGGCGGGAACGGAGATCAGGATCCGGGCTCGTGCGGTGGCAACGATGCGGGCACGCCCGAGGGTGGCAACGGTGGCCATGGCGATGCCGCGACCTGCGATCACAACCCGCCCTCCGAGGTCTGCGACGACGGCACGGGCGGCGGCCAGGACACCGGCGCCGGCGGCGGTCAGGATACCGGTGGCGGCGGTGGCGAAGATCCGGGCACGCCCGGCGAGGAGTAAGCGAGTACGATGATGGCGATGCGGTCGTTGGCGCTCGTGCTGGTGGCGGCAGCCGGTAGGCTCGCCGGTGCTGCACCGTGCCCTCCAACGGCTGTCCTCGAGGGCGATCCGAGCCTCGTGGATCGGATGACCACGTTGCTCGCGCGCCGCGAGGTCACCACGAACCGACAGCCCACCTGTCTACCCGCGACGGTGCGGCTCGATCAGCGTGGCGCGTCGATGATCGTCGTCACGATCGTCGATGCGTCCGGGCGCAGGAGCGAGCGAATGTTCAGCGATCCCGAGGCGGCCGCGGCGCTGATCGCGTCGTGGGCGCGCCAGGACGAGAACGCGCTCGCGCTCGTCGGCTTCGTCGATCCCGTCGAGCCACCCACGTCCGCTGCACCTCCGGTCGAGCTGCGGCGGACGAGCCCGGCACCGGTCCGCGCTACGCGCTTCAGCCTCGTCGCGGCCGGGGAGGTGTCGACCGCCTTCGACGACACGCAGTGGATCGGCGGGCGCGCGGGTGCATGCGTCGCCGTCGGGCCGGTGTGCCTCGGTGCGGTCGGCCGACTGTCGTCTCGCACCGAGAGGCGCGCCTACGACGCGCTCGCGAGCATCGAGGTCCCGATCGCGATCTCGCGGCGGCTGACCCTACGGCTCGGGATCGGGGTCGGGTACGGCTGGCTCGACACGATCGCCCCGAACGATGCGCGGGATCCGGTGCAGACGAGCGGGTTGCGTCTCGATGGCCGTGCCGGGTTGTCGATCGCGCTGACCCGGCTCGCGGCGCTCCAGCTCGGTGCCTCGATCGATGCATCGCCGAGCTCACCCTCGTCGATCGCATCGGGCGGAGAAGGTGGCGCACTCGAGCTCGACGATCCGAGCGGCTACGCCCGCTTCGAGCTCGGGATCCGGATCGGAGCGCCATGAAGCCGGCGCAGATCATCCCGTTTCCGCGTGCGCCGTCAGGCGAGGAGCCCTCGGCGCTGCCGCGGCGCGCGCAACGCGGCACGATGGATCCCACCCACCCACCGGAGCTCTCCGACGAGGCGCTCGTCGCAGCGTGCGCGATCGGCGATCACACCGCACTCGGCACGCTGTTCGATCGCCACCACCGCGCGCTCTACGGGTTCCTGTCGCGACTCGCCGGGACCGACTACCGCGATCTCGATGATCTCGTGCAGTCCACCTTCCTCGAGGCGCTGCGCTCGGCGAAGCGGTTCCGTGGTGACGCGCCGGTCGTGCGCTGGTTGTTCGGCATCGCCGCCAACATCGTCAATCACCACGTGCGCTCCGAGGTCCGCCGCAAGGCCTTCCACACCAAGCTCGCGGTCCAGCCAACCCGCGCACCGACCGAGCCCGCCGCGGTGGTGTCGCGCGAACAGACCGCGGCACGCATCCGCGAAGCGCTCGATGCCCTCCCACCGAAGCAACGAACCGTCTACGTCATGTGCCAGCTCGAAGAGATCCCGGGGGTCGAGGTCGCGCGCGTCCTCGGTATGCGCGAGGGCACCGTGTGGCGCCTGCTCCACCAAGCTCGGCTCGGCCTGCGCGCCGCACTCGAAGGGAGGGCGTGATGATCAGTTCAGCGCAACGATGGATGCGATGTCCGACCCCGGTCGCGTTATCGCGTGCGGTCGCCGAGGGGCTCGATGACGAGCTCCGTGCCCACGTCACCGACTGCCTGCGCTGCAGCGAGCTGGTCGAGAGCTTCGAGGTGCCGGAGACGGCCGAGTTGCCGGTGCACGAGCCGTCGTCGAGTCAGGCGCGGATGGTGCGGGCACAGTTGCTCGCCGCCGCGGCTGGTGCCGAGCGACGTCCCGGGCGTGCATGGCTCGGGTGGGCCTTCGCGGGTGTGGGGTTTGCCGCCGCCGCGGCCGCGCTGGTGCTCTATCTCCACCGCGCGGAACCGGCTGCGGAGTACCGCGGCACGATCCATCCGCACGCGCAGGCAGCGTGGGTGCGGCTCGGCACGGCGCCCGACGAGATCGTGCGACTCACCGACGGCATGATCAGCATCGAGGTCGACAAGCTGCAGCCCGGCGAGCGGTTCCGCGTGCTGACCGGTGATGCCGAGGTCGAGGTGCGCGGCACCGCGTTCGAGGTCGTGGCCTTTCGCGATCATCTCCTCAAGGTGCGCGTCCATCACGGTCGCGTCGAGGTGCGTGCGGCAGGTGCGCCGATCAAGATGCTCGAAGCCGGCGAGCGCTGGGAGACCACGCTCGCAGCGACCGAGCCGACGGCGCCGACACCTGACACAGATCACCCCGTCCAGACACCTACAACCGACGTCCCGACGACGACCGACCCGCGCAACCCGACGCTCGATGTCGCGTCACGGAAGACGTCCGGAGCCGTACCGTCCGTGCCGTCCGTGCCGTCCGTGCCGACGACCGGGCCGCGCAACCCGAAACCCGACATCGCGTCGTCGTCCAGCGGAGCCGCGTCGTCCGTGCCCACGACCGGGAAACGCAAACCCACCAGGTCCGAGTCCGCGGTTGCGACGTCCGTGTCGAAACCCTCTGCCGCCGAACCGCGCACGACCGATCCACGCAAGCCCGCCACTCCCCCGGCCGCCGACCCACGCAAGCTCACCGTCCAGACCCAGATCGCACCGTCGACGGCACCCAAGCGCGCGATCGAGGTCGCGTTCGATCGCGGCTGGGAGCGCCTGCGCGCCGGCGATGCTCGCAACGCTGCCACCGAGTTCGAACGCGCCGCCCTCTCGGCTCCGGGCGATCCGCTCGCCGAGGACGCGTGGTTCTGGCATGCGGCCTCGCTCGTCCGCGCGAAGAGCGCAGGCGCTGCCGCGGCACTCGATCGCTTCCTCGCGAGCTACCCGAGCTCGCCGCGCCACGGCGAGGCCGCCGCGATGCTCGGCTGGCTCGTGATCGACAACCTCGATCGCGCCGAGGGCTTGTTCCGATCGGCGGCCTCCGATCGCGCAGCCCAGGTACGCGCCAGCGCGGAGAAGGGGCTCGCGGCGATCGCGAAGCGTCGCAAGCCGTAGTACGTACGTGACGTACTAGTTCTTCAGCTTGTGGCCGGTGCGGAAGATGTACGCGATCGCGCCCATGCAGATCGCGAGGAAGCCGAGGATCGCGAGGAAGCTGATCGTCGGATCGACGTCGCCCTTGCCATAGAACGCCCAGCGCATCCCGGAGATCAGATAGACGACCGGGTTCGCCAGCGCGATCCGATTCCACGGATCGGGCAGCATGTCGATCGAGTAGAACGCGCCGCCGAGGAACGTCAGCGGCGTGATCACGAGCAGCGGGATGGTCTGCAGCTTCTGGAAGCTATCGGCCCACAGCCCGACGATGAAGCCGAACGTCGAGAACGTCAGCGCCGTCAGGATCAGAAAGCCGACCATCCAGACCGGGTGCTCGATGTGATACGGCACGAACACCCGCGCGGTGACCAGGATCAGCGTGCCGAGCATCAGCGACTTCGAGGCGGCCGCGCCGATGTATCCGATCACCGCTTCGCGCATCGAGACCGGTGCGGACAGCAGCTCGTAGATCGTGCCCGACCACTTCGGGAGATAGATCCCGAACGACGCGTTCGAGATGCTCTCGCCGAGCAGCGACAGCATCACGAGGCCCGGGATGATGAACGCACCGTAGTCGATGCCGTCGATCGTCTTGATCTTGCCGCCGATCGCGGCGCCGAACACGATGAAGTAGAGCGACGTCGACAGGACCGGCGACAGGATGCTCTGGATCCACGTCCGGAACGCCCGCGCCATCTCGAAGCGGTAGATCGCCTTGATCGCGTAGATGTTCACGACGTCGCTCCATGCACGAGGCCAACGAAGATGTCCTCGAGCGACGACTCCTTCGACCGCAGATCTTTGATCTCGAGCCCGAGCTTCACCAGCGTGGCGAGCAGCGGTGCGATGCCGTCGCTGTTCTGCACGTCGAACGTGTAGGTCAGCACCGTGTTGTCCTTGCTCAGCGTGACGTCCTCGAGCTCGTCCGGGAGCTTGTCGATCGGCTGGCGCAGCACGATCTCGAGCTGACGCTTGCCGAGGCGCTGCATCAGCGTGGTCTTGTCCTCGACGACGATCAGCTCGCCCTTGTTGATCACGCCGATCCGGTCCGCCATCAGCTCGGCCTCTTCGATGTAGTGGGTGGTCAGGATGATCGTGACGCCGCGGTCGCGCATCTCCTTCACCATCTTCCACATGTCGTGGCGGAGCTCGACGTCGACGCCGGCGGTCGGCTCGTCGAGGAACAGGATCGTCGGTTCGTGCGACAGCGCCTTCGCGATCAGCACGCGGCGCTTCATGCCGCCCGACAGCGTCATGATCTTGCTGTCCTTCTTGTCCCACAGCGAGAGCTGGCGCAGGACCTTCTCGACGTACGCGGGGTTCGCCTTCTTGCCGAACAACCCGCGCGAGAACGTCACCGTCGCCCACACGGTCTCGAACGCGTCGGTCGACAGTTCCTGCGGCACCAACCCGATCTTCGAGCGCGCCGCGCGGAAGTCCTTCACGATGTCGTGACCGTCCGCGAGGATCCTGCCGCGGCTCATGTTGACGATGCCGCAGATGATGTTGATCAACGTCGTCTTGCCCGCACCGTTGGGGCCGAGCAGCGCGAAGATCTCGCCCTTCTCGATCTCGAGGTCGACGGTCTTGAGTGCGGTGACTTCCTTCTGGTCGCGCTTGTACGTCTTGCCGACGCCCTGGATGCTGACGATGGGCACGCCATGGTTCTACCCCCGTTGGGGTGCGAGCGTGTCGAGCCCCGCGGCTTGTTGCGCTCTGCGGTGATCTCCGCGGGCGTCCTGGTCGCACTCACCGCTGGGGACGCGGCTGGAGGCACCATGCCGACCGACTTGTGGCACAGGACGCGATATGCTCGGCACGCATTGCCGAGATCAGCGCTGTTCGTCGTCGCGTGCCTTGTCGTTGTCGGGTGCAAGGAGCGCACGCCGGCGAACGATCCGCCCGTGTCGGGTTCCGCGTCTGCCAACCGGCAGCGCTGGTATCGCGTCGAGGTGGTCGTCAAGGACTACGAGACCGTCCCCTTCTTCCTCGGCGTTCGGTCGGGAGATCCGATCGCGGTCATCGACAACGGCGAGGACCGGGTCGAGATTCAGGCCGACGTCACCGAGACCGCGCTCCACGGCAGGTTTCCCGTCTTCGGCACCGAGCTCACCCTCAAGCAAGAAGGCCCCCGCTGGATCGGCGAGTGGAAGGCCATCTACTCCAACAAGCAGAACTTCCCGCTCCAGGCCGTCGAGGTTGCGACGCCGACGCCGAGGGCACGCTTCGCGGAACACGGGCCGCCGACGGCGAACATCGGTGGGCAATGGCGCGTGGAGATCAAGGACTTTGGAACCGGTCGCGCGGTGTTCCGACAAGACGAGGCCGGCGTACTGAGCGGGTCGCTGGTGCCGCCCGAGGTCGGCGATACGCGCTATCTGAGTGGGCGCGTCAGCGCCAACACGTTCGCGATGTCGACGTTCGATGGGATCCACGCGTATCTCGTCGACGGCACGATCCTCGAGAACGGCGCCCGTCTGGAAGGGCGATGGATCTGGCCCGGCGTGAACAGCTGGACGTTCGTGGCCACGCGGGGGGAAGCGCCGAAGGTCGCCGATCTGGTCAGCGCGAAGCTGCGTCCCGGCGCCACGCACATCACGCTCCCGGAGCTCGATGGCTATGCCGGCAAGCCCGTGCTCGTCGATTTCTTCGGGACGTGGTGCCCAGCTTGTCTCGATCTGACGCCGCAGCTCGTGCGCCTCCACAACACCTACAAGGATCAGGGGCTGGTGATGCTCTCGATCGCGATCGAGCCGCCGGGGGACACCGAAGCAACCGAGCGCCAGCTCGCGGAGTACCGCAAGAAGTACGGCGTGACGTGGGAGATCGCGGTGCGCTATGTCGACGACTACACGACCGTCATCCCGCCGGAGATCGAGAACGCGCTGGGCTTTCCCGTCACGATCTTCGTCCGCAGGGACCAATCGGTCGCCGCTGTGCACACGGCGTTCGTCAGCGATGCCGCGCGTCCCGAGCACCACGCCGTGCTCCAACGTTTCGAGCAGTGGGCGAAGGAGATCGTCGCGTCGCCTGCGCCAACACAAGGCGCCCACGAGTAAATGACACAGGCGATCTCCGTCCGCGCTACGCGCCTTGCGCTGCCAGATCCGCGCGGAGGTGCTCGGTCGACTTGGCGCGTGCGATCGCATAGATCACGAGTCCGAAGCCCGCCTTCGCGGTGATGTCCGCGATCGTGTAACCCACCTGGATCGCGGTCTCTCCGGCACCCGAGGAGGCTCCGAGCGCGCCGAGTACGTAGGCGAGCGGGTAGAAGGACCACGTCACCAACACCACGCCACGCGCGAGGCGGATCAGCGACTGGACCTGCGGAGGCTGGTCGCTCGCCGCCTTGCGAAGTGCTCCGAACAGCGTGGAGAGGATGTAGAGGAACGGGATCATGCTCGCGGCGAACCACGCCCACACCGCGCCGTCGCTACCGGTGCCGATCGCGGCTTCCCCCGGATAACCGAGGGCGATCATCAGTGCCGCGGCGATCACGAGCCGCTTGAGCAGTCCGCTCGCCTGGGACTTCGCGAGTGCGAGCACCGCGACCAGCTCCACCATGAGGAGCGGCACCGTCAGCAGCCAGTCCGCGTAGCGATAGAAATCGTTGAACGGAACCTTGCTCGCGATGTACCCGCCCGCATCCGCGGTGTAGGCGGCCGAGAACGACCCGAGGATCCGGAAGTAGTGGTAGCAAGCGATCGAGACCACGAGCCCCGAGACGACGAGCGCCGGCTTGAATTTTCGATCGACCCCCGGCGAGAGGAAGAAGAACAAGGCCGCGGCGCCCATCGCCGCGACGGTCAGGGACATCAGGTTGTAGACAAGGTCGTACTGAAAACTCGAGAGCGTAGGCATGACTCACTCCAGGTGGGGCTCGCCGACGAGCCGGACAGAGACCGAGGAGATCGTGCTCACCACGAGCGCGACCCCGACAGTCGAATACAGTGACTCGAGCACCGCGGGGTGCGTCGGCCAGCTGATCGCGAGCACCAGCCCTCCGGCACCGACCGCGATCGCTGCGACAACGCTGAGGACCAGAGCCTCGCCGATGGCGGCGAGCCCACTTCGCCTGACCCAACCCGCAAGCCAGAACCATCCGATGAGTGCTGGGCCCACCACGAACAAGAAGCCCGGGCCGCCGGTCTGGGTCACCGGTGACCACGTGGCCCCGGCTTCGAAGGCGCCGGCGAACAGCCAGAGGACCAGCGCTGCGAGCGCTGCCACGGCTCCACCGAGACAGAGCGATCGGGCCGATGCAGTCAGGCGTTGCATGTCGGTAGCTAGACGCGTCGGCTCGTTCGCGGGTTACCGCCTCGTGACTGTTGGTTTGTCGCACCCACCGAGCGGCTGTATTGCCCAGCTCACGAGGTGCATCTCAGGGTCATGCAGCAAGCCATGGATGCGTCGCCTCCCTCCGATGTCCGCGGGCTCGTCGCGCTCCATCTTCGCCGGACGGCCGAGGAGGTCGATGCCGCGCTCGTGCCGCTCGCGGGCCGACTCCCCGAGGGGCTCGACGGGGTGTGGTGGCGCAACGGACCAGGTCGCTTCGCGCGAGGTGGTGTCGGGTACGGCCACCCCTTCGATGGCGATGGGCTGGTCGTCCGCCTCGACCTTGGTCGTGCGGGTTGCCGGGTGCGTACGCGGTTCGTACGAACGCCTGAGTTCCTCGCAGAGGAACGCGCGGACAAGATCCTCTACCGTGGATTCGGTACGGAACGGCCAGGTGGGTTCGCCGCCAACGCGATGCGGCTGCACTTCAAGAACGCCGCAAACACGTCGGTGATGTGGCACGCCGGGCGGCTGCATGCGCTGTGGGAAGGCGGCGCTCCAACACGGCTCGACCCGACGACCCTCGAGACCCTCGGTCGCGACGACCTCGGGGGACTCCTACACGGCCCGGTGCTGACCCCCGGGTTCTCGGCCCACCCACGCCGCGACCACGAGACCGGGACGCTCTACAACTTCGGGCTTCGCTGGGGGGTTCGCCAACGCCTCGTCATCTACGCCATCGACGAGCGGGGTTCGGCGCGGGTCGAGCGCAGCGTCGCGCTCGACCGGCTCACCTTCATTCACGACTTCATGCTGACGCCCCATTGGTTCGTGTTCCTGTTGCCCGCGGTGCGGTTCGACGTCATGCGGATGGCGCTCGGCCTGTCGACGCCGGTGCGGAGCCTGCGTGCTACGCCCGGGGCGGTGATGACCGCGCTCCTCGTGCCGCGCGATGGCGGCGAGCCGATCGCGATCGAGACCATTCCGGGCTTCGTGTTTCACCAGGCCGGCGCCTTCGAGAACGCGGAGGGCTACGTGGTGTGTGATGTGATGCGGCTCGATAAGGTCCCCGAGCTCGACCAGCTCGATGCGCTGTTCGAGCCGTCAAACACCGGCGGATGTGCTCTCCCCGTGAGGCTCGTCCTCGATCCAGAAGCCCGCGCGATCGTCGACGTGCGGCAGCTCGCGGAGACCCCGACAGAGCTACCCATCACGGCGGGCTCGAACGGGCTCCCCTATCGTTCGTTCTGGGCGACCGCGACCTCGCCAGGTCGCCACCAGCCGTACCACTCGGCGCTGGTGCGGATCGAGCCCGATCGCGGCGTGGTGGCGCGGCGCGACATGTTTCCGGCTCTCCCCTCGGAGCCATGCTTCGTCCGGCGGCCGGACGCTCGACACGATGAGGACGGCTGGCTGCTGACGGTGATCCACCGGCCGGGGGCGGCGGCGGAGCTGTGGATCCTCGACGCGGAGACACTGACCATCGAGGCGCGCCTCGGGCTGCCCATTCCGCTACCGCCAGGCCTCCATGGCTGCTGGGCTAACCGGTCCGAGACGGAGCCTGGCTCCGGTGGTGCAGCCTGAGCGCGAGCGCCGGTCCGGTGTTCCTGACCATCCGCGCGGCCGGCGGCATCGGCTCCGCGCGACGATCACGGTCGGCGCCTGGCGAGCGCCTCCCGTTCGGCTGTCGTGCCAACCCACCGCTCGCTCCGCGTGATCCGGTCGATCGCGGTCTCGAGCACGGTGAGCGAGCTCGCCTCGGCGCGAAGCTTCGCCGTCCTGTCGTTGGTGTCGCAGTGCGAGTCGTGGCCCACTGCCCGCTTGCGCGTCCCGTCGTCGTAGAAGAGGTGGGAGACCGGTGTGTCGTCGGCGCAATCGTACTTGGCTGCGAGGTCGAAATACTTCGCTGTCGCGAAAGCAGTCACGAGGTCTGCGCGCTCGGAGGTCGACAGCGTTGCGGTCGCGGTGCCACGTTGCTTCACGAACCAACGTCCGACCCACTCGAGACGACCGTCCTCGAACACGGTCAGCTTGTACACCGGACATTGGCCCTCGCAGCCGAACCGCTCGAGGCTCGCGAGCACGCGAGGCTTGGTCGTCGCAGGTTGGGCGAACGCGGACATGTTGGCGGCAACGACGAGGACCAAGATGGAAGTGGCGTGCACGTGGTGATCTGTCATCGGAGACACGGAAGGTGTCGGCGGAGCCTTGCACCTCCCAGCAGGTCGAGATGTCCCCGCGTGCTCGTCACCCAGCCCGGTCAAACCCGTTGTGCAACATCGTCGGGTGCGCGTCCGGCACGAAGTACCGACTCTCTCCCGGTCACGCGTCTTCAGCGTCGCTGCGAAGGTGGTCGACGAGCTCGATCGCGCTCGTCGCCTGTACGCAGCCAACGAGTCCTGACCTGGCCAACGCAGGCGCGATGATCAATCGTGCTCGCGCCGTCATCGACGCGCTAGTCGTTCTCGGGATCGCTCGTTTCCAATGGGACACGCGCAGGCACGATCGTCACGATCTCGATCGCGTCGGCGCGCAGGCGGTACAGCACGCGATTCCACTTGTCGACCAGCTCGCGAAGCTGCCATTGGCCGTATTCCGGAACGACGCGCCCGAGTTGCGGATGATCCTGCAGTTTATCGACGCGCAGAACGAGCTCCGCGACGATCTGCGCTGCTTTCTGGGCCGAATAGCGCTCGGTCAGCCTCGTTTCAAGCGCGACCAACGCGTAGACCGCTTCATCCGACCAGACAACATTCATCCGCGACTACGGGCGAGACGCTGCTCTTGGAGAAGGGCCAAGACCTCCGCGGTTGTTCGAGTGCGGCCGCCTTCGAGGTCGGCGAGTCCGCGCTCGACGGAGGCCCCGACTTGGTTTTCGTAGCGTAGGTAGTCGCGCAGCGCAGCGTTTGCGAGCACTCCGAGCGGACGGCCGGAGCGGTCCGCAAGCTTTCGGAGCTCCTCCTGCACGTCGTCGTCGAGCGTTACGCTCTCGACTGGTTTGCCCATCAACCAAATGTAGCAGGCAACCGCCTACTCGTGGTGTTGGCGTTCGCGCGTGTCGAGGTCGGCGTTCTACTGGACTTGCTCGCCGCGTCTGTCGGTGGTCGGTGGGACCGAGCTCGGTCAGGGCGTCACCGTTTTGGCGAGCGCCTCCCGTTCTGGCGTGGTGCCAACCCACCGCTCGCTCCGGGTGATCTGGTCGATCGCGGTCTCGAGCACGGTGAGCGAGCTCGCCGTCTTGTCGTTGGTGTCCGTGCCCGCTGACGATGATGTCGATGGCACCGGTGATCATCAACGGCGGCACCACCGTCAACGGCCGCTCGGCACCGGCCTGGCCGGCGACGCCCGCGAACGACAAGGAGCGCTGGTAGCTCGGGGGACTTCACCAGTTGCGCCAGCGTGGTAGCGCTCACCCGCTCGGTGAGAGAAGCTCCCTTGATGTCATCGATCGTCTGGCTCGAAGGAGAGCAGGCCAAGTTCCGTAGCGGTCTGTTTCCGGAGGAGATGAGCTACTACGTCGACGAGGACGTCGTCGCACGATGTCGTGACCAACCAAACTCCATGAAGGCCAAGGACTGGCAAGCGCTCTCTTCGAAAGGTGGCTTCTACGTCAACCTGCTCGTGGGATACGGTCCGCACGACCTCGCCGTCGCTGCGGTCGCCGCGCAACTCGACATGCACGACGAGTCGATCTTTCCCTTCCACGGGGCGCTCGCCGTGCTCGGCGAGGACATCATCCCGACCGCGATCCGGACGCTCGAGCGCGCGGTCTCCCACATCGGTCAGGGCGTGTTTGCGAACCAGATCAAGATCGCGCTCGAGGACATCGCTCCGGTCCGGTCGGCCCGCGTCGCAGAGCTCGCGCTCGAGGTCCTGGCGTCTGCCGCGAAGCCCAAGGTCAAGGCGTTGGCGAAGGCCTGGCTCGTCCGCCATGCCTCGGTCGCCGGGCCCGCAGGCTCCGCAGCGGCGGGATCCAAGGATCCGAAGCTCAAGGCGGCGGGCAAGGCCGCGGCGAAGCTGTTCGCCGGCTAACTCGGCTCGCCTGCTCCCAGCCCTGGCGGTCAGTCCACCATGGCTGCAGTCAGGTTACGGCTCGCGACGCGACGGCAACTGCGCCGTCGGCCGCACGCGCTCGTCCTCGCGGACCACGAACCGGCGCTGCCCGGTCTCGCGCCACCACGCCGCCCATCGCTCCGCCGCGAGATCGCGCTCCTTGCGCGGCAGATCGAAGTGATAGCCGAAGTACTCGCCGGTCTGCCGGCGGAGCGCGTTGATCGCCACCTCGCGTAGCCCATCTTCCTTGTGCGACAGCCCGTCGATCAGCCACTCGATGCGATGCCGCGCGCGCGCGACCTCGTGCCACTTGCGCCAGCGCTTCTCGCTCGGGCCGAAGTCCTGCGCCGTCAGCGAGATCAGCGCCTTGCGCGCGTGGTCCCCGCTGCGATCGCTGCGCTCGATCACGCCGATCAGATCCGCGATCGCCTCGGTGTCCCCGAGCTCGACGATCGCCGCCGCCGCCGCACCGACCACCTCGGGATCGCTCGAGTGCACCGCGCGCCGCGCCCGGGCGAGCGCGTGGTTGAGATCCGAGACCGGATAGCCGGCGAGGGCCTCGATCGCGCACGCGCGCACGCCATAGTCCTGATCGAATAGCCGCTCGACGAGCGCGTACACCGAGTTGCGCGGGCGCAGCTCCATGCAGCACACCGTCGCGTAGTACCGGATGTCGCGCTGCGGAGCCGACATCTTGTCGATCAGCAGCTCCGCCGCGATCGAGCCGAGCCGGATCACCAGCTCGAGCAGGCCACCATACTGCGCGGCACGCAGCGGCCGACCGGTGACGCCGAAGCGCTCGACGCGAAGCGTGCCGGGGAACCGCCGCATCAACGACCCGAGCGTCTCGTTCGCGCGTTCGACGGCCTCGGTCAGATCCTCCTCGGCGTAGCCCTCGCGTGCCTTCTCGATCGCGTCGAGGACCTCGTCGATCGGACGGCGTGGGCTCTGCGTCTCGATCACGATCTCCGCGACGGCGGCCTCCGCGACGATCGGGACCTCCGGAGTCTCGACCGGGGCAGGCGCCGCCCAGCCATCGGCGGGCTTCGCGACGCGCTTGGTCTCGACATCGTCCGCCTCGATCGGTGCGATCGGCGTCGCCGGTGCCGGCGTGCGATAGCCCGCGGACTTGTGCTTGACGATCAAGCGACCGAGCGCGTCCGACACCGCGGTGGCGATCGGCAACAGCTCGGTGACGTCCGCGAGTCGGATGTCCGAGTGAACGCGGTGCGCGACGACGAGCGCGACCACGCGATCGCGCAACACGATCGGCAGGATCAGCGCCGATGGCGGCGTGTTGCCACCGAACCGCAGCATCATCGAATCGATCGCCGCATCGCCGGAGGTCAGCGACCCGACGTGAGCCTGGTGATTGTTGACGACGGTACGGAACGGCGACACCGCGTCGAGCGGGATCAACACCGTGCTGACCGCGGCGACATCGAGCCCGGTCTCGGCCAGCGCGACGCGCCCGATCGCCGCGCCGCCCTGCACGGTCAACAGCCCGGCCCACCGCGCCCGGGAGCGCGCGGCCCGCAGCAGCGTGAGGAACACGGTGTCGCGATCGTCGGCCGTCGCGAGCTGTTCGCGTGCGCGTACGATCAGCAGCGGCGAGTCGCGGCCCTCCGTCGAGATCGGGGTGGTCGGCGGCCGGCGTTGCGAGCGCACGCGCTTCTTCGGGCCCGACTCCGCGACCGGTTTCGGCACGCCGGTCGACGGCGAGTTGAACGTCACGATCGGCCGCGGTACCGGATCGCCATCGCGGCGCGGGATCGGTTGCGAGCTCGGCTTCGGCGGCTCGGAGGAGCGCGTCTCGCGATTCGGCGGCTCGAACCCCATCAGCGTGGGATTGCGCAGCCGGATCTCCTCGACCTCGATCACCGTCTTCTGCGTGTCGTCCTCGCGCGTGAAGTCATCCACGCGCATCGGGGCCGGCGTGGGCTGGGTCTCCACCTGCTGTGGGATCGCCCGCGCAGCCTCGTCGACGATCACCGCCTTGCCGCGCCCGACCGGATGGAGCGCGGAGTCGACATCGAGCGACCGCGCGAGCGTGGTGAACCGTGCCGGTGGCTCCGCCCCGTACGCCGCCGCGAACACGAGGTGCCAGCGATACTCCGGCGTGATCAGCGGCTGCAGCGGCCGATCGATCAGGTCCGCCAGATCCTCGAGCGCGGTCAGCTCGAGCGGCGCGCACACCAGCAGCCGCACGGCCTCGCCGTCGAGCGCTACCGGCACCGCGCGGTACTGCTCCGAGATCTCGCGCGCCACCAAGGTGACAGCGCTGGCGTCGATCTTGTCGCCCTCGTTGCGCGCCGCCGGAGGCAGCCCCGAGGCGAGCGCGAGGTACTGCGTCAGCCGGTCCTCGGGGACGAGGTTCATCTCGAGCAGGATCGTGTCGAGGCAACCGCCGTAGATGACCTGGCGCTGGAAGGCCTTCTCCATGCGCTTGACGCCGACCAGGCCGTCGCGAACCAGGAGCGAGCTCAGGCGTGAGGGCATCGCCACGACCTCATGCGCGGATCACGTACGTGCCTGCGAGCCAGTCTTGCAGACCCCGCTTCTCACTATCGAACCCCATCCACAAGAAGCCGAGGAACAACGTGGCCACGCTCGCGAGGTAGCCGGCACAGCGTGCCGCGCACCGCGCCGGCGACGGCCGATCGCCGTAGACGTCGATCACGCGCATCTTCATCAGTCGCATCCCGAGCGTCCGCCCCTGGAGCAGGTGGAACACGAACAGGTACGTGATGCCGACCGCGAGGAACAGCACGATGCCCATCACGATCGCCGGATCCGTCGCGAGCACGAGATCGATCCACAGATCGAGATCGAGCAACCGTAGCTTCTCCGATGGCAACCGCACGCCGGTGAGCTTGCTGACCAGGAACGTGATCAGCATCGCGGTCGGGAGCACGATCGCGAGATCGACCATCGCCGCGACCGCGCGCTTCCAGAAGCCGACCACGTGGACGACTGGTGCACGCGACTTGTCCTTCGGAAGCTTGATGTCCTCTTTCGGGATCACCGGCGTGTCGACCGCCTCGGGCACCGAGAACACCGGCTCGGGCTTCGGCGCCGAGAACAGGGGCTCGGTGACAACCGCGGGCGCGGATGTGGGCTCGGTCTTGGCATCATCGTCCGACGCCACCGGAGCCGACCCGGAATCACCCTTCAACAGGTTTGGCTCGCGGTCTGCCACCGCCTCGGTTTTATCCCCCACAGCCTTGGAACGCAATTATGCGGCTTGCCTGGCTTTCTGCCGTCCGCCCACCGCGCGGAAAGTGGGGATGGGTCCTGGGTTCGACACCGCGCAGCAAGTCGGGACGGTCCCCCGCTTCGAGGGGGGCGCCGGAGGAGGTGGGACTGTACAGATACGGGCGGCGTGCGCTGTCGCTCGTGCCGGCCCGGCTAGTGCCGCAGTTTCGGCGCTCTACGAGTGGCCCGCCGGGTGAATGACCAGGGGCCATGAGCACCGCGTATCCACCCCTGTCGGACGAAGAAGCGCGACGCGCGAACCAGCACGGAGCGATCAAGGCCGAGGTCGTCGACGATGTCAGCAGGGAGGTCGCGGAACGCGCGGCTCGCGTTCCGGTCGCCGGCGAGGCCGAGCAGCTGGACCACGCGGCGGGCGCTGTTCGCCGGCATGCGCTCGACGAGGTGGTCGGCACCGAGCGGGCGGCCCAGCGGTCGCGGGGAATCGCGCGCCTGTCGCAGTTCCTCGACTACGGCTTCTTCGTCGTCTACGCGCTGTTCGCGATCCGATTCTTCCTCGGGCTGGCCAACGCCCGCGCCTCCGCCGGCTTCGTCAAGTTCATCGTCGCGGTGACCGATCCGTTGTACGCGCCGTTCCGCAACATCGTCGAGAGCACCAAGATCGACGGCGGCGGCGTCATCCTGATGCCGGTCGTGATCGCGCTGCTCGCGTACGGCGTGCTGCACCTCGCGATCAATCGCCTGCTGCGCGCCTTCGTCGTGCGCAAGACTGCTATCTAGCAGCCGACGCGAACACGCCCTTGGCCATCAGCGAGCGCTCGGACTTCGCGCGCCGCGAGTAGATGTCCTTCCGCACCGCGGCGATGTCGGCATCCTCGGGCGCCGCGCGAAACGCCAGCTCGATCAGCTCGCAGGCGAGCCGTGGATCCTCGACCTGCTGTGCGCGCTCGGCCAGCTTCGCGGCGCCGCCCGCCAACGCAGCCAGCTCGCGAGCGAGCTCCGCCTCGCGCGGCGGCTTGAGGTGCGCCGGGTTGCCATCCCACCAACCACCGTAGAGCCGGCACAGGTTGCGCACCACGAACTCGGGCTCGTCGTAGATCGGCGCGAGGTACGGGCGCGAGGCCAGCTCCGCCGGCGGCTTGACCGCAGCGAGGATCGCGTCGAGCGGCGTACCTTGGTTGAGCAGCGCGATCACCTGATCGACCAGCGACTCGAGGTAGCTCGCGGTGTCGTCGAGCAGTCGATGAACGTTCGCCGCCCCGAAAATCGGCACGCCGTGACCGGGGCACAGCACCTCGGCGCCGTACGCATCCATCGCGCGCAGGGCCTGCGCCCACTCGCGCGGATACCGCTGGACTTTTTGCGGGTTGCCGCAGTTCGGCGACGCCCAGATCACCAGATCACCCGCACACAGCACGCCCGCATCCGGCACCCACACCCAGGTCGCGTCGTCGGTCTCGCCGAGCGCATGATGGAGCTCGAAGCGGCGGCCACCGATGTCCTTGGAGATGCGATCCGCGTAGACCTCGTCGGGCGCGCGAAACTCCGCGGGGAACCCCGCCGTGGTCTGGAACTGCCGCGCGTTGATCTTGTCGTTGTAGCCCCGCGTCAGCTGGTAGCGCGCGAACCGCCGGGACACGGCCTCGTGGGCGATCACGTGGACCGGCCGTCCCGCATCGGCCTCGTAGCCCTCGACCCCGAAGCAGTGATCGACGTGCCCGTGGGTCCAGATCGCCGTGTGCGCGGGGGCCGGCACGACCTTCTTGAGCAGCTCGCGCGTCGCATCCGCGAGCACGAAGCTCCCGGTGTCGACCAGCACGAGGCCGGCATCGGTCTCGAAGGCGGTGACGTTCGCGAAGCTCGCTGCGAAGTACGAGCGCGCCGCGACCTCCTCGGCCACCCACCGCGGCTGCATCGGGTGGGCTTCCTCGATCGTCACCTTGCCGGACAGCAGATCGAGCGAGTGATCGCGCAGCATGCGCACTGATAACACGCGACCTTTGAATCACGGCCCGTCGTTACACGTTAGGCTTTCCCGTGATGCGTCATCTGCTCCTGGTGCTGACTCTGATCGCGTGCGGTTCGAAGAAGGAGCCACCACCCGTGGTGACGCCGGATGCTGCAAAAGCCGCCGCGCTCGATGCCGGGGCAAGCGCGCCGGAGCCCGATGCGAGGGTCGCGGTAGGCAGTGGATCCGGGTCGGGATCCGGATCGAGCGCGCCCGCGCCCGTCGTTCGCAAGATCTACGTCGAAAAGATCCCCGACGTCGCCACGTTCGAGGCGTACTCGAAGGAGCTCGGCGGCGAGCGGTTCGCGAAGTTCGTCCTCGATCTCAAGACCGACGCCATCTACTACTTCGACGTCAACGTCTATCCGGTCCACAAGGACTTCATCTTCGGCGCGCTCTACAAGAAGCCGAAGACGCCCGCGGCGGTCCACCTCGTCGATCGCAACTATCACGAGGTCAAGCCGGACTTCATGATGGTCTACGTGGTCCACCACGTCAGCGTCGATCAATGGACCTTCGCGTACTGGGCCGGCGACAAGGCGACCAGCGCGCACGTCGAGCGCGCCTACAAGAAGATCAAGGCGACCTTCTACAACGGAGACAAGATCCGGTTCCGCCCCGACTCCGACTACCAGGTCAAGGTGGCGAAGGCGACGAAGGACGTGCCGTTCGTCCTCAACGACGAGCTCTACAAGGCGCAGTCGTACGTCGCGTTCAACGCCGGGAGCTCGGTCGGCAAGCTGCGCATCGTGCCGGCGGAGACTCCGGAGGAGCAGTTGACGTTCGACCCCGGCGAGATCGTGGTGCTCAAGGCCGTGCTGTCGGACATCACGCCGGTCGCGGGCATCATCAGCGAGACGTTCTCGACGCCGCTCTCGCACCTCTCGCTGCGTGCGAAGGGGTGGAAGATTCCGAACATCGGGCTGGTCGACGCGCAGACCAAGTTGAAGGACCTCGACGACAAGATCGTGTTCTTCGAGGCCAAGGGCACGTCGCACACCCTCCGCGTCGCGACACCGGAGGAGGTCTCCGCGAACACGGCGAAGCGCGCGGCCGTCCCGAAGGTCACGGTTCCGACGGTCGACCTCGTGTCCGACGATCTGCGGACCCTCGACGCGATGCGTGCGAAGGACGAGGTGATCTTCGGTCCGAAGTCCGCCAACCTCGGCGAGATCATCCACGGCAAGGTCGCGAACATCCAGGTGCCGCCCGGCTTCGGCATCCCGTTCAGGTACTACGACGAGCACATCAAGGCGCACACCCTCGACAAGCAACTCGCTGCGCTGCTCGACGATCCCGCGGTGCAGAAGGACCCGAACCTCCGCAAGGCGAAGCTCGAGGCGTTCCGCAAGGCGGTCGAGACCGCACCGATCTCGAAGGAGCTCTGCACCAAGGTCGGCGAGGGTCTGAAGCGCCTCGGCCCCCTCGAGCAGGGCGTGTTCGTGCGCAGCTCCACCAACGCCGAGGATCTCGCCAGCTTCTCCGGTGCGGGGCTCCACGACACGCTCCCGAACGTGAAGGGCCACGAGGCGGTGTGCAACGCGATCAAGGTCGTGTGGGCCTCGACGTGGACACTCCGCGCCTACGATGCGCGCGCATTCGCCGGGATCGATCAGCGAACCGTGTATGGCTCGGCGCTGGTTCAGGTCGCCGTGCCTGCCACCGCCGCCGGCGTGGTCGCCACCGTGCACCCCACCGATCCCGACGACGACAAGAACTACACGATCAACGCGAAGAGCGGCCTCGGCATGGCAGTCGTCGACGGCCGCAAGATTCCGGAGAGCCTGATCGTCAGCTGGTACAACCGCGGCATCCGCGTGCTGTCGCGCTCCGACGAGCCGACCATGCTGGTGTTCGACGAGAAGGGTGGTGTCCACGAGGTGCCGAACCCGAACAAGGGCAAGCCCGTGCTGAGCGATCAGAAGGCCGTGCAGCTCGCGCAGGCCAGCAGGGAGCTCACCAAGGTGTTCAAGAACAACAAGCTCGACATCGAATGGGTCTATGTCGGCGACCAGCTGTACATCGTGCAGACGCGCCCGCTCGTCGGTCAGTAGCCCGGCGAGGCTCGGAGTTGACGTCGCCGCCGACGTCCGCGGCCAGCACGAGTTGCGCCAGCGACTACGAGCTGTCTCGGGCTCGCCTGGTCCGCTGCACGTCAGAACAGCTCGTCGAGCCGGCCGGTCAGCGAGATCGATTCGCCGCTGGCTGCCGGCACCGACGCGAGCCCGAAGCTCGTGTCTGGCTGGTCGAGCGCGTTCAAGATGCTGACGTGCAGGCGATTCATCGCCGGACCGAGGAGCGGTGTATTGCTCATCGGGCTCGCGCCATCGCGTGGATAGCGGACGTAGCGACCGGTGCGTAGACCGAGGTTGCCGCCGCCGGCGAGCACCGCGAACGCGTCGTTGTGGAGGTGCGTCGGCGTGGCGAGCTCGGTGAGCCAGACGACGAGCGTGTTGTCGAGCATCGTGCCGCTGCCTTCGATCACGGAGTCGAGTTGCTCGAGGAGGAACGCGAAGTGCGCGCCGTACCACGCCCCCAGATCGATCATCGCTTGCTCGGCGAACGGGTCGTACTGCGCACCGCACGAGCTACCGCCGGGGATCGAGCGATGCGCGTAGAAGTGCACCGTCGCGTCGGCGGGATAGCCGAACTCGGGCGGCTGCGGGACCGGCACCTGGAAGGTGATCACGCGCGTCAGGTCGCAGGCGAACGCCATGCGAATCAGCCGCGAGAACTGCGTGATCTTGTGGCCGCTCGCATCGAACGTGGTGTCGCACAGCGCGGAGGGACCAGCGCCGAGGTTGTTCTCGAGCTCGCGAATCAACGCGCGATGCGAGGACAAGCGCTCGCGACCCTCGGCATCGAGCCGGGCCGACAGGAACTCGTACTCGCGCCCGACGGTGTCGAGCACCGACGGGCGGAACGAATCGAGGATCTCCGCGCGATCCGGTGTCTGCCCCGTGGGCGGCGGCACGTAGATGCCGAGCAAGTCGTTGTACGCGACCTGCGGCGACGAGACGAGCGGCGCTGCCTGGCCCGCACCGAGGAACGAGAACGGCGCGACGGTCAGGTTGGGCACGTAGTCCCCGCCGTAGATGCGGGAACCGAAGCGACCGGGCGCAGCGAAGCGCAACGCGAGCTCCTGATCGATCGAGCGCGCACCACCCGTGCACGGCACGCCCGGGCTCTGCAACACGCGATTCCCGGTGAGCAGACCGGCGACGGCGAGCGAGTGGTTGTTGTTGTCGGCACCGTCGCGCAGCGCATCCGACAGGTTCGCGAGGTTCACCGTATCCGCGAGGCCCTCGAGGACGAGGAGCCGATCACGAAAGGGATGCAGGGGTTGCAAGGTAGTGCTGAGCTCGTCGCGCGCGAGCGGCGTGAGGTCGCGTTCTGCCACCGTCGTCGTCGGGCCGCCAGGCACCGGCATCACCCACGACTTCGGCGGGTGGCCGTGCGGAGTCACGAAGAACACCACGCGCTTCGGCAGCTGGTCGGGTGCAGCCTTCGTGCGCGTCGAGCCGAGCAGGCTCGCGAGCCCACCCATACCGAGCGCTTGCAGGAGCTGTCGACGACGGATACTCATCTCGACCCCTCTGGCGGCACCTTTCGCGTGCGGAACAGCGGCGACGTCACGATGTCGGTGAACAGTGCGCGGAAGTCGCCATGGCCCTCGACGAAGCGATTCGCGATCCCTCCAACCAGGCCGGACTCGCGACCCGCCGGCAGCCGGCCGAGCGCGAACTGCACCCAGCGTCGCGCCGCGCAGTCCATCACCAGCTCGCTGCGCGCGAGCTCGGAGGACAGCTCGATCGCATTCGCGAACGGGCCGTCGACGTCGGTGAACATCAGCTGACCGCTCGCGTCGATCGGCAAGCCGGCTTGCTCGGTGATGTACGCGCCGCTCGCGGTGTAGTGCTCGAAGCCGAAGCCGAACCCGTTGAGCGACTCGTGACAGCCCTGGCAGGCAGGTGCCGACGTGCGCTCCTCGAACAGCGTGCGATTGGTCTTCGGACCCTCACCCGGCATCGCGACGGGCATCGACAGATCGGCATCCGGCGGCGGCGACGTCGGCAGCTGACAGAGCAGGCGCACGAGGATCGCGTTGCCGCGGATCGGCGGGGACGTTCCGCCGCGATGCGAGAACCCGGCGAGGAACGCGGTGCGTGTCAGGAGACCGGCGCGTTGATCCTCGGCGAGCTCCACCTCTCCGGCGGCAACGCCGTAGACGCGCGCCATCTCGCCGTCGATGACGGCATGGCGGCCGGTCAGGACATCGCCGAACGTGCCCTGCGAACGAAACGACTGCTCGACGAACCGCTGCGACTCGAGCAGCGCCGACCTCTGCGTCGCCGCCGTCCACTGCGCATCGATGTCGGCGATACGAACCTCGTGCTCCTCGAACAGGATGTGATCGAGCGCCAACCACTGCCGGTGAAAATCCCAGACCAGGCGCAGTGCGCGTGGATCCTCCAGCATCCGAGCCGCCTGCGAGCGCACGCCGTCTTCCGTCGTGAGGTCACCGGCACCCGCGGCGGTGAGGAGCTCGTCGTCGGGGATGCTGCCCCACAAGAAGAACGACATCCGGCTCGCCATGGCGTACGGCTCGACGGGCACGTGGAACACACCGACCTCGACGGCCTCGAGCGGTTCGGCGCGATACAAGAACTGCGGCGACTGCAGCATCGTGCTGACGGTCAGCTGGACGGCGCCCTGAAAATCGAGCGCGGTGGTCCAGCTCGTGAAGCGCTGCGCGAGGTGATCGTGCTCCTCGGTGGTCAGCGGTCGGCGATAGACGCGCAAGCCGAACTGACGGATGAACGCGCTGCTGCAGCTCGCGGCGAGCGTGGGCGTGGAGTGGTCGGCGCAGCCGGTGAGCGCGGTCACCGCCGCCTCGTCGACGGTGACCGCGGCGGCGTAGAGGTTCGCGATCGTCTCGTAGCGAGCGATGCGGACGTCGGACGGCGCCTGGGAGGCGATGTCGTTATCGAAGCCGGTGGGCGAGCTCTCCCCGGGCAGCGGGGGCGTCTGGACCTCGAGGCCGAGAAACAGATCGCGCAGCGCGTACTGATACTCGGTGTCGCTGAGCCGCCGAAGCGGACTGCTGCCGACCTGGGGCGGGACTGCATCCGTCCCGCACCCGGCAAGGCACAGAAGGAGCATCGCAGTCCCAGCTGGACGCATTCGCAGACCGTAACATGGCAATACCGCTACGAATAGCGCGTTCTCTATCCTGGCCACGTCACCCCACGATGACGACAGCGAGCCGCCTGCGAGCGTCCGCTCGCGTCGGAGCACCGAGAAACCGCACGTCACGATCAACGTCGGTGACAACGGCTCGCGTGACGCGGCACCTCTCCCGCAACTTCGCATCGCGCTCGTGTTGATCTGTACGTTCGCGCGCCGATGTCACGTCGGCCGACGAGGCAACGCGACCTTGCGCTGGTTCGCTGCTTGCTGAAACCAGAGGACATGAGAGCTTCTCTTCTAGGTGCAGCTGCTGTCCTCGCGCTTGCCGCGTGTGGTGGTTCCAACAACGATCCGACTGACCCGACGGATCCGACGGATCCGACCGATCCCACGGATCCAACCGATCCGACGGACCCGACGGATCCCGCGCTGCTCGCGCAGGACAACGACGAGGTCGCCGCGATCCTCGCCGCACACCTCGCCGCGGAGTTCCCGGCGCAGCTGATCGTCGCCGATCTGTCGCGCGGCAACTATCCCGACGGCTTCACGCTGACCGGTACCGGCGCGAGCGGCCTCGAGTACTCGGGCACCGGCGTGCTGGGCGCGCTCGACTTCGACTTCAGCTATTTCTGCCACGGCCCGTCCACCACCCCGGGCGATCCGCTGGTCCCGTGCGACGGCACCGGCCACGACTCGCACTTCACCCTGACGCAGACCGGCGCGCAGACGATGGGCCCGATCAACATGACGGCGATCTCTCGCACCGTCACCTGGGAGATCCGCGACATCGCCCTCGGCAAGGCGCGGTTCTTCGGACCCGACACGCTGTCGCTGCAGACCTCGGTGATCACCAACGGCGTGCAGGCCGACTACGACCTCGGCTTCGCCGCGACGTACACGCAGGTCCGCTACCTCGCGGCGCAATCGATCCCGACGCTCGGCACGATCGACTTCACGGTCTCGGTCGACCGCACGCGCGACGGCGATCTCCGGACGTTCGATGCGACCGCGCAGGTGACGTATGGCGGCAACGCTGCGCCGACCACGCTCGTGCTCGACGGTGTGAGCTACTCGTTCGATCTGGCCATCGGCACCGCGACTCGGATCTAGCGCCGCCAGATCTGGATCATGCTGATCCGTGCACGCACGCGTCGGCGGTCGGTGCAGGGTGAGCTCGTTCACCCGACGAGGATCAGCTGCGCGAGGCGTGGCGGATCAAGGCGACGGCGATCGTCGGTGCGGTTTCTGCGCGCAGTACCCGCGGCCCGAGGCCGACCGCGACGAAGCCGGCTGCGACCAGCCGCTCGAGCTCGTCGGGCGTGAGTCCACCCTCCGGACCGCTCGCGATCGTGACCTCGACTTCGTCTTCGACGACGAGCTGCACCTCCGAGGACGGATCGAGCACCACGCGCTTCCCGGGTGGGAGACTCGCGATCGCCGCCGCCAGATCACTCGCGTGCGTCAGGTCGGGGACCTGCGCGCGTCCGCATTGGCGCGCCGCTGCCTGCACCGCCGCGCGGTACTTCGCGAGCCGACCTTCGCGACGCGAATCATCGAGCCGCGCGACCGAGCGCGCCGCCGGCCACACCACGATCGAGTCGACGCCGACCTCGACGAGCTTCTCGATGCAGACGTCCATCCGGTCGCCCTTGATCAGCGGCACGAGCACACGCACGTGCGGCGGCTTGCCGACGATCGTCTCGGGCTCGGTCACATCCAACACCGTCTCGTCGCCGATCGTCACGATCGTCGCGGCGGCTCGACGTCCCTGCCCGTCGACGATCTCGACCGCATCGCCGATCCGCGCGCGCCGCACGCGACCTAGATAGTGATGCTCGTCGCCGGAGATCCGGAGCTCGCCTTTCGCCAGCGTCTCCGGTCGGACGAAGATCCTCATTTCGTCAGCGTCACCGACGACCACTGCGGATCGTGCTGGCTCGCTCGAAGTCTCAGGATGCGCATCCCGGCGGCGACGAACTCGTGCGCGAGCGGTTCGGCCTGGGGGGTCAGCAGCCCCGACAGGATCAGGTTTCCACCCACCGCGACGCGCGCGATCAGGTCGGACATCAGCGCACGCAGCACGTGCGCCTGGATGTTCGCGAGCACGAGGGGAAACTGCTCGCCGAGGGACGCCAGCGGGTCGAGCGACGCCACGATCCGATCCGCGACGCGATTGATCGACGCGTTGTCGTTGGTCGCATCGACGGCGAGCTGATCGTTGTCGATCGCCACGCAGGTCGCCGACGGCCATCGCTTGACGGCCGCGATCGCGAGGATCCCGGAACCGCAGCCGACATCGAGGATGCGCGTCGGCGTGAGCTCGCGGTCGGCGATGTCCTGGAGCTCCTCCATCACCAGCCGCGTACTCGCGTGCGTGCCGGTGCCGAACGCCATGCCGGGATCGAGATCGATCACGACGTCATCGGCGGCCTGCGCGTGGTGTTCCCAGCTCGGCACCACGACGAACTGCCGCGTCAGCCGCGTCACGTGGAAGTACTTCTTCCACGCATCGCGCCACTCGGATTCGGGGACGGCATCGGCGAGCTTGACGCGCGCCGGATCCACGGCGGCACCATTGGCCTGCCACCGGGTCACCACATCTCGCGTGGTCGCGAGCACGGCCGGCGCATCTTCACGCGCGACCCAGAACACGACTTCATCTCCACGCTGCTCGGTCCCCGCAGCCGCTGCAGCGATCTCCGAAACGATCAGAGCAGCGATGTCATCGACATCGGCTGCACCGACCGAGACGATCACCTCGACCCAATCAGACACGTACGTGTCTGATTAACGGGCCGGGCGTTCGGTCTGCGGCGTCACGCGGCGCTTCATCTCGCGGCGAAGGCGCTTGCGAGCCTCGCGCGTCTTGCGCTTCTTCTTGACGCTGGGCTTCTCGTAAAACCGACGACGCTTGAGCTCTTGCAGGATGCCTTCCTTGGACATCTTCTGCTTGAGGATCTTCATCGCCTTCTCGAGGCTGTCGCGAACCTCGACTTCGACGGGCTTTCCGAACGTGTTCTCCATGGGGAGGACCGTGGGTACCCGATCGCTACAGCCCGGTCAAGCGGCTGAGCAAACGGGTAGCGCCCGCTAGGCCTTGTTGTGCTTGTAGAACAACGTGATGGTCAGGCAGTGAAACTCGGAATCCGAGCTCTGTGTGACGATCTTGTCCACGATCTCGTGATCGGGATGGCTGCGGATCCAGTCAGTGATCAGCTCACCCAGGAGCTCGCGCTCCTTGGCCTTGGTCGCAGAAAACACTTTGACACCGGTGACATCGATCATCCGGCTCTCATCGACAGAAGCTTGCACTCTTGCCACGGCACTCACCTCACTCTTCGTCAGCGACCTCGCTTGGCCGCGATGTGAGGCCACTCTGGACTCGGACCGTATTCCAGTCAAGCAGGAGAATTCTATTTATGGTGAACAGCCGGGTAGTCCTGTTAGGTGGTTAGCACTCCTCTCCCTAAGTGCGTGTGATCGGCTGGCAACCCTATCCGGCCTTGGTAGTGTCCCGCGCACCAGAGGGAGTCCTGATGCTTCGCTTGATTGTTTCGGCGGTCGCGGTCGCCGCGCTCGTTACTCCTGCCGGCTCGCAACCCGCACCCCCCGCAAAACCCAGAGCGATCGCGAAGCTACCCACGATCGAGACGTTCGCCTTGGCCAACGGTCTCGAGGTCGCGGTGCTCGCCACCGAGACGCCGGTGGTCTCGGTCCAGCTCTGGTATCGCGCGGGTAGCAAGGACGAGCCCCGTGATCGCCGCGGCTCCGCCCACATGTTCGAGCACATGATGTTCAAGGGCACGCAGCACCTGCGGTCCGATGCTCATCAGCAATATCTCCAGAGCGTTGGCGGCGTGCTCAACGCGGCGACCGATGAGGACGCGACGCAGTTCATCAACACGGTCCCGGCCGACTACCTCGACTACGTGCTGCAACTCGAAGCCGATCGGATGCGGAACCTGATGTTCCGACCCGAGATGGTGAAGGTCGAGCGCGAGGTCGTGAAGCAGGAGATCGCGCAGCAGGAGAACGCGCCGATCGCGAAGGGCTTCTTGAAGTTCCTGTCGATCGCGTACACCAAGCATCCGTACGCGTCGCCGGCCCAGGGCAATGCGAAGGAGCTCGATCAGGTCACGCCCGACGAGCTCAAGAAGTTCTACGACGCGTACTACCAGCCGAACAACGCGCTGCTCGTCGTCGTGGGCAAGACCACGGCCGCGGCGGTGAAGGCCTCGGCAGAGAAGCACTTCGGTCCGATCCCGAAGGCGCCGGAACCTCCGCGCCCGGCGACCGCCGAGCCCGCGCAGACCAAGAAGAAGCGCGAGGTCGTCGAGCCCGGTCAGGTCGGGCTCGTGATGGTTGGCTTTCACGTGCCGGCCGCAAAGGACCGCGATATCTACGCGCTGCAGCTGTCTTCGATCCTGCTCGGCGCGGGTGACTCGAGCCGCCTCAAGAGCCGGATCAAGCAGCCCGATCCGAAGACCAAGCGTCCGCTCGGGCTCGACGGTGGGATGGAAGCGGTGATCCGCGAGGAGCCGGGGATGACGATCGCGCTCGGCGCGTTCCTCGATCCGGCGCAGGCCGACGGGCTCGAAGCGGCGATCCTCGACGAGATCAGCAAGCTCGCGACGCGCGGGCCGTCGAACGACGAGTTGCGCAAGGCGAAGAACCAGGTGCAGTCGGGCTTCACGTTCTCGCTCGAGAACGCGCAGGGGCTCGGGCAGGCGATCGGCCGCAGCTGGGTGCTGGTCGGCGATCCGACCGCGTTCATGCGCGACATCGACGAGATCGAGAAGATCACGACTGCCGATATCCAGCGCGTCCTCAAGAAGTACATGAACCCCGACCTCGCGACGATCGTGGTGATGCCGCCACGTGAACGCACGAAGCCGCCGACCGGAGGTGCGAAGTGAAACGCCTCGTTTTCCTGACGCTCGCTTGTCTCGCCGCCGCGTGCGGCCCCAAGCCGACACCCGCACCGATCCCGGTGCTGCCCGGCGATGGCGATACCAACGTGGCGAAGCCGCCGGAGACCAAGCCGGTGGTCAACGATCCGTGGACCGGCAAGACCGATCTGATCCCACCACCCGTGGCAAAGGCACCGCTGCCCGTCGAGTTGCCCGCGATCGAGTCGTTCAAGCTCGCGAACGGGCTGCAAGTCCACGTCGTCAAGAATGACCGCCTGCCAGTGGTGTCGATCCAGGTCGCGGTCCGCGCGGGTCGGATGCACGAGCCGCAGTCCCGCCTCGGGGTCGCCGAGATCGCCGGCGACATGCTGGTCAAGGGCACCAAGCGCCGCGATGCGTTGGCGATCGCGAAGGCGATCGATTTCGTCGGCGGCACGATCTCCGCCGATGCGACCTACGAGGCGACGCTGCTGTCGTGCAGCGTGCTCGCACGCAACCTCGGCACCTGCCTCGAGCTCGTGCCCGAGATGCTGACGCAGCCGGCGTTCCCCGACAGCGAGCTGCAGCGCGTGCGCGAGCAAGCGATCGGCGCGATCCGCACGCGGATGGACGACGCCGGCTCGCTCGCCGCGATCCACGTGCAAAATCTGCTGTGGGGCGACAGCCACGTGCGCGGTTGGGTGACCAACGAGCAGAGCGTGACGGCGCTCCGCCGCGAGGATCTCGTCGCGTGGCACAAGGCGTGGTTCGTCCCCGCGAACGCGATGCTGGTGGTCAGCGGCGACGTCGATCTGAAGAAGCTCAAGGGAGATCTCGAACGCTCCTTCGGTGGCTGGGCCAAGGGCCCGGTGCCGCCGGCTCCCTCGTTCAAGGATCTCGGACTGTCGGGCAGCCGGATCCGGCTCGTCGACAAACCGGGGCAGGCGCAGGCGCATATCCGGATCGCGCAGTTCGGCATCAAGCATGACGACCCGCGGTTCTTCGACACCCTGGTGTGGAACTACGCGCTAGGCGGTGGCGGACTGTCGCGGCTATTCAAGGCGATGCACAGCGACATCACGCGCGTCCTGGCGACGTCGTCGTTCGATCGCAACCTCGATAAGGGCAGCTTCGTGGCGACGACGTCCGCGCGCGGCCCCGAGGCGGTGGTGGCCGCGAAGATCCTGCTCGCCGAGATCGCGAGGATGGCGAAGGATGGTCCGACCCAGGCCGAGCTCGACGGCGCCATCGCGAACATCGCGGGCGGGTACGGCCTGCGGTTTCAGGCCGCCGCGGATCTCGGCGCCGCGTTGATCGGAGCCGAGCTGCACGGCTTCGGTCGCGAGTACCTGCAGAACTATCCGATCGCGGTCGGCAAGGTCGACGTCGAGAGTGCGAAGCGCGCGGCGACGGAGATCCTCGACCCGAAGGCGTTCGTGATGGTGCTCGTCGGCGATGCGAAGGATCTCGAGCCGAAGCTCAAGGCGGTGGGCTGGAAGTACCAGAAGGTCGCGTTCACCGAGCCGGTCAACGCGCCGGTGATCGAGCCTGATCGCCCGATCGATCCGAAGGATGCCGCGGCCGCGAAGGTCTTGATCGAAGAGGCGCTGACCGCGAAGGGCGGGCGCGCGAAGCTCGCGGCGCTCAAGGGCTTCAAGATGCTCGCGGCCGGCACGACGACGATCCAGGGCAAGACCGTGCCCGTCGAGATCGAGCGCGTGTTCCTGGTGCCCGACAAGATGCGGATCGACGCGTTGCTCGCGGGTCGCGTCAAGGTCGTCGTCGCGGTCGACGGCAAGCAGGGCTGGCAGCTCGCCCCCAATACCGAAGGCACCAAGCAGGAGCTCAACGAGATCGGCGGCGCCGACATGGCCTCGATCGACTTCGAGCGCTGGCGCGAGCCGGAGCTAATTCTGTTGAAGGCGTCCGAGCCCAACGCGAAGCTCACGGTGGTCCCCGACGCGCCGATCACGAAGCACGCCGATCCGTCGCTCGACGGCAAGGTGCACTCGGTGGTCAAGCTGCGCACGCCGCAGGGCATCGACCTCTACCTCTACTTCCACAAGCAGACGAAGCTGCTGTCGCGCCTGACCTACACCGAGGGTCCGGTCTCCGAGATCGACGACTTCTCGGACTACAAGGACATCACGGGCCTCAAGGTCGCGCACAAGCGGCACTCCGCCGGTGGTCCGCGCACCACGAAGCTCGATCTCAAGAGCGTGGTGTTCGACCCCACGGTCGATTCGAAGCTGTTCGACAAGCCGCCCGCGCCGTGAAGGCGCTCGTCCTCGCGCTGATCCTCGCGTTGACGACGAACGCGCAGTCGCAGCCGGGGATCGAGGATCGGGCGCCGTTCATCGACGTGATGACGTTCGGCGTCGGGACCGTCGTGTTCGAGAAGTTCGGGCACGCGGCGATCTGCGTCCGCTATCACGACGAGCATCGCGATCCGATGTGCTTCAACTTCGGAGTGACCGACTTCCACGAGGGGGCGCCGATGATCTGGAGCTTCCTGCGCGGCCGGCAGGAGTTCTGGGTCGAGCCGCTGACGTTCGCCGGCATGATGGCGTTCTACGAGGCCGAGGACCGCGACATCTTCGTGCAGACGCTGCCGCTCACCGAGGCGCAAGCGCGCGCGGTCGAGACCAAGCTGTGGGCGGCACTCGAGGGCGCCGACAGTCGCTACCACTACGATCACTTCAGCGAGAACTGCACGACGCGGATCCGCGACGTCGTCAACGAGGCCACCGACGGGAAGCTCGCGGTTGGAGGAGACGCCGAGTATCCGCTGACGTATCGCGAGCTCGGTGCGCGCGGCTATGCGTCGGCGCCGCCGCTCGTCGCGATCGCGGACTTCGTGTTCGGCCGCTCGCTCGAGGAGCACCCGACCGTGTGGCAGGCGATGTGGAACCCCGCGATCTTTCGCTCGGTGATCGAGCAGCGCCTCGGTGCCGCGCCACGCCAGGTCTACAAGCGCAAGGGCCCGGAGTTCGCGACCGGGGGGCCGACGGGACGATCCGGGATCCTCGCGCTGACGTTGGTGTTCGCGTTGCCGCTCTTGATCGCGCGGTCGCGAGCGCGGCGCAGGCTCGCGGCCTGCGTGGGCTACGCCGCGGTGCTGGTCTACGTGCTCGTCCAGATCCAGCCCGCGCTGTGGAGCGCGCTCGGTGGCGTGTCGCTGATCGTCCCGCTGCTGTTTCTCGCCGCGGGTGCCGGGGCGCTGCATCCTCGACGAGGCGAGACGCTCGCCGTCGCGTGGGCCACCCTGCACCTCGTGGTGTGGGGTTTGTTCGTGTGGATCCTGGTGATGCTGTCACCGATCCCGTCGCTGCAGTGGAATGAATGCGCGCTCGCGGTGATCCCGCTCGATGTCGTGCTGCCATTCCTCGGACCGACCAAGCGCCGGATCTACGCGCGGGGTCGTGTCGCGATCCTGCTGGTCGCGTCGCTGCTGTGTGCGATCGGCGTGCTCGTGCAACCGCTGTGGATGCCGATCCTCGTCGCGTTCTTACCGCTCTCGATCCTCGCGTTCGACGATCGCTAGGCGCGCTTGCAGATCATGCGCACCGCGCGACCATCCTCGCCCCACGGCGTGATGTTGAGCATCTGGAGCACCAGCTCCTCGTCGCCGGGGCGCAGCGACAGATAGATCCGCCAGCCCCACGGCGGACCCTCGGGAGCGGGGTACGTCCCCTCGACGTCGAGCAGCGCCCACGAGCCGGCGACGTGCTCGAGCGCCATCGGCGTCGACGCGTGGAAGGTGTCTTGAAACGCGGCGCGATCCTCGTTCCACGTGATCGAGCCCCCGTGTTGCGTACCCTCCTGGCTCCAGGTGTACGACAGCTTGGAGGCCTCGATCTGCAGCGTCGCTTCGCTCTTGTCGGCCTCGTCGCCCGACGGATCCAGCCACAGCTCGTTCGTTCCCGACCACTGCGTGCCTTCCAGCTCTCCCAGCTTCATGGCGAGAAACTACCTGATACCGTGGCCGCATGAGGTGGATCGTCTTTGCGTTGTTACTCGGTTGCGGTGGCTCGGGGCGCGGCACGCCGGAGACCTCCGAGCCGACCGGGACGTTCTTCACCGACAAGGGCGGTCCTGCAACGGATCGCCGGTTCCGCGAGGGGCCGGGTGGCTTCCCGATCCCGGCGGACGCGATCAACTGCAAGGAGCTGCCGAACAAGGATCTCGGCTGCAACGTGCCGCGCAAGCGCGATGTCGTCCACGCCGAGCTCGTCGAGTACATCAAGACCAAGGGCATGGTCGTCGAGGCGCAACAAGAGCTCGCCGGTGGCCTGCGCATGCAGATCAAGAGCGCGACCGCCGCGTATCTGGTCAGCGTCACGACGGATACCGCGACCACGTCGATCATGATGATCACGGTGAAGTAAGGCATGCGGATCGCAAAGGCCACGCACATGCGAACACTCCTTCTGCTCGCACTCCTCGCCGGGTGCCGCGCGCATACGCAGGCTCCAGCACCCCAACTCGGCGAATCGAAAGCCACGGGTCCTGCGAAGCCGGTGGTCGTGCCGTCCGACAGCGGTCCAGACAACCTAGACGTGCCGATCAGCGGTACGAAGCCGGTGAGTCCTTCTGACTCGCCGGGTGTGACACCTGGTTCCAGCGATCCGCCGCCCGACATGCCGTGAGCGAATACTATTTGGCAGCCGGCGACCGGCTCCTCGCGATGGTCTCGCCGAGCGAGGTCGGCAATCTGCTCGCAGCACAGGTCGGCCGGCCGGTCGTGGCACTGCTGACAGCCCACGGAGACCCGGTCGTTCACGAATCAGTCGTTCGCTCGCTGTTCGCCGCGGGATGCACGCACTTCGTGTGCTCCGGCCTGGCGTCGGAGGCGTTACATGATCGGATCGATGATCTGCTCGTCGAGCGTGACGGCGATGGCTTTCTGACGACCTGGCACGATGAAGAGAGCGCCGCTGAAGTCGCGGCAGTCTTCTTCGGCGCGGGTGAGGCGGTCGGCACGCTGCTGGTCGCCGTGATCGACGAGCGTGACGCGGAGCTGGCGACGCGGCTGGTAGAACAGTCGCGGCTGGCGAGCTAGATCGGATGCGGGTCACGTTTGGTGCCCGTTGCGCCGCGCGCCGCACGTGGTTGCGAGCAGCTCCGACGATCCGACCGGCCGTCCAGGACCAGAGAACGGTGCAAGCCAAGTGCCTCGGGGCAACGGCTCAGCACCAAGTTCCACACGGATCGGCAAGCCCAGGATCCGACGACGTTTGCTGTAGTGAAGAAGCTCGTGCCTCGGGTGGGCACTCTCGCCCTGCGGGTCAGCTTGCGCGAGGGCCACGCCGAGCGCCATCACGCTGCGCTCTCGCGATCGACCGCCGCGGCGACGAATCATCATCGATCGCGCGCGCTCTGCTCGCGCTCGTCACGGCCCTCGCGCACTGACCCGCGACGGGCGAGAGCGCGCCCACCCTCGGCCACCCCGAGGAGCTTGGGTTCCTGGTCGCGAGCACCCGCGAGAGCACGAAGCACCGCGAGCACCGTGGGACCGATCCCTCGCGCTCCGCTCGCGCTCGTCAAGACCCTCGCGCGCTGACCCGCGACGGGAGAGAGAGCCAACCCTTCGCCACCCCGAGGCGCTTGGTTCCTGTGGCGAGCGCCCGCGAGAGCACGAAGCACCGCGAGCACCAAGTCCCCGCGTGGGACTGAGTCCTCGTCCTGCGCTCCCGCCGGCAGCGAGCTTCGGTCCCGCCGTGTGGGACTGAGGATTTGTCGACAAAGGCGCGCACCTGTCCTTCGGCGACAATCACCTGGTCATCTAAGGCAACACGAGCCGTCACTAGGGACCCGTGTGCTGGGAAGCTATTCAGTTGTCAAAGGATCGGAACTCTCATCCACGCGAGTATGCCGACCGACCGGCAGAGGAGCAGCTCAGCCGGCTCCGGTCCCGTGTGGGACTGAGTCCTCCTCCACGAACTCCCACGGCGTGCCCGTCGTCGCGGACATGACGCCCTCGTCGGTGTGCCACGTGAACGTGCGGTCGTCCGACGAACCCATGATCTTTAGGCGGCCGAAGTGGTGCTGTTTGTGGTGACCACCACA
>JANNBP010000153.1:0-15493 GCA_031385555.1 Deltaproteobacteria bacterium | reverse complement strand
GCGGGTTGAACACCAGCGAGTCCGCGCGCTCGATGCCCTCCCACAACGGCCGGCACTCCGGCAACACCATCGCGGTGCCCGCCATCGCGGCGTCGACGTGGATCCACAGCCCACGCGCGACCTCGGCGATCGCACCGATCGGATCGAATGCCGTCGTGTTGGTGGTCCCCGTGGTCGCGACCACCGCACACGGGTGTAGCCCCGCGGCGCGATCGCGTTCGATCGCGGACGCGAGCGCATCGGGACGCATCGCGAAGCTCGCATCGACGTCGATCGCGCGGAGGTGTGCCTTGCCGTAGCCGGCGAGCATCGCGGCCTTCTCGACGGAGCTGTGCGCGTGCGACGAGTGATAGACAACGAGTGGAGGCTCTCCACCCTGCAAGCCCTGCGCGGCCTGGCTCAGGTTCGAGGCGCGCTCGCGTGCGCAGATCAACGCGCCAAGCGTCGCGGTGCTCGCCGTATCCTGGATCACGCCGGTCCACGCCGTCGACAACCCGACGAGCTGGCGCAGCCACTCGAGCACGACCTCCTCGACCTCCGTGCATGCCGGCGACGTCTGCCAGCTCATCCCCTGCGCACCGAGGCCGGCGCACGCGAGCTCGCCGAGGATCGACGCGTAGCTGGTGTTGGACGGGAAGTAGGCGAAGAACGCGGGATGGTTCCAGTGCGTGATCCCCGGCAGGACATCTCGCTCGAGCATAGCGACCGCATCGGCGAGCCCGACTGGTTGTTCGGGCGCGCGGGTCGGCAGCGTCGCGCGGATCGAGCCCGGTACCACGGTGCTCATCACCGGACGCTCCTCGAGCGATTCACGATAACTCGCGATCCAATCGACCATGGCGTGTCCCAGGCGGCGAAACTCGTCGGCATTCATGACAGCGCCGAGGGTAGACTGGGGCCGTGCATGACGCGCGTCTGTACCCGTGGATTCCAGTCACGCGCGAGGAGTTGCAGGCGCTGGTCGAGTCGCCGATCGCGAAGTTCGAGCCGCTGCAGGGCGGCTTCACGAACACGCTGCACAAGTTGACGATGACCACCGGAGAGGTCGTGGTGGTCAAGCACTACGCTGGTGGGCGGAAGGCGTTTCGCGACGAGGTCGAGACGCTGACGCGGCTTGCAGGCGTGCTGCCCGTACCCGAGATCGTGCGCACCGACGCCGATCGCAAGGCCGTGGTCTACCGCTTTATCGAGGGGACCACGCTCGACGATTGCCGTACCAAGGAGCCTCCGGCCGCGTTCGCATCGCTCGCCGATCCGCTCGGTCGGTTGTTCGCGTGGGTCGCGCGGACCGAGCCGCTCGACGCGAAGGATCGCTGGGACGTGGCCCCTCTCCTCGCGCACGCACGCGCGCTGCTCGCGGACAGCCGCGCACGCGAGCGGATGGGCAATCCGCTCGCGACCGCGCTACTCGCCGCGTACGAAGCGAGCGCCGATCGGCTCGGCTGGGGATCCCAGGTGCTGTGTCACCACGACATCGGCGGCCGCAACATCCTGGTGCAGCGTGCCGATGGCGACCGCTGGAGGATCCAGGGCGTGATCGACTGGGAGAGTGCGGGGACAGGCTCGGAGCTGGTCGATGTCGGCAGTCTGTTTCGCTACGCGCCACGCTACGACGACACGTTCGTGGCCGAGTTCGAGCGCGGCTACTTCGAAGCGGGCGGCGCCCTGCCCGACAAGTGGTACGTCACGGCGCGGCTCGTCGACAGCTTCCGCTTGCTCGACACGCTCGACGGTCTGCGCGAGCTCCCCGGCGTCTACCAGGACTGCCGGATGCTGCTGACCATGCTGGTCGGTGATCTCAAGGCATGAGGCTGGTCGCGATCGCGGACACGCACCTGTTCACGGACGATCTGCACGTCCCCGATGGAGACGTGCTGATCCACGCCGGCGACATGTGCCGGCGCGGCGATCTCGAGGAACTGACGCGCGCGGCGGCGTGGTTGGCGTCGTTGCCGCATCGCTACAAGATCGTCGTCGCCGGCAATCACGACTGCGGACTCGCCGAGGATCCTGCGGCGGCACGCGCGATGTTCGCGCCGTTTCACTATCTCGAGGACAGCGAGATCACGCTCGACGGTCTGCGCTTCTACGGCAGCCCGTGGCAACCCGCGTTCCACGACTGGGCGTTCAACTTGCCGCGCGGGGCGCCGCTCGAGGCGGTGTGGGCCAGGATCCCGCGCGGCATCGACGTGTTGATCACGCACGGCCCGCCCGAAGGCATCGGCGATCGCTCGGGAATGGTGGAGCGTGCCGGTTGTGCGGATCTACTCGCACGCGTGCGCGAGGTCGCGCCGCGGCTACATCTGTTCGGTCACATCCACCAGGACGGCGGTGTGTGGACCGTGGGTTCGACGATGTTCGCGAACGTCACCACGTGGGAGTGCGAGCGCGAACCGACGGTGATCGACATCGACGCGCAGAGCGTGACCGCGATCGAGGTTCCTTGGCACGGACGTACCGAGGACGACTAGAGGATCTTGGTGAGTGCGGCGATCAAGCCGACGAGTAGCGCGAACTTGAGGGCGCGCGCCCGATAACGATGGCGGTACATGATGGCTCCTGGACGCGAACGCGTCGCGGGGAGCGATCAGCGTTGCGTGAGTTGCGTGGCGTAGTCCTCTGCCATCGCGGTGATGGCGAGCGTAGCCGCGAGAGCTACGAAGCACGCGAAGAACAGATCGCGGAGTCGGTTGCGCTTGTTGTTTGCCGTGATGGTGCCGAGGCGATTCATGGCAAGCCTCCTTAGCGCTGCGAGATGTTGGCGGCCTCTGCGGCGGTGGTGACCGACGTGATCGCAACCGCGGCCGCGAGGGCCACGAAGCAGGCGAAGATGGCGTCGCGAATGCGGGTTTTCTTCTGGGCAGTGGCGATGGTCTGAAGGCGGGTCGTCATGATTCGTTCTCCTGCGGCAGCGCCGCGCACGAGAGGACCCATTTGCTGCTTCTGGGCCAGCCCGTTCCCTCATGAGGACAGGCACTTGGCGGATGGTTTCGAGGAGGGGCGACCTGTCGCACCCGTCGCGACTGCGACGATCGGGGACGCAGACGGCGGTCACGTTGTGTCCGCGGACGTCCGCGGACACCCATCGATACGAGCAACAGCAGGTGGGCGATCACGCGGGTTCGATGCGCCCCGGACGCCCGCAGCCACGAGGCAGATCAGCGCAGATAGTTCGCGATCGCATGGACGAACACAGGAGCGGCCTTGGTGGCCGCACTCTTACCTGCGCGCTGGAGCTGGATGCCGAGCGTGATCGGGATCGTGCCCTTGGGCGTCACCACGCCGAACGCGATCACCAGCAAGCTGTCATCCGGAGGCGCCCGGCCGCATTCGAGCTTCGCCGCGGCCACGTGGTTGGCGTTCCAGCGGGCACACGCACGCGGGTTGCGCGCGATGTCGGCGAGCGAATCGATCGTGCCGGTCTTCGCGCCGTAGATCACGAGCTTCGGATCGGCGAGCAGCTCCTTGACGCCCGCGTACGCGGTGCCGTTCGGCCGCACCACTCCACACAGGCCGCCATCGGCGCCGAGCACGGTGTTCGCGCGGCCCGTCGATCCCGCGCACGAGTACGCCGGCACCGTGCCGACCCGGGGTGCCGGAAACCACGACGCGGCGAGCTTCGAGGACGCGGTCGGGTCGTAGATCACGCGCCCGAACGCATCGGTGATCTGCGCGAGCGAGCCCACCGCGTGGACGCCGGAACCGCGCAGCAACTGGAGGTACTCCGCCACCGGCACCGAGGTCTGCGCCTTGCGCCGCGACTCGGGATACGGGTCGATGCGGTCTGGACCGAGTGCGACCAGGTTGCGCAGATCGCCCGTCGGCGATCGCACGGGCAACGCGCGCGCAGCACAGACATCGGCGCGGGCCGCGGTCCGTTCGCAGCTCGCGCGGTCGCCTAGCGTGCACAGCGGACGACCGAGCAAGCTCTCGACGCGCATCCACAGCGGCGTGCGACGAAGTCCCGCGAGCGTGACCCCGCGCTTGCCCAGGATCGGTCCCTGCGCGTCGGCGATCGTCAGCGCGCTGTCGGTGGGCCACGTCGCGAGATCGCTGCCGACGACGTCGGTGAACGCGACGTCGCGGTCCTTCACGGTCAGCTTCGTACCCTCACCCAGCCCGAGCCCGAGCAGGCCGAGCGCCGCCTGGAACCAGTTCGGCGAGCGCGCGAGGAACTCGTGGACGTCGGCGGTCGCCGGCTGTCCCGCCACCGACGTCGGCGGGCAGTGTCCCGCGATCGGATCGATCGAGATGCCGCGCCGCTTGCGACAACCCTCGGCATGTCCCGCTGCGGTCAGCGACAGCGTCGACAGCTGCTTGGGGAACGCTTGCTCGGCGGCGCGCGCGACGATCGGCTTGAACGTCGACCCGACGGCGATCGGCAGGTTCCACTCGACCTTCTCCATCGCGGCCTCGCCTGGTTGATCGCGCAGCTTCATCAGCTCCGCCTCGGCGCGTAGATCCACCGGCGCGTACGCGAGTGCGGGCCTCCCCGCGGCGAGGTTGCCCTGCGCCAGGATCTCCCCGGTATCGCCGCGCAGCGCGACGAACGCCACGCGCACCGGAGCGACCTCGCGGCCCGTCACGGATTTCGGCTCGCGCAGGATCCGCTCACCGACGGCGCGCAACGCGAGGGCGAGCTGCGGCTGGAGTGCGACGCGGCACTCCAGGACGCCGTCGAGAGGATTCGTCGAGCACACTTGTTCGGGGGCGATCGATGGCGGCGCGAGCGTGCCGCAGGCCGCGGTGCCATGCGTGACCTCGGCCGCGTACGCGTGCACCCAACCGTCGAGCCCGAGCGAACGCTCGACGGCGTAGGGATTGACCCAGCCGAGCTCCGGCATCGCCGCGCCGTGCGGATAGATCCGATGCGCGCGATCGCCCGAGCTATCCGCGAGCAACGAATCCACGGTCACGACCCCATCCGCCCACGCCCGCGGTGGCCGGAACTGTGCGACGACGCGCCTCGACGGCGAGCCCGCCACGATCAACGTCACGCGATCGAGCACGACTTCGTTGCCATGCTCCCACCGGCGCCATGCCGCACCGCGCTCCGGCTCGGCGACGAACAGCTCCGCCTCGCCGCGCAACCCGACGCCACGAGGCGACGTGCGCACGGAGAGCACGGCGTCGCCGATCGCGATCTCGCCGGCGATCGTCACCCCGCGCTCGGCACTGGCGAGCTCGACGCGCGGGCCACCCGCGCGTAGCCGCGCGACCCGACCGCCGAGCACGAGCTCGCCGAGGTCCTCCGCGCTCGGACCGATCAGCGCGCTGACCAGGCGGATGCGCGACCGTGGCGCACGAACCTTGGTGCGCAGCAGGGACACCGCCTCGTCGGACAGCGCGATCGAGCAGGTCGCGCGCACGCCGGCATCGGTGGTCCGGATCGACAGCTCGACGTCGGGCCACCCGATCGACAGCTTCGCGCGGCACGCATCGCCGTCGCGCTCGATCCGCCACGCCCCCGCACGGGCAGGACACTGCAGTCCAGGTTGCGGTTCGAGCCCGAGGAGCTGAACGACGCGACCGACCACGCTCGGGTCCGCGTTGTCGTCTTGCTCGTTCGAAGCCTTGCCCGACCTCCGATCCGTGCGAGGCGCGTCCGGCTCACCTCGCTTGCTCGAGCCGTTTGCGCCTGACGTGACCTTCGTGTCGCTTTGCTTGCCGGTCACCTTCGCACCCGCTCCCGTGCGGGTGCCATCGTCAACCCCGGAGCTCGGCTTCGCACGACCGGCACGCCGTTTCGGCTCGGCAGGACGAGCGCGCCGAACGGGCGTTGCATCGCCGGGCTCGACCTCCTCCTCTCCCTTCGCGTCGAGCCAGGGATCATGGCCCTCGACGTCCGGCGAGGCCGGCGGTCCCGACGGGTTCGCGGTCGCGAACGCACGAGCGAGCACGCTCCGCTGATCGCGCCAGGTCCCGAGCAGCTCGCGCTCGAACCGCGCGGTCGCGCCATCGGTCGGTTTGCCGGCGATCACCGCCGGCAACGCCTCCTCGAGCGTCGCCATGTCTGCGTCGGGCGTCGGGCACGCGAGCGTGGTCGCGTACGCGAGTGCGGCGGTCACGCGATCGTCATCGTCGTTCGCCCGCGACAGTGCACATACGCCGGCGCGCACGACCAGCGCCACCGCCGCTACGCCACACGCGATCAACGCGACCATCACCACCCTGCGCGCACGCGATAACCGCGGAGTCCTGCGGACGCGCTCGTCACTGCGCGCCGCGCGATCTGCGAGCGCCGGTTCGGCGCCCTGCATGCACCACACCGCGCCGATCACGAACAGCCAGAGCTCTCCGGGCGAGTCGATACCGAGCCCCGGCCACGTCAGCCCGGTCAACGGCACGATGCCGAGCGCAGCCAGTGGCTGATAGACGACGAGCACACCCGCCACCCCGGTCACCAACCACCGCGCACGCTGCGCGCGACTCGCATGAGGCAAGCGCACGCTCGCGATCGCCCCCGTGCCGATGACGAGTGCCAGCAACAGCATCACGGTCTGCAACAACCCCGCGACGCCGGTCTCGCGCGCGACGAGCACGGCGAGGTAGTCGTTGTCGATCGAATGCGCGACGCCCGGATCGCGGATCGTCGCACCGAAATAGCCCTGCCCTCGCCACGCACCCACGCTCGTCGCGCTCGCCTCTCGCCAGGCCGACGCATTCGCGACGAACGCGTGATCGTCGCGCAGCAGCGCGTACCCGGGCTCGACCACCGCGGCCACGCGCCGCGACGCGACGCCGTCTCCCGCCATCGCACGCTCGAGGATCGCCTCGCGCATCCCCCACACCGCGACGGCAGCAAGGGCCGCCGCGACCCACGGTGCCCAGCTCCGCCGATGCGTCCGCGCGATCAGCGCCGCGAGTGCGAACAGGCCGCCGGCGACGAGCGGAACGTGCAGCATCGCCACCGCGCCGCCCTCGAGCAGGGAGCGATCGCTCGCGAGCACCGCGCACGTTCCGATGCCGATCGCGAGGGCAGCCGTCGCGAGCCCGTGGGCCGACAACAACCGCGCATGCTCGCGCTCGAGCAGCCCCAGGCGACCGACGTGGGACGTGTCGTAGCTCGCGTCGTGGCCGGCGACGAGCATGGCGAGTGCGAGTCCGACGCCGCCGATCGCGAGGGTGACTCCCGCATCGAGCATCGCGAGTGCACCGACCGCCGCGAGCAGCGATCCGAGCAGCAGCGCGCGACGAGCGATCCCCGTCGACGCCGGTCCCGCGACCCGCGCGAACCGCGCCAACGCATCGCGCCATGATGGTGGAGCAAGCGCATCATCGGTTCCGTTGCCGGCCTCCTGGGCCTCGCAGACCTCGGGGGTGACCTGCTTCTTCCACACCCCGAAACCGGGAATGGTCTCGGTCTTGGGAGGCGCTTCGGACGACGCCTCCGCGACCTCGGACACCTGAGGTTCAGCCGGCCGTTTCGCGGGGCGTGCGAGCAGCGCACGCAGTGCCGCGTGACCGAGCAGCACCGTCGCGTACGCGAGCCCGAGCTTGACCAGCGCGCCCCGCATCTCGACGCTGCGCGCGATCAGCGCCGCCGCCGCGACGGCGAGCAGCCCGAGCTCGGGTGGCAGGCGCCGGCGACCTGCGAGCTCGGCGAACACGGGCACCGTCGCCGCGACCGCCGAGAGCCCGAGCACACCGACGGTGACCCTCGTGATCGACGGCTGCAGACCGGTGATCAGGACGCTCGCGACGAGCCACGCCGCCCAGCCGAGCGACGCGCAGCACGCACGGCGGAACCAGCCGCGGCCATCCGATCGATCGAGCACGTCGAGAGAGAGCACCGCGTTGCCGGCGAGCGCGGCGCCGATCGCGAGGACCCCGAGCATGTTCAACTCGACGCGCGAGGCGGGATCCGCCATGTCGATGCGATGCGCCCACAGCAGGCGCCAGCATCCGAGCGCGACGAGCCCACCGCCGAGCACCGCGAGCCGCAGCACCCGACCGAAGGCACGCGCACCGCGGCCGCGCCGCGGCGACAACGCGAACACGAGGAGCGCGAACAGCGGCGAGGCGCCGATCAGCGCCGCGACCCACGCATTCCTCGCGAGCACACCGTCCGCATCGGGCACGAACGTGATCGCCGAGAGGGAGAACGCGCAGACCTCGATCGCACATCCGTGGTCGGTCGACCGCGCCGACCCACCAGCCGTGGCCCACGCGGAGCAATCCGTCGGGTCGAGCGGGATCGCGAGCATCGAGGCCACGCCCTCGGGTGCGGGCACCTCCCAGGTGACGAGGTTCGGCAGGGCATCGGCGCTGCTGCCGATCCGCAGCGCATCTCCGGCACGCAGCGCACGCTGCTCGAGCACGAGGCGCCCGCGACCGATCGCGAGCGGCGACACGCTCACGCTCGTCGCGTCGCGACGCACGACCCACGCATCGACCTCGCGCGTGCCTTCGCATTCGACGACGAGCACGTTCGCTTGCGCCGGCAGCTCGAAGGTCTCGACCCCGGCCTCGCGACAGGCATGTGGGACGAGGCCGCCGAGCGCTTCGGGCCGCAGGGACCTCAGGCGAGCGGCGTTCGGCGTCCGGCGCTTCGTGGTGGTGGTGGTGATGGTGGTGATCGACGATCTCCCTCGCTCGTCGAGCTCGATGCGCGCGAGCTCGGCCGCGCCGTCGCCCGGCAACCGGATATCGGCGCTCGCGTCGTGCCCGATCGTCCAGCGCTTCGCCCCAGCCCACGGGATCTTCGTACCCTCGACGGTCACCGTCACGGTCGCGCCCGCGTGCAACCGCTCCGCCCGACCCTCCGCCGCCTCCTCGCCACCCCACAGCCAGACCGCCGCGACGACGAGCGCCGCATAGGCGACCGCCGCGATCGCCGCCACGCTGCGACCGATCACCTCGGTGCCACGCACGCGACCGCGTCCCGACGCGACGGCCGCCGCGACGACGAGCCCGAACAAGCCCGCGAACCACAGGACGTGACTCACGAGTTATCTCCGAGACCGCACGAGTTCATCCACCACACGTCGTGGCTCATCACAAACCTCCATGGAACATGATCAGTCCCTTGTCGTCGCGATCGGCTTTGCCGCGGGTGTCCGAGCACCCGTCGGTGGCCCCTGCTTCACCGGCCGGATCGGTGGAACCGCCTTGAGCTCCGGCTTCGGTTCGGCGCTGCCCTTGCCGGGCTTGGCCTTCGGATCGCCGGCCTTCACCTCGGGTCTCGCTTCGGGGACCAGCGTCGGATCGGGCGCCTTGTCGGCGGGCTCGGGCAGCACCTCGGGCGCCGGCACCGTGACGATCGCCTCGGGCACCCGCGGCTTCGCGATCGGCACCGGCTCGACGATCACCGGTGCGGGCTTGCGCAGCAGCACCACCACGAGGAGCGCGTTCGCGATCAGCACCGCCGCGATCAGCAGGTAGAGCAGCACGCGCTCGCCGCGCCGTTGCTCCGAGATCGCACGCGAGGCCGCACGCGCACGCGACTCGAGCTTGGTCACCTCCGCCGAGACCGCGGCCAGCTGGGTGCCGAGCTGCTCGGTGATCGCGCGCGCCGTCCCGTCCGCCGTGGCACGGCGCACCGCGAGATCGACGGCATCGCACACCGCGTTGCCGATCTGCTGCGCTTCGCGATCGACCTGCGCCCGCACCCCGGCGCCGAATGCCGACCACTCGAGGAGGAGCTCGTCGGCGCGCTGCAGCATCTCGGCCAGGTGATCGCTCGCGGTATCCAGGGGATCCGGGCGGCGCTTCGTCTCACGCATGAGCGACCTCCACGAGGGAGCGCAGCGAGCTCGCGCGCCTGACCAGCGTGTCGAACAGCTGCTCGCGACGGCGCGCCGGCAGCAGCGCGTACCACCGCGCCTCCGCGAGCGGACGCCGAGGATCACCCCCGCACTCGAGCTCGGCGAGCACGCGCAGCGCCACCGCATCGGCGAACCGGTCGGGGAGCGAGCCCGCCGACGGGCAGCGATCGAACCGACCGCGCCCCCAGGCGTGGAGGTGAGCCGTCAGATCGCGCGGCTGACCGACCAGCGCGCGCTCCTCCGTCGTCAACGGATCCGCTTCCACCACCGCGTCCGGCGCCTCGTGCCGGGTCTCCGCGAGATCGCAGAGCAGCCGCCACGCGCGTGCCTCGTCGGAGGTCGGCGACCGAGCGGCCGCCACGAACAGCGAGGCGACGCGATCGCGGGTGTCAACGAGATCACCGTCCGCGAGCCACGCCCCGCGGCGCTGCTTCGGGGTCAGCACCTCGGGCAGCCGGCGCTCGATCGCCGCGACGAGCCGCGGCAACTCCGGCGCATGCGGATCTGCGAGACGCTGCGTGCCCGCCGACAACAGCCCACGCGCGATCGCGGCCAGCTCCGACGGCGCGCGCTCCGCCAGCTCCGACGGCCCCGGGACGTCGGAGGTCCGCGCATCCCTCGAGATCTCGTTGCTCGTCCACGGCGCCGCCGCAGGGACGTCGAGCGCGCACAGCAAGTCACACGGGTTCGCGAGCCCCTCGGCGATCGTCATCACCAGTCCGACGTAGCGCCGCCCGTCGTTCGGGGCGATCGCCGCGAACGAGCGAGCCCACACGATCCGCCCGGGTGCGAGCTCCCACAGCACCGAGGGTGGCTCGATCCCCCGCATCCGCTCGACCAACTGCGTTCGGAGCTCGCGATCGCCCTCGCGCGGATACCAGTGGAACTCGCCACCGGCGGCGACCGGGCTTGGATGCTTCTGCAGCCACGCATGCCGCCTCGTGATCATCGAGGCCTCGGAGCGTCGGGGCGTGCCCAGACCTCGGCGGGCAACGGGATCTGCGAGTAGACCGGTGCGTGAACTCGCTCGGGCGGCTCCGATCCGATCGCCGTGCTGGCCGTCGGCACGGCTTCGCCACTCGGCACGCCGGGCCAGCGCACGAGCGAGATCACCCAGTCGAGGAAGCGATGCCGAGCGCGTCCGCTGAACGCTCCGGGACCGTCGTCGAACTGGTACGCGAGCGTCGCGGCGTCGGCATCGATGTCGACTTCCGCGCGGATCGCGGTGTCGTAGCGCAGATACGAGACGCGCACGTCCCCGTCGCGACCATCCTCGGCATCGAGGCAGTGCGCGCGCACCAGCTCGCGCGACACCTCGGCCGTGCCGCCCGGATCCTCCGGGCGACTGCGCGAGCTGACCGTGACCACCTCGTCGCGCTGCGCGCCGCGCGCACAGATCGGATCGACCACCGACCACCGATTGATCGCCACGAGCGCCTGCGGGGTCTCGCGATCGAGCGCCGCGAACAGCGGGACCAGCTCGCGGAGCCGTTCGTAAGGGCTGCCCTCCTCGTCGGTGCCGAGCGCGAGCGGATTGCAGATCAGCACGGGTGCGAACGCGTAGGCGCGCCCGAGCTCGTCGGCGCGACGCCGCCGCGCCTCGACGAGGTGCCCCATCAACGTGTAGTAGTCCGCGGCCGCGGCGGAGTAGATCTGCTCACCGGCGACATCCCAGAACACGATCTCGACATCCCCGAACCGCGCGAGTCGCCGCCGCGCGACCAGCGCCGCGATCGCTCCGATCAGCGCACCCGACCCGGTGACGACGATCCCGCTCTGCACCTGCCCCGACACCGCGGCCGCGAGCCCGGTGATCAGCAGCGCGGCGCACAGCACCACGGCCATGCCGATCTTGGTCGCGCGAATCGCGAGCAGCGTCGCCGACAGCAGTCCCAGGCGATCGAACAACCCCGCGGTCCGCACGCGAAACGTGAAGTGCGGCACGACACCGGGTGGCGTGGCGTCGGGGCGCGTCGCGCGGGGATCGAGGACGAGCCGCATCACGCTGGTGTTGAGCTCCTGCTCGGCCCCCTGTAGCGCAGGGGCATGCGCGTGCAGCGCCCGGATCGCGTGGACGATGAACTGCGTCTTGCCATCCCCGCGTGCTCCGATCACCGGCAGATCGATGATCGCCGCGACGCGATCATCCGGATCGGTGAGCGACGCGAGTCCGCGCAGCTCGCCCACCGGATCGGTAGCAAACATGGATGAACGCCCGGTGGACCGGTGCTCCATGGCGAGAGAGAGCCGTGAGGGTGACGTGCGGTGGACACGGGACATCGATCCGGCAACGGCCCGCCCTGCCGACCGGCGCATCTCGCGCACTTGAAGTACGCCAGCGAGCCGCCAGGCGAGCCAGGGCCCTTGGGGTACATTCTCGCGGTGTCCGCGCTCCTCGACGATCTCCAGCAACGTGGCCTGATCTCCGACGTCACCAATCGCGACGAGCTCGCGAAGCTGCTCGCCGAAGGCCGCATCACGCTCTACGCCGGCTACGACCCGACCTCCGCCAGCCTGCACATCGGCAACCTGGTCCCCACGATCCTGCTGCGCCGCTTCCAGCTCGCGGGGCATCGGCCGCTCGTGCTGGTGGGCGGCGCCACCGGTATGGTCGGCGACCCCTCGGGCAAGAGCACCGAGCGCAACCTGCTCGATGACGCGAGCCTCGCCGCCAACCTCGCGGGCATCCGCGCGCAGCTCGAGCGCCTGCTCGACTTCAACGATCCGAACACCGGCGCGATCGTCGTCAATAACTACGACTGGACGCGGGGCATCAGCTACCTCGAGTTCCTCCGCGACGTCGGCAAGTACCTGACCATCAATTACATGATGGCGAAGGACTCGGTGAAGAACCGGATCTCGCGCGGCGCCGACGACGGCACCACCGAGGGCATGAGCTACACCGAGTTCTCGTACATGCTGCTGCAGGGCTACGACTTCGTGCACCTGTCGAGGGCGCACGGCTGCCGGCTGCAGGTCGGCGGCTCGGACCAGTACGGCAACATCACGACCGGCGGCGAGATGTCGCGCAAGATGGGCGGCCCGCAGCTGTTCGGGCTCGTCGCTCCGCTGATGCTCGACCAGAGCGGCGAGAAGATGGGCAAGACCTCGACGGGCGAGCGCGTCAGCCTCGATCCCGCGCAGTTCAGCCCGTACAAGTTCTATCAGTACTGGCTCAACCGCTCCGACGAGGAGGCCCTGCGCTTCCTCCGCTGGTTCTCGATCAAACCGATCGCCGAGCTCGACGCCGTGATCGCCGAGCACGACACGGATCGCTCCAAGCGCCTCGCACAACGCGAGCTCGCCCGTGCGATGACCGGGTGGGTGCACGGCGATCCGGCGATCGCGCGCGCGGAGTCGGCGAGCCGTGTGATGTTCGGCGAAGCCCTCGACGGCATGACCGACGCGGACCTCGGTGCGCTCGCAGGTGTCGTCGACACCGTCGAGATCCCGCGCGGCGAGCTCGAGGCAGGCATCGGCTATCTCGAGCTGATGGTCCGCGCATTCGGCGAATCGAAGAGCGCGGCGCGTCGCTTGATCGAACAAGGCGGTGCGTACCTCAACAACGTCCAGGTCAAGGACGGCGCGCGCAAGATCTCCCTCGCCGACCTCGCCACCGAGACCATGCTCGTCCTGCGCAGCGGCAAGAAGGACCGCCGGCTCGTCCGCGTGACCTGAGCGTGACGCCTCCACCTTCCCAAAGGCGATCGCACGGATTGCCGCGTCTCCCTTCCGCTTCATCGCGGGAACACGGCGGCGCCTTGGTACGTCGGATCTCGATAAAGTTCATCGTCCTTGCCCTCGCCGCCGGCGGCTGCGCCGGGAGGCCCGCGCCGAACCCGCGCGACGTCCGGATCGAGGCACCGGCAGTCGATGCGTCCATCGAGGAGGAGCTGCCGTTCGTACCGGTCGGCGGTGGTGGCGAAGAACCCATCGCGCGGCCAGATCCAGTCAAGGTCACCGGTTCGCCGGGCTCGTCGATCGCCGCGAGCGACTGCATCCCCGCCGGCGTCTACCAGGTCTCGGTCGATCTCGGCGGCGCGAAGGTCTCGCAGGTCAACACCGGCATGGACGACCTCACGTGGTGCAAGTCGATGCTCGAGCTGATCCCCGCGAAGACGATGGCGACGCTCGAGATCAAGGTCGAGGGCAACCAGCTGCGGCTCGAGTGGCCGCCGGGCCAGCCGCAGACGATCGTCAGCATCGGGGCGTGCAGCGTCGGTGTGACGTCGCCACCGATGATCGCGCAGATCACGTTCGGCAAGGCTGGCAAGGCGAGTGGCTCGACGAGCTATGCCACCGGCACGTCGAACCATCCCGACGAGCGCTGCGAGGCCGTCGGCGCGAAGCTCACGCTCGTGAAGCAGTAACCTGACACGCGGCTGCGGGGCTTGTCGCAGTACGCTCGCGATGCTCGTCAAACCGACGAAGGCCGAGCGCACCGCCCTCGCCGCCGAGGTCGAGCGGTTCGGCGCGTTCGTCGGCACGCCGATCCGCCTCGATCTCGTCGAGTCGCCGCGCTAGCGTCGAGCGATGCGCGCCCTGCTCTTCCTGTTGCTGTCATCGCCGGCGTTCGCCGAGGAGCCACGCGGCGCGTTCTGCGAGCTCACGCCGTGCGTGCCTGGAACCGCGACCCGCTCGACGCTCCTCAAGGACGAGCCCGCGGGTCCCGTGATGTGTGCGAAGGGCAGCGAGCTCGGGCGCGACAACCAGACCAAGAAGCTGGTGTTCTGCACCACCGCGAAGGCCGTCACCGTCGACGGGATTCCGATCGCGGCGAAGTCGTACACGCTGTTTCATCCCAACGGCCGGATCTACCAGAGCCACGCGAGCGCGGCGTTCGACCGCACGCTCGCCGACGGATCGACCGTGCGCTGCGCTGCCGAGTTGTTCGCGCTCGAGCCCACCGGCACGCTTCGCTCCTGCGATCTCGGCGCCCCGCGTCTGGGATCACCGAAACCGCGCGTCGGCGAGGGCATCTCATTTCACCCGAGCGGTCGCGTCGCGGGGATGACGCTCGACGAACCCTACAAGTCGGCAGGCAACACGTTCACGGCGGGAACGCACCTGTCGTGGAATGACCAGGGCGTGTTGCGCGGTGGCTGGGCGAAGGATCCGGTCGCCGTCGGCGCGCTCACCATCGACTGGGACTTCGAGCTCTACCCGAACGGCAAGCTCCGCATAGCCCAGCTGTCCAAGGCGGCAAAGATCCAGGGTCACGACTTCCCCGACAACGCGAAGCTCCAGTTCCGCAGCGACGGCACGCTCGAGGAAGCGAGCTACATCGCGAAGCGCGGCTTCATGATCCACGGCGAGCAGTGGACAGACACGCGCTCGCTGACGTTCGACAAGGCCGGCAAGATCACGAGCGATCACACCGAGCGCTGGCAGTCGGACGTGCGCCCCGAGAAGTTCAAGAAATAGCTCCTGCGCCGAGCCGCTGCCCGCAGGCTTCTCGACGGGAGCCGCGGGCGTTGCCGCCGAACCAAGAAATAGCTCCTGAGCCGAGCCGCTGCCCGCTGGCTTCTCGACGGGAGCCGCGGGCGTTGCCGCCGAACCAAGAAATAGCTCCTGCGCCGAGCCGCTGCCCGCTGGCTTCTCGACGGGAGCCGCTGCCCGCTGGCTTCTCGACGGGAGCCGCGGGCGTTGCCGCCGAACCAAGAAATAGCTACTGCGCCGAGCCGCTACCCGCAGGCTTTTCGACGGGAGCCGCGGGCGTTGCCGCC
>JANNBP010000438.1:0-24161 GCA_031385555.1 Deltaproteobacteria bacterium | reverse complement strand
GGATGACCGCTAGATGAACGCTGGATGAACGCTGGATGAACGCTGGATGAACGCTGGATGAACGCTGGATGAACGCTGGATGAACGCTGGATGAACGCTGGATGAACGCTGGATGAACGCTGGATGAACGCTGGATGACTGCTCCCAATCTTCTGATCTGTTCCGGGCTCGACCCATCGGGCGGCGCAGGCTTGATCGCCGACGTGCGCGTCGCGGCGATGCTCGACACCCGCCCGGTCGGCATCGTCACCGCCGCGACGATCCAGAACACGTTGGGCACGCTCGCGAGCGTCCCGATCGATCCCGAGGTGATCCGCCAGCAGCTCGAGACGCTGCTCCAGGACATCGAGGTCACGTCGATCAAGATCGGCATGATCGGCAGCGCGCAGGTCGCGCAGGCGATCGGCGACGCGTTGTCGCTGACGCGTGCCCCGGTGGTGTGGGATCCCGTCGCGCGCTCGTCGCGTGGAGAAGCCCCTCTCGTCGAGGGCGACTTCAATCAGGCGGTGTTGGCCCTCGCGCCGCACCTGTTGTTGATCACCCCGAACGCGCACGAGCTCGCGCTGCTGACCGGCCTCGGTGTCGCTGACGTCGACGATGCGATCGAGGCCGGCAAGTCCGTCGCGGCGCGGTTGTCGACGGCGGTGCTCGTCAAGGGCGGGCACCTCGGTGCGGCGGACGCGGCGGACTACTTGTGTCGCGCGAACGGCGTCGTCGAGCTGCCCGGTGTGTGGATCCCCGAAGGTCAGCTCGTGCATGGCACCGGCTGCGCGTTGTCGACGGCGATCGCCGCGTACCTCGCGAACGGCGCCGAGCTCCTCGAGGCCTGCACCGAGGCGAAGCGATTCGTCGCCGAGCTGATCGGTGCACCCATCCGTCCGGGTCGCGGCGCGGCGGCGGTGATGTGATGCGCGTCCTGCTGACCGGTGCCACGGGCATGATCGGCGTGCCGCTGGTGCGCGCGCTGCGCGAGCGTGGCGATCAGATCACCGCCCTGACGCGTGACGTCGAGCGTGCGAAGTCGAAGCTCGAAGGGGTGAAGCTCGAAGGGGTGAAGCTCGTCGCGGCCGAGCTCGAGATACCGGGGCCGTGGTGTGACGAGGTCGGCAACGTCGATGCGATCATCCACCTCGCCGGTGAAGCCGCCGGTGACAAGCGATGGGACGGGCAGCAGAAGCAACGGATCCGCGATAGCCGCACCGAATCGACGCGCGTGCTCGTCGAGGCGATCGCGAAGCTGCCCGCCGATCGTCGCCCGAGGACGCTGCTCTCCGCGTCGGGGGTCGACTTCTACCCGTACGCGATCATCGGGCTCGGCGACGAAGAAGAGGTCACCGAGTCCGATCCACCCGGCGAGGCGTTCCTCGCACGCGTCTGTCGCGACTGGGAGCAACAGGCACTCGCGGCCGAGCCCCTCGGTGTGCGCGTGGCCTCCATGCGGATCGGGCTCGTGCTCGGTGCGGGGCTCGCGATGCGCAGGCTGACCAACCCGTTCAAGTGGTTCGTCGGTGGACGGATCGGCTCCGGCAAGCAGTGGGTATCGTGGATCGACGTGCGCGACGTGGTCTCGCTGTTCGCGACCGCGCTCCACGACGAGCGCTATCGCGGTCCGATCAACGCGGTCACCGAGTCGGTGCGGCAGCGCGACTTCGCGAAGCTCGTCGGTAAAGCGGTGCATCGGCCGAGCTTCCTGCCGGCGCCCGGCTTCGGGGTGAAGCTCGTCGCGGGTGAGTTCGCCGAGGTGATTCTCAACGGTCGTCGAGTGGTGCCGGCGAAGCTGAAGGAGCTCGGGTTTGCGTTCGGGCATGCGGAGCTCGCGGCGTCGTTGCGTGCCGCAGTCGAGTAGCCGACGCGTGCGCCAGTGCGCCGCTGGCTGAGCATGCGGTCGAGGAGCTGTGTGGGCTGTGCGTGGTCAGCAGTCGCCAACGCGCCAACCTTGCCAACGCATCGCCAAGGGTCAGTTCAAACGTATTTCTCGACGGTCGATCGAGCGACGCTGTGGCGGAGTAGCACGCGACGCGAATCGCACGAGCGTGACTGGGTCAGCGGTCGCCAACGCGATGGGTTGGCAAGGTTGGCGCCAAGGATCAGTTCAAACGCATTTCTCGACGGTCGATCGAGCGACGCTGTGGCGGAGTAGCGCGCGACGCGAAGCGCACGAGCGTGACTGGGTCAGAGGGTCGCCAAAACGCCAGACGCAACCCGCCAAGATCGCCAACGACTGATTTGACCGGAAGGTCCGTGCATCAACGATCGTTCGATAGACCCAGCAAGTTCGGTCGACGCTGAGGCGCCGACCGAAGTCGTTCCCGGTTGCACACTGGAGCGCTCTCGTTCGGCGTCTCGACGCCGGACGAGCTTGCGCGTTCTCGTCGAACGAGCGTGGGTCGTCGGACCTCCGATTGAAGGATCCGTTGGCGATCATGGCGGGTTGCGTCTGGCGATTTGGCGACCCTCTGACCACGCAATGCCGATACGCCATCCTCGGAACGCAACCGCCATGGCGTCGCTGAACCGTCGCCGCCGAACTCTTCAGGGCGCCGCAGAGCCAGGCGCAGGCGTTGCGGAACCCGTCGGTGCCAGCGCGGGCTTCGGAGCAGGCGGCGTTGGAGCCGGAGCTGTGGGCGCGGGGACCGGACCCGCGGAACCGCGCGCGGGAGCCGTCGGAGCGGGCACAGGTTCCGGAGCTTCGGCGCCCGAGCCACTACCCATCAGCACGTACGACTTGAGATCGTCGTCGGTGTCGGCCTTGCCATCGAAGCCCCACGACTCGATCACGATCGGCTGACCCTTCGCCGCGGCGGGCAGCTCCTTGCCGCACTTGAGGATCAGATCGTGCCCCCACTCGTCGCGGAGCTCTGCGTCGGCAGCGACGGCCTTGCCGAGCTCCGCCATCGATGACGGGCAGGCCTTGCCGGGGTTCTTCTCTTTCCACGCCGCGTACGCCTGCGTCGCGTAACCGACGACGCGCATCGCGGAGATCTGGCCGGGCTTCGGCTGCTCGGCTGGCTCGTCGGCCTGCGTGGTTGGCTCCTTGCCACCGCGCAGGTACGAGAAGATCGCCGGCAGGATGCCGGAGACGCCTGCCGAGAACAGCTGCGCGGGGATCAGGATGCCGTGCTGGCCGGCGGCGTGATCGAGCGCGAACTGCGAGCGCGGATTCGCGTCGACGATCGGCTTGGACTTGAGCTCGGCGCGGTTCGACGCGATGTCGGCGGCGCTGATCGCGGCGAGCGCGTCGACGACAACCTGCGGATCCGAGAACAGCGTGCGCAGCCCGAGGACGAAGCGCAGCGAGTCGCCGTCCTGCTTCACCGCGAAGCCGATCTCGTCGATCGCCGACAGCACGCGGAGCTGGATCGCGAGCAGCGGAGGGAGCTGCGGGACGTCGGTGGGCGGCTTGCCGGTGGGCGCGAACATCGTGCCGCGACCCCAGAAGGCGAGTCCCCACTGGCCATTCGCGATCTCGCGCGCAGCGGCGGACATCGGGATCTTGACCGGCGTGATGGGCGCGCCCTTCTTGCCGAGGCGCAGCACGTTACCTTCGACCCACATGTCGAGCGTCGTGTTGAGCTGCTGGAGATCGAGCTTGCAGACGCCGCTCTCGAACTTCGCGATGCCGGTGAGCGCCGGAATCTCGCCGCACTTGGTGACCACGGTCTGCAGCGGTGCCGCGTTCGAGAGCGGGATCTGGATATCGAACACCGTCGAGCCGCCGGCGACATCGAGCGTCAGCGGCCCGGCGACGGCCTTGACGAGATCGGCCTGCGTGATGCCTTCGACCACCTTGTCCTCGGTGGGCTCGATGATCTGACGGATGTCGATCATCACGAAGCCCGACGACGAACCGGCGGTCGTGCGCGGCTTCGAGGAGGTCGCGAGCTTCGCCGCCATCGCCGCGGGCGGCTTGTTGAGCATGCCGCGCACGATCCACGCGCCGGAGTCGAGCTCGATCGCCGCCGCGAGCGTGCTGCGCGGCATCGATGGCCCCTCGAGCGGGAGCTCGTTCGCGACGATCTCGATGTCGCCGCGCGCCTTCACGGCGACCAGCTTGTCCTTGATGTTCGACTTGCCGACCTTGTCGAGGAGCGCCGGCGTGCTCGCACACGTGTAGAGGGTGCCGATCATCTTGCAGCGCACGTTGTCGATCTCGTCGATGCCGTCCGCCGTCGTGGCGGCCTTGCCGTGCACCTTCGCGAGGAACGCCGCGCGATCGGCGATCGGCAGCACCGCGACCATGCCCTCGTTGGTGCCGAACATCGCCGCACCCTTGGTCGGCGTCAGCCCGACCGACGCGAGGGTGAAGCTCTTGCCGCCGACCTTCTCGAGCAGGCTGTCGAGCTGGCCCTCGATCGGCGCCATCTCCGGACCCGCCTTCGCGAAGTAGCCGAGCAGCGAGGAGAAGCCTTTCTCGAGCATCGCGAGCCCGAACGGCGAGATCACGATGCCGCGCACCGTGCCCTCGGGCGCGAGCTTCCACATCGCATCCGACGGACCGGTCGGGCGACCTTTCGGCGCGTCGTCGTCACAGCTACTGACGAGGGCGAGGCCGACGATCAACGAAAGCATGCGTCCGAACATGCCCGGGCTTGTATCGCAAGCACCTCGTCGAGACCAGGTGTATGACCCACCGAGAACGGGTGTGGTTCCAGCGCGTTATCGCAGGCCGTGGCGCCGCATCAGGCGATGCAAGTACGTCCGATCGATTCCCGAGGCACGCGCGGCGGCGGACACGTTGCCGTGATGTGCGCGCAGGAGCTGCTCGACGTAGCGACGCTCGAACTCGGCGAGCACGCGATCGCGCGCCTGCTGATACGGCTGCGAGGGTTCGGCGTCGGCATCCGCGGACTCCTCGACCCCGACCAGATCGTCGATCACCGCGGCCCGCTCGAGGTAGTTGCGAAGCTCGCGCACGTTGCCCGGCCACGCCCCGCCGGCGAGCGAGGCGAGGAAGGCAGGCGACGTCAGCCGACGCGCGATCTCCTGGCCGACGCCGAGCTGGACGGTGATGCGACCGACCAGCACCTCGAGATCGTCCGGACGCTGCCGGAGCGGCAGCAGCTTGATCTTCATCACCGCGAGCCGGAAATACAGCTCCGAGCGAAATCGATTCGCGTTGACCTCCGCGCGCAGATCGCGATCCGTCGCCGCGATGATCCGGATGTCGAGCGGCGTGGCGTCGGTCGCGCCGAGGCGACGGAGCTCGCCGCGCTCGAGCACGCGCAACAACTTGAGCTGGAGGTCGCTCGGCAGCTCGCCGAGCTCGTCGAGAAACACGGTGCCGCCGTGCGCCGCTTCGAGCGCACCGATCCGGCGCTCGCTCGCACCCGGGACCCCATCGCGCTCGTAGCCGAACAGCTCCGCCTCGAGGAGGTTGCCCGGCGCGCCCCCGCAATCGATCGCGATGAACGGGCGGGCCTTGCGCGGCGAGTCGTCGTGGATCGCGCGTGCCGCGGTCTCCTTGCCGGTGCCCGATTCACCCTCGAGCAGCACGCTGATGTCCGACGCCGCGGCGCGCTCGAGCAACGCGAAGCACGCGCGCATCGCCATCGACGTGCCGACCAGGCCTCCGAGCTCGGTGCGGCTCGATACCGCGACGCGCACGTCGCCCTTGCCGGTCTCGACCCGCAGCGTGGAGCGGCCGAGCTGGATCGTGCTGCCATCGCGCACGTAGCCCGCGACGACGCGAACGCCATCGAGCACGGTGCCGTTGGTGCTGTCGAGATCGTGGATCCGCACGTGACCCTGCTCGACGCGGAGCTCGCAGTGGGACCGCGAGATCGAGGCGTCGTCGATCACGATCTCGTTGCCGACGTGCGAGCCGATCGCGCAGGTAGCGCCCGTCGACGTGTATGCGAGGCTCGCGGCAGGCCCGGAGACGCCGATCACCTCGAACTTGCGAACCGTGGGCCGCAGGCTCGTGAGCTGCTCGGTGCGAACAGGGGCCGCTGCGTGTACTACCTCGTCGTCGTCGTCGTCGGACCCGGCCACCACCTGCCTTGTATCCCAGGTGACACGGGCAGGCGAGCGCACTATACAGCTCCCGCGTGAGTGGGCCGTACCTCGACGGGACCAAGGACGAGCCACCCAAGGAGCGCAGGCTCGGTGTGCTGCGCCGCCTGCTGCCGCTGGTCCGCCCCCACAAGCCACGGCTGCTGTTCGCGATCTTCTGTCTGTTCGCAGCGTCGGGGACGATGCTGATCTACCCGTGGGCTGCGCGCTACGCCGTCGACGTCGGCATGGGCGCGACCTCGTCCGACGACCTCGACCTCCTCGTCATCGGCCTGATCGTCGTGTTCGCCGTCAACGCCGTGTTCGTCTGGCTGCGGCACTACTCGCTCAGCTGGCTCGGCGAGCGCGTCGTCGTCGATCTGCGCGCGCTGGTGTTCGACCGCATCCTGACGTTGCCACTCGGCTGGTTTCACGAGCGCCGCAGCGGCGAGCTGGTCGGGCGGCTCGCCTCGGATGTCACGATCATCTCGGGCGTGGTGTCGAGCGATCTGTCTGTCGCGCTACGCAACGGCGCGCAGGTGATCGGCGCGCTGGTGCTGCTGTTCGTGATCGATCTCCAGCTCACGTTACTCGTCCTCGCGATCGTCCCGGTGACGGTGATCGTCACGATCTCGTTCGGGCGCAAGATCCGGAAGATGACGCGCGGGATCCAGGATCAGCTCGCGCACGTCTCGGGGCAGGTCCAGGAATCGCTCGGCGCGATCGGCACCGTGCAGTCGTTCACCCGCGAGAGCTACGAGGCCAAGCGCTATCGCGATGGTGTCGAGCACAGCTTCGGGCAGACGATCGAGATGGTCCGCCTGCGGTCGTGGTTCTTCGCGCTGACGATGACCGCGGGCTATATCGGCATCGCGCTCGTCGTCTGGCTCGGTGGTCGCCGCGTGATCGACAAGGAGCTGTCGCCGGGCGATCTGACCTCGTTCTTCCTCTACACGTTCATCGTCGCCGGCGCGTTCGCGGACCTCGCCGGGTTGTGGGGATCGCTGCAGCGCGCGGCCGGGGCGACCGATCGGCTGTTCGCGGTGATCGATACCGTCCCCGACATACGCGATCCCGCAGCTCCCATCCCGCTCCCTCCGGGCAAGGGTGCGATCACGCTCGACCACGTCTCGTTCGCCTATCCCACCCGCGCCGCGCAACCGGTGCTGACCGACGTCTCGCTCTCGATCTCCCCCGGCGAGGTGATCGCGCTCGTCGGGCCGTCGGGCGCGGGCAAGACGACGATCCTGTCGCTCCTCTTCCGGTTCTACGACGTCGATCAGGGCAAGGTGACGCTGGAAGGGATCGACGTTCGGGATCTACCCCTCGCCCAACTTCGTCGCTCGTTCGCGATGGTCGCGCAGGAGCCGGTGCTGTTCTCGGGATCGATCCGCGACAACATCGCGTACGGCGCGCACGGCCCGGTCACCGACGAGCAGATCTTCGCCGCGGCGAAGGATGCCTACGCGCACGACTTCATCTCGGGCTTCCCCGATGGCTACGCCACGTTGATCGGCGAGCGCGGCACCAAGCTCTCGGGCGGTCAGAAGCAGCGCGTCGCCCTCGCGCGCGCGATCCTCGCGAACCCGCGCGTGCTGATCCTCGACGAGGCCACCTCGAACCTCGATGCCGAGAGCGAAGCGGCCGTGCAAGCTGCACTCGGGCGGCTGATGGAAGATCGCACCACGATCATCGTCGCGCATCGGTTGTCGACGGTGCGTGACGCCGATCGGATCGTGGTGATCGAGGACGCGCGGATCGTCGAGCAGGGTGCACACGACGAGCTGATGGCACGCCGCGGCACCTATCACCGGCTCGTCGAGCACCAGCTGATCGCCGACGGCGCCGCTTGACCCCGGAGCTCGCCTGGGTCGATCCGAAGGCCAGGCGAGTGATGGGAACGGGGTGGCGAGCCGTCGAGCCGGGCACCCCGAATACGATCGACCCGTGAGCGGGAGAAGGCGAACTCCCACGCCCTGAGCTCAACCCGGAGGACAGGGAATCTTCCGGCGAAGCTGGAAGGTCGAGGTCAACGAGGTGAACTCTGGGGTTAGGGCTGTAGCCACGGCCAGGTCAGCAGACCCGCACGGTTCATCGTGGCGTTGGTCGCGGGCTCGAGCCGCGGTCGGATGGGTCCCGTCCCGAGCGGGATCGTCCACCGCAAGAACTCGTCCTGGGTGTGGGTGATCAAGCTCCGGCCGCTCTCCGAGAGGATCGCTGGGTTGATCGACCAGTGCCGAGCGGTGCTCGGCCACGTGGTGAACGTGGTGAGCTCGACGAAGTGATAGTCGCGGTTGACAGCGAACCCGAGGGCGCCCCGTTTCCACGACGAGGACACGACCTCGTTGGCCAGCACGGGAAGCTCGTGGAGTTGCCGGGTCGCCAGGTTGGCCATCACGCCGCGACGGTTCGGCATCAGCACCAGGACACCATCTCCGATCGCTCGCAGGCCGGAGATCGGCGCTCCGACGGTGACCACGGACTCGAGGCGGTCGGCCCACATCCAGACCGAGCCTCCCCAGCCGACGAGGATGTCCCCGGTCTGGGAGACATCGAGGTGAGGAGAGACGGCGCCACCGGTGGGAGCGAGGAGCTCGTCGGGCCGTGGAAGCTGGATGCGCTGGACGACCCCGGCGGCGTTGCCGCGAACGAGCTCGCCCTCGGTCGACACGACCACGAAGTCCGAGCGGCGTGACACGACCGACGCGATCGGTGCAGCGAGCGCGACCAGCGCCCGATCCGGCGTGCCGACGACCGACAGCGTCCGACCACGGGTGTACACCACGGTGCCGTCGTCGAGGATCGCGACGGCACCTAGCGGCGGGCCGTCGTAGATCGCGCGGGCCTCTGCCGCGCGCGCGCGAACCTCGTAGAGCTGGGTGCTGTCGCCGTTCCACACGACGTGCACCACCTTGCCCGCGTCCGGAGAGATCGCGATCGCGCGCGCGGCCCCTGGCATCCGCGGCTCGATGGCGATCGCCTTGCCGGTGTCGAGGTCGAACCAGGACGAGCGATCGTCCGAAACGATCAACGTGGTCTCGTCGTAGAACTCCGCATGCGCCTGCGCGGGGAGGGGCACCTTTCGTGGCCGGAGGTTCGTCAGCTCGTAGATCAGCATCACCTCGTCGCTCGCGACCACGAAGCGATCGACCCCTCGGCGCGCGGCGATCCGCGGCGACAGCATCACCTGGGGCAGCGCGATCCTTCGATGTCCCCACGCGTGAAGGTACAGGAGCTCGGTCTGCCCGAGGGCGTAGAGGAAGTCGTCCTGGCCCGCCTCGGCGAGAAACGCCGTGGTGCCCGACACGCGCTCGAGCTCGAGCAGTCGGCCTTCGCGGAGCGCGAGGATGTGGCCAGACCCCATCGTGACGAGGAGCTCGTCACCGCGGTACGCCACCGACATCACGTACTTGTGGAACACGGACGTCTCGAGCTTCGTCCACTTCGGCGTGGGCTCCAGCTCGAGCTCCCAGATGTCGAGATCGTCCCGGATGGCGATGCGATTGGTGTTCGACGCGTAGACCAGGCCCAGCTTGCCGACGCGTGTCGCGACCTCCTTGCCGTCGCGCGACCGCACGATCAGCTCGCGGTCGCTGACCAGGGCGACGTACGCTCCATTGCCGGTCACCGCCGCCCCCTTCACCTGATGTCCGGGCCACGGACGACCGGTCACCTTGCCGTCGCGATCGAACACCACCACGTCGGGCGAGCCGTCGATCAGCCCGACATTGAGCGTTTGATCGCCAGAGCTGATCACCTGGTGGAGCTTCGGAAGGTCGACGGGCCGCATCGTCCCGGTCTCGGGATCGAGCAGCGCGGGCAGCACTCTGCCGTGCAGCAGGATCTTGGTGCCGAGCCAGGTCCCGCGCACGCCGAAGCCGAGGCCGAAGTCGCGCTTCAACACCTGCGTGCGCTTGGTCAGATCCCAGACGTACAGCTCACCGGCGATCGTGGTCTGCAACATCCGCTCGCCATCCGGTGAGATCTCGAGGACCGCGGTGGTTGCGCTCGGCGGGGGCATGCCCCACGGCACGCCGCGCATGATCGCGGCACTCGCCAGGCCATGCGCTTCCGATAGCCGGCGCGAGGTCGGAGCGATGTCCTTGAGCAGGGCGATGGCCTCGGTCGGGTTGGTGTCGACGAGCATCCGTGCACGGATCAGCGTCAACTGGTCCGCGCGCTCGCGCTCCTGTTCCCGCGCCGGCCTCCGCGGCCTCGGCATCCGCGCGGTCGCGCTCCTCGATCACGCGCTGGAAGGACAGCGTCGCGCCGACCGCGATCACCGCCATCGCGATCACCCCGATCGAGACCGCCGCGCGATGCCTGCGAAGGAAGCGCACGAGGCGCTCGCGCGACGAGTAGTGGTGCGCGGCGACGAGCTGTCCCGTCGAGAACCGCCGGAGATCCTCGGCGAACGCGCTCGCATCGTCGTAGTGGCGGTCGCCATAAGCGAGCGCCGTATCCACGATCGCGGCGAGCTCCCGTGGCACGCCGGGCACCAGGTCCGCGAGCGGCGTCGGTGGCCCCTTCGCGGCGAGCATCATCATCGCCTCGCCGGTGGGCGCGTGATGCGGAGGCTTCCCCGACAGCAGGAAGTAGAGCGACGCACCGAGCGCGTAGACGTCGGCCGCGTAGCCCACTGACTCGCCGCGGAGCTGCTTCGGCGACATGAACCCGGGCGTCCCGAACACCGTGCCGACGCGCGTGTGGAGCGAATCGCCAGCGGCCTGCTCGATCGGATCATCGTCGTCGGGCTCGTCGACCACCTTGGCCAGGCCCCAGTCGATCACGACCGTCTCACCGAGCGTACCGACCAGGATGTTCGCGGGCTTGATGTCGCGATGGACGATGCCGCGCGAATGAGCGTGCGCGACGGCCTGTGCAGCCGCGAGCAGGTTCGGCACCAGCGCCAGCCGCGCATCGAACGCGGTCGACAGGATCAGCTCGGAGAGCGGTCGACCGGAGACCCGGCGCATGACGTAGAACGGCGCGTCTCCGTCGGTGCCGGCATCGTAGACCGGCACGATCGAGGGGTGCTCGAGCCGCGCGGTGATCTTGGTCTCGCGCGTGAACCGCCGCAGCATCTCGGGATCGAGCGTCAGCGCTTGCTTCACCGCGACGACGCGTTCGAGCAGCGTGTCGGTGGCGAGCGCGACCCGACCCATGCCGCCACGGGCGATCTCTTCGCCGGCGACATAGCGAGCCGCCGGCAGCGCCGGACGCTCGCGAACGATCGCGTTCGGTTTGTCCGGCACGGTGACGGCTGCGCGATCGGTCTTGTCGTTCACGGGGACAGCGTCGATCCCGGCCGGCGAGGCGCGAAGAGTTGTGTACCCGCGATCGCGCGCCGCCTCGTGCGCGTCGTCGGCGTGGTCACAGCAGGTCGCGGAGCCGAGCGCACGCCCCATTCTAGCCGGATCTGAGGGCCGCTCGCGTTGGCGAGTTCCGACGAGCTGGCATACGCTCGCGCGCGGTGCCGTCAGTCGAGCTTGGAGGGCGTGGTGTGTTCGAGGTGATCGAGCTGGGGCCGCGAACGGCGCCGCCGCTGATCTGGCTGCACGGCTTTCCGGATCATCCACCCACCGCGCTGCCCTTTCTCGAGCACCTGACGCGTACGCACCGCGTGCTCGCGCCGTTCTTGCGTGGCTATGCACCGTCTCCGGTCGACGGGCCGTTCGATCTCGACACGCTGGTTGCCGACGTCGTCGCGCTGATCGATCACACCGGATCGCAGGTCGATCTGGTCGGGCACGATTGGGGCGCGGCGATCACGTACGCGACGTGTCTGGCCGTGCCCACGCAGATCCGACGCGCGGTCACGCTCGCGTTGCCTCACCCGCTGACGTTCCTGCGTGCGCTGCAGACGGCGGCGCAGATGCGGCGCAGCTGGTACATGGCGATGTTCCAGATCCCCGGCTCGGAGCGGCTCGTGCGCACGAACGAGTTCGCGATGATCGATCACCTGTGGCGGACGTGGTCTCCCGGGCTCGTCCTCGACGATCACCGGCGCACGGCGCTCCACGCCACGCTCGCCGCCAGCCTGCCGGCGCCGCTCGGCTACTACCGCGCGATCTTGAAGGCGTTCGGCAGCTATCGCGTGCGGCTGCGCAAGCTCGCGTCCCCGATCGAGGTGCCGATCCTCCAGCTCCACGGTGCCGACGACGGCTGCATCCTACCGCCCACCGACGACGATGCGCGCCGGTTCACGCACCGCGAGCTCGACGTGATCCCGGGCGTCGGACACTTCCTTCACCTCGAGGATCCGAGCGCGATCGCGTCGCGGATCGAGCGTTGGTTGGCCTGATGGCCCGCAGCGTCGAAGGAGCCGCGCTGTTGATCGCCGGGCATGGTGCGCGCGGCGTCGGCGCGTTCGATGCCTCGGCCGTGCACACCCTCGGTCAGATCGGCGAGGCGTTGCTCGCGACCGGCTCGCCGTGGCACGTGCGCCGGTTGACCGCGACGCTCGGCGATCGCTACCTGGCGGATCGCAAGACCATCAAGCGCTCGCTGTCGCTGCTGATCGACGATCCGGTCCGCGTCGGCGTCGTGGTGTTGCTCGGCGAGATCATCGAGTTCGCCGGCGAGCTCGCGCTGGTCACCGGCGCCGAGGCGCACGAGTACCCCGAGGACGCGACGCTGCCGCTGTCGTGGATCCGCGAACGGATCCTCAACGCCCACGCCGAGCGCATGGTGATCGCGATCTCTGGCTGCGGCGTCGGCACGCCGGAGCGCTGGATCGGTGCGCTCGGGACCAAGCGCGCGAATCACCTGGTCGCGATCGACGCCCCCTCACACGGCAACCCGATGATCGACGCGTTGCTCGCGGGGCTGTGCGGCGATGCGCTCGATCGCGCCACCGGCACGGTGACGATGGCGAGCCTGTCCAAGCACCTCGCCTCGCACGCGAAGGTGCTCCAGGCCTCGACGCTCGGTGAGACCGTCGCCCAACCACCGCCCCTCGCCGGCTTCTGGGACGTCCGCCAGAGCCAGCTCGCGCGCCCGCGCCCGAAGCGCAGCGACGCGCCCGAGGATCTCACCGGCAACGTGCTGCCCGGCCGCTTCCGGATCGACAAGTTCGTCGCGCGCGGCACCTTCGGCACCGTCTATCGCGCCCGTCAGCTCGCGGTCGAACGCGACGTCGCCATCAAGGTCCTCCACGCCGACATCGATCCGGGCTCCGCCGACGGCAAGCTGTTCGTCGAGGAGATCCGCGCGGTCGGCAAGATCGATCACGCGAACGTGGTGCGGATCTACCAGGCCGACATCACCCACGACGGCCGCCTGTTCTTCGCGATGGAGCTCCTCGACGGCCAGGATCTGCAGACCGTCGGCACGCCCGAGCGGATGGACAAAGATCGTGCGGTCGAGCTCGTGCGCCAGCTGCTCTCCGGGCTCGGCTCCGCGCACGACGTGGGGCTCGTCCACGCGGACATCAAGCCGGCGAACGCGATCGTGTTGCCGCCGCGCAGCTCCGACGAGCACGCCCCGGCGTCGATGACCCGCGAGCGCGCGGTGCTCGTCGATTTCGGCCTTGCCCGCCTCCGCCCGGCCGCCGATCGTCCCGCGGAGTCCGCCGGAGGAACACCCGCCTACATGGCACCGGAGCAGCTCACGGAGGGGCGTGTCGATGCGCGCTCTGATCTGTTCTCGGTCTCGCTGATGCTCGTCTGGTTGCTCACCGGCTGGCGTCGCCCCAACGCGCTGACGCTGGTGCCGCCGGTCAAGGAGCTGATCGAGGACGACCACCTCAAGTACGTGCTGCTCAAGGCGCTCGATCTCGATCCCGCGAAGCGCTACCAGTCCGCGCGCGAGCTCGCCGCCGCGCTCGCCGGCAAGGCCGTCCCGGCGGTGCGCCAGTCGCAGGAGATCGCGCCGGTCCTGCCGTTTCGCCACCTCGCGGCGCTGACGAAGGACGATCGCCTGCACGGCCGCGATGCCGATGTCGCCGAGCTCACCGAGCACGCGCTGTATCGGCGCGCCGTCGTCTACACCGCACCGTCGGGCACCGGCAAGACCTCGCTGCTCAACGCCGGTCTGATGCCTCGCCTCGAGGCGCTCGGCATCTACGCGGTCTACGTCCGCTGCCGCACCGACTTCACGTGGTCGGTGGTCAAGGCGATCGCGCCCGGTGCGTCGTCGATCGCCGACGCGATCACGAAGTTCCACGACAACCGCGGTGGCAAGCTCGTGCTGATCATCGATCAGCTCGAGGCCGCGCTCGCCGATCCCGAGTTCGTGCCCTCACTCCTCGGCTTCGATCGCTGGCCCACCGGCGCGGATGTCTCGGTCGTGCTGTCGATCCGCGAGGACTGGCTCGCGCGGTTGCTCGCCCGCACGCAGGAGATCGAGCCGAACCTGCCGATCGTCCGCTTGCCGCCCCTCTCCCCCGAGGGTGCGAAGACCGCGATCACCGCGCCGCTCGCCGAGTACCGCCTCGCCATGCAGCCCGAGCTGCTCGACGCGCTCCTCGGCGATCTCCAGAAGGCCGCCGCAGCGATCGGCCTCGAGATGGGGTGGGGCAACGAGCCCGCGGTGTTCCCGTCGCACCTCCAGCTCGCGTGCTCGGTGCTCTACGACAAGCTCGAGCTCGGCGAGACCGAGCTGACCCTCGCGCACTACCGCAAGCTCGGTGGCTTCGACGCGATCGTCGGCGAGCACCTCGACAACGTGATCCATAGCGAGCTCGCCGACGGCCGCGACAAGATCGCGCGCGACGTCTTCCTCTTGCTCGTCACCTCGGCGGATCAGCGCGCGATCCGCACCGAATCCGAGCTGCTCTCGATCGTCGGGGCCAAGCACAACGGCCCCGAGCGCGTCACCGAGGTCCTCCGGATCCTCCAGTCGCGCGGCTTGCTCGTGCGGATCCACAGCGACAACGAACCGTCCTGGGAGCTCGTCCACGACTCGCTGGTCGCGCGCGTGCGAGCGTGGATCAACCTCAAGGATCTCGCGCGGCGCCGCAGCATCGAGGTGGTGCGTCAGCACCTGCGGAGCTCGAAGGCGGACATGCCGTCGCTGCTCAGCCTCAAGGAGCTGCGCGAGCTCAAGACCCACGAGGGCGCCGTCGACGAGCTCGAGACCGAGTGGGCGAAGCGCGAGTCCCCGGAGATCGGGTGGGCGCCGTCTCGGCTGGTCGCACGCTCGAAGCAGGTCCATCAACGCAACATCGGTGCGTACTCCGGCATCGTGCTGATCGCGCTCCTGATCGGCGGAGTCGGGTTCTATCGGAGTCGCGTCGAGGCCGGCGCGCGCCGCGAGATGGAGCGGCTCAAGGCGCTCGACTTCGGTCGCTTCGAGCTCGTCCTCGAGCCGTTCCACTGGGACACGAAGGCCCTCAAGGCCGTGCCCGCTCCAGCCACCAAGCTCCAGTGGCAGCTGCACTCGCCGGATCTGGTCGATCCCACGTCTCCCGGTGGGATGTTCGAGCCGACCTGGATCGAACGCGGCGACGCGACGATCGTCGACGGTGCGGTGTCCGAGATGATCGAAGCGCGCGGTGGTCGCGCGTTCCTCATCATCGATCGTTCGGGATGCTCGCCGTCAACGATACCCGTCATGGTCCCCGGCTATACGCAACGCGAGGCGCCGACGCGGATGCGCATTCGCGTGCCGACCTGTGAGACGAGCCGCACACACCTGGTCCCGATCCCGGCTGGCTCGTTTACCTACGGCGGCCTCGGCGAACCGCCGTCGAAGTTGCTCGCGGAGAATCCGGAGAATTCTCCGAAGGAACGGCGCGTCGAGCTACGCGAGTTCTCGATCGATCGCACCGAGGTGACCAACGCAGAGTTCCTGGTGTTCGCGTCGATGGGACAATGGACAGGGATCAACGCACCGTCGTATCCGACCACCTCTTCGGGTTTCGCCGACGTCGACGGACCGCGGCGTCCGGTGGCCGGGATCGAGTGGTTCGAGGCGCGCGCGTATTGCCGATTCATCGGCAAGCGTCTGCCGACGACGGAGCAGTGGACGAAGGTGTTGCGAGGCGGGCATCAGCTGGCCAGTGGCAGCAATCCGATCCCGCGTCGCAACTACCCGTGGGGCACCGAGCTCGAGCCGGCGAACGCCAGCATCAGCTCGAAGGCAGGTCCGAGTGACGTCGGGAGTCATCCCAAGGACGTCAGCCCCTACGGTGTACTGGATCTAGCCGGCAGCGTGACCGAGTGGACTGATTCGCCCTCCGACCTGGATCAGCCAGCCAATGGACTCCGCGTCGCGCGCGGAGGGAGTTGGGCGGACACCAAGCCCGAGGAGCTCGCCGACTACATCGCGACCGAGAATCCGCGCCCAGATCGCACCCGGAACTTCGGGATCGGCATGCGCTGCGTCGAGTCCGATCATCCGTGAGCGGCCGCACGTCCGTTGCGATACAGCGCCCTGGGGAGCTCGGTTTCGGCGTTCCGAACGGCGAAACCCAAAATCGCTGTCGCTAACAGCCGACGTCCCGTGCGGCCGACGGATGACTAGTCCCCGGATCTGTGATTTGACGACACGCTGATCGAGCTGAAGCGATCGATCTCCCACGAGAATCGCTTCGTGATTTTGTCGATCGTTCTCTGATACGGGACACTAGCCTGCCGGCAACTCGGCGATCAACTCACGCAGCTGCTTCGCGTCGCTGACGGGGAACAGCACGCCGGGCCGATCCTCGCCGTCGGGGAACACGCGGACGAACTCGCCGTCGAGCAACACCTGGACGAGGTGCCACCAGTTCGGCTTGCTGCTTGGTAGTCCGATCTCGCAGATCGGCACGCCGAACACACCAGGCATCTGCGCGCCTTCGCCTCGGCGAATCAGCGAGACCACCGCGCGCGCGGCTGCCAGCTCGGCGAGCCGGCGCGGGTAGCTCGGCCGCGGCCCCAGCGGCGAGGCCGGCAACATCTCGATGTCGAGGACACGCAGGAACGGCTCTCCGCCGCGCTTGACGAGGGTCGTGATTGGCTCGCGACGCAGCTCGCTCGACGACACCAGCACGCCTTCGTTGTAAAAGCCGTCGGCCGCGTAGGACGTCTCGTTGATCATCATCGAGGTCCCGAACACCTCGAGCTCGGTGAGGTCCGACAGCGCGATCAGCGTCAGCCGACCGGTCGCGGATACGGCAGTCTCGCAACCGAGTAGCCGGATCGCGGTGATGCCGAGGCGCGCGAACACGCCTTCGTCGACGAGCCCGCGAAAGAACGACAGCACCTTCGCACTGGTGCCGTCGATCACCCAGTCACCGAGGATCAGCAACGAGCGATCTGGCGTCGAGTGACCGATCAGGTCCAACGTCCTCGGTGTTGATGCGCTCGCATCGCGCGCGAGGTTGTTCAGAACGCGTTCCACATCCGCCCGCCCGTCCACCGTCACCCGTTGTGAGAGCACATCCCGAATCCGTCGCAACTGGTCGTCGTCGTCTCGCGTGATCAGCGAGAGCGACTGGTGTACGGAGGCAATGGACATCGTTACTTCAACCTCGGAATGATGTTCGACCCTAGGGCCTTCGGGATCTTCGGTCCGCTGAGGCCCAGGGAGAGGCGCGTCGGGGCGTCGATGAACAACGCGCCCTGCTTCGGCTTGCCGAGCCCGGTGCCGATCTGCGTGAAGCCCGCTTCGATCGGATGACCGACGACAGGCAGGTTCAGCCACCACGAGCCCGAGGGTGCTTGCCCGGCCTCGAGCGACTTACCCGCCGGCCAGATCGAGCACAGCGCACTCGTGCCCTGCTCGGCGGTGATCTCGGCGTAGAAGCCCCAGAACCGCCGGTTCGCCATCGCGCCGCTCCAGTACCAGACCGTGGTCAGCTCGTACTCGCGGCAGTGCATATCCGCGGGCACGCGCGGCGGCTTGATGCCGGCGGCGAGCGCGTCGTAGCGGGCCTTCTCGAGCCAGCAGCCGTTGATCAGCGACCCCGTCGGAAACGTCGGGCCGACCTTGGTCTCTCCACCATTGGCCGGCGCATCGTCGACCTGGATCTGCGCAGCGGTGATCGTCCCGTTGCGAACCGCTTGCAGGTTCTTCGACAGGTCGTTGCTGATCAGCTTGCTGTTATCGAACGGTGGATTGAGTGTGTTCGGATCCTGCGGCCACCAGCCACAGGTTGTCAGACCGGTCTGCGTTCCAACCCACGCGCCAAAGCCGTAGGTGATCGTTCGTGAGGCGGGCATTGATCTCCTTTAGTCGTTTCCACCTGGAGCCCCCTTCTTTCCCGCCTCCCTCTTCAATTCGAAGCCGTTGATCAGGTTGTAGAGCTGCGATCGCGCGAGATCGAGCTGGCGCGCCGTCTCGGTGACGTTCCAGTCGTTGCTCTCGAGCGCCTCGCGCACCAGCTTGCGTTGAAACTCGCGGGTCCGCTCCTGGAGCGAGCGCGGCGGAGCCAGTACATCGGGGCTCGGCGCCGTTTGCGGAAACAGGTGGTGCTCGTGCAGCGTGGTCGACTTCTCACCGCTCGCACGGATCACGCCAGCCTCGACGACGCGCTTGAGCTGCCGCGTGTGACCCGGCCACGACGCGTTCTGACACGCGATCAACGCGCGCCGCGAGATCACGGGCACCGGCAGCTTGTGCTTGGTGCACGCGTTCGCGACGAAGTGCTCGACCAGCTCTGGGATGTCGTCGACCCGCGCGTCGAGCCCCGGCACCTCGAGCGGCAACAGCTCGAGTCGGTAGTAGAGATCCTCGCGAAACCGCTTGTCTTCGACGAGCTGCTTCAGATTGGCGTTCGTCGCGCTCATGATCCGGACGTCCGCCTTGATCGTCGACGCCGATCCCAGCGGGTGGTACTCGCGCTCCTCGATCAGCTTGAGCAACTTCGCTTGCGAGCCGACCGACAGCTCCGCGATCTCGTCGAGAAAAAGTGTGCCCCCCTCCGCCGCCGCCACTTTGCCCGCCACCCTTCGCGTCGCGGTCGAGTGTGCACCGCGCTCCGATCCAAAAAGCTCGTTTTCAAACAGAGCCTCCTGCATCGCTGCGCAGTTCACCTCGACAAACGGCCCACCCTGGCGTGGGCTGTTGTTCACGATCGCGCGCGCCAGCATGGACTTGCCGGTCCCCGAGGGCCCGGTGATCAGCACGTCCACATCCAGGTGCGCCACGTGCCGCACACTGTGCAGAAGCCGAGCCAACGCAGCGGAACGTCCGATGATCTCCGGAATGCTCAGCGCCTGACGAACTTCGTGGGTGTGGTCGACGACGGCTTCGTGGCCTCGTCGAGCGAACCTGTCGGTGAGCGGCGCGAGCTGCCGCGCGAACAATTCCAGGCACTCGCGATCCTGGTCGGTGAACATCCCCGGCTGCGTTCGACCTTGCAGGTAGATCACGCCGATCACCGGATCGGTCCCGACCGGCGCACACAACACCGCCTGGATGTCGTGCTGCCGGACGCTCCCCAGCTCGGAGAACCGATCGTCCAGCATGGCGGACGGTGTCTCGATGGTCCTTCCCTCGGTCAGTGCCCGGGCGATGATCCCGCGCGAGATCGAAGCTCGGATCTTCTCGAGCTCGCCATCGCGCAGCCGGTAGCCTCTCCAAAAACGCGGTTTGGCCGAGTTGTCGTCGTAGAGCTCGACATACGCCGTGTTCGCAGACGTGACCTCGACGATCAGCTCGAGCGCTTCATCGAGCAACGGTTCGATCTCCTGCTTGCTTCCGAGATCGAGCAAGCGGCGATAGAAGCGTTCGCTCGCGTATAGGTCGCGAGAAGGCCCTGACACTCCCCGAAAGTATCACCCAAATTCGATAGTTACCGGCAGCGCTCGGGTAGCGGGGATCTCCTTCGACGGGAGGTGTCCACTATTCAGGACACCTCGCGCTCGGGAGTGTCCACTCGATTGGACGGTCAGGCGCCAACGGGTGACCGAAGTGCGCGGGAATCCGAGCCGGGAATCCGAGCCGGGAATCCGATCGTGAATCGAGCGCCCCATCGGGACGACAGCTTCCTCTTGCTATCCGACTTCGCCATTGCCTGGCGGGCGGGGCGCACCGGCGAGCACTACGTGACGTCGTCGCGCAGCGAGTACTTCCAGGACGTCGGCGATGGGCGATGGTGTGCTCGCGTCACGACCTTGACTGCCGTCGGCTGGAGCTCGGCGACGTTCTCCGCGAAGCACGAGGCACTGTCGCTGCACCTTCGTCATGACAAACGTCATAGCGGACTTCGTCACCCTCACCGTAACGGAGCTTGATCCAAGGGGCCATGACGGGAGATCCGGATCTGATGCCGGACTGTCCGACGAACGTGTCGCGGTCGAGCTCCCGCGCTACGACGCGTCCGTGCTTCAGGACGGAGCCTGCTTCTTGCCGGCAAGGGCCTGACAGATCTCGCAGTCATCCTCCGGTTTCCACTCGCCGCGGAAGTCGACGTACCGGCGCGGATCCCCGATCAACCGGTGCCACGCACGCGCGACGATCGCGGCTGCTCGCTCGGAGTACTCCGCCGGCTCTCGCTCCGGCAAGATGCCGGACTCCGCGAGCTGTTCGATCCGCAGCTCGATCAGCTGCTCGAGCTGGTACATCCGATCGAAGTCGACGAGATCGACGAGGTGCTCGTACACCATGTCCTCCATCGTCCGCTCGATCGGATCTAGCGGATCCGGCGGATCGAGATCGCGCGACATCGGTGAGGCCTTGAGCTCGACGTCCACCTTCACGACGCCGCTCCGGTGGCACTGCGCGGTGCCACCGCCTGCGCACGCGCTTGCTTGACCAGCTGGTCGCGCAGCTGCTGCTGGAGTGCCGGATGCTCGTCGAGGTGTGCGAGCGCCTTGTCGCGGCCCTGACCGATCTTGTTGCCCTCGTACGAGTACCAGGTCCCCGCCTTCTCCATCAGGCCGAGCTTCTCCGACGTATCCACCAGCTCGCCGAGCTTGTTGATGCCGGTGCCGTACAAGATCTCGAAGTCGGCTTCGCGGAACGGCGGCGCCATCTTGTTCTTCACCACCTTCACCTTGCACTCGCTGCCGATCGTCTCGTCGCCGCGCTTGATCGCCTTCTTGCGACGGATATCGAGCCGCACCGAGCAATAGAACTTGAGCGCGTTGCCACCCGTGGTGGTCTCGGGGTTGCCGTAGACGACGCCGATCTTCTGACGAAGCTGGTTGATGAAGATCACGATGGTCTTGGTGCGCGAGATCACCGCGGTGAGCTTGCGCAGCGCCTGGCTCATCAGCCGCGCTTGCAGGCCCATGTGTGCGTCGCCCATGTCGCCCTCGATCTCGGCACGCGGCGTCAGCGCGGCCACCGAGTCGACGACGATCAGATCGATCGCGCCGGTGCGCACGAGCGTGTCCGTGATCTCGAGCGCCTGCTCGCCGCAATCCGGTTGGCTGACCAGCAGGTCCTCGAGCTCGACCCCGAGCCGACGAGCGTAGTCCGTGTCCAGCGCGTGCTCGGCATCGATGAACGCGCAGACACCACCGGCCTTCTGCGCCTCCGCGATCGCGTGCAGCGTCAGCGTGGTCTTGCCCGAGGACTCCGGTCCGTAGATCTCGATGATGCGACCGCGAGGTAGGCCGCCGATGCCGAGCGCGACATCGAGCGCGATGGAGCCGGTGGGGATCACCTCGACGGGCGTGACCTCTCCACCATCGAGCCGCATGATCGAGCCGGAGCCGAATTGCTTGTGAATGGCGCGGATCGCTTCGCCGATGCTCTTGTTCTTGTTGTCGTTCGACATGCGCCACGCCTCATCAAGGCGCGTGCCGCGAGCAACTACGCGGATCTCCTCGCGCGGTTGTCCCGATAATCCGCGATGCGGACAAGCTGTCCGAATCCCGGACGGACAAACTACGGGATGACGAACGTTCGCGTGAACACCGTCGAGGCGGAGTACGACGCGTCGAGCTTCTCGAAGTCGCCGAGCACCGCCGACGGCGTGCCCTTGATGGTGCGAATGCTCATCACGTACGTGCCACTGCCGAGCCCCGCGAGATCGATCTGCACCGGCGTGACGTTGACGCGGTTCACATCGATCGCGACATCCGCGGACACGAACGTGCGCTTCTTGATCAGCGCGCCGCCGGTGAGCTGGAACACCGCGACCTCGAACTGATCGAACGCGGTCGTCAGATTGACGCCCTGGTTCGGCTCGAGCTTGAAGTGCAGCGCGAACGGCACCGCCACCGAGAACAACGGCACGCCGTCCGTGTCACCGGACAGCGACGTCACCGTGGCGTCGACTGCCGTCAGCGTGATCGGATCGATGGCGAGTGGCGCACGCAGGTCGATCTCCGCGGCGGTGCCGAGCGGCTTCACGACGCTGACCACACTCGACACCAGCGACGCGCCGTCGACGACTCGCCGCTCCGCGAGCACGCCGTGCACGACTTGGGGAAACTTCTTGATCTCGTTCGGCACGATGAATGCGTTGGACCCAGAGGTCAGATCGCACTGCGAGAGCATCAGCATGTGCGGCCCCGGCACGGCCAGCGTCGTTACGCCCACCGTGATCGGACGGTCGATCACCACACCCGGCACATTCACGCTCGCGGTGATGCCGTGTTCGATCACGGCGAGCGGCGCCAGCATACTCGAGCGCGTTCCGAGTGCGCCGAGCAGTCGCGCTTGGGCGATCGCACCCGCGTTCTTCACCGTGAAGTTTTGCGTGACCGTGCCCGCGGTGATCCACGCCGGTTGCGTGTCGGGTGCGACCTTGGTGCCCGCTTGCAGCCCAGGCACGACGAAGGCCGCGTAGCCGTTGACGCGCGCGGCACAGCCTGCCGCGGTCGTGTAGTTGACGAGCACGGCCGCATCACCCACACCGGCATCGGAGATCGGCGTGCCGAGCGCGCGGAACGCCGTCGTCGTCGGTAGCGGGATCGTGGTGTTGCTCGGGCTGGCTCCCACGCGCATGTCGAGGAACACGCCGGTGGTGAACACGCGCGCGTTGTTGAACGTGCCGATCGCCGGTGCGGTCGCGCCCGTCGGCTGGATGTTGTAGCCGCTGTCCGCGGGCGGGGGCGGGGTGTCCTGTCGGCCGATGAACGGCTCGATGAGCTTCGCGTCGGTCAGCGCCGGCTTCCACTGCACCTGATGCTCGACACCGGCGACCGTGTACCGCACCCGCCACGGCGCCTCGGTGAGGTTCGCGATCGGGATCCCGACCTCGCCACTGACGTCGTCGTACGGCGCGTCGAGCAGCTCGCCATCGAGTGTGCCGACCTTGACCGAGGTGAGATCCGCCATGCCGATCGCCGCGACCTCGGCGGGCTCGTTGAAGTCTCCTGAACCGCGCATGGTATCCGCGAGGAGATAGCGGAGCTGGAACGTCTCGAGCGTGCCGTCGACGAGGATCGGCCCATCGCCGGGATCCGCGATCTTCGCGTTGTCATTCAACCCGAAGATCGAGTTGCACCCCACGAGCAGCATGCTGCAAGCAACCAACCGCATCGGCGCTGATCGTCGCAGGCTCCGTCCGCCGGCACAACATTGGATCCTGTGCGATTGTCCGCAGCCGTGAAGCTGGACGCCCGCCTGACGTTGTTCGTGACGCTGGTTGCGATCTTCATGACGTGTTTGGTCGTGGGTGATCTGATCGGCGGAAAGGTCACCTCCATCACGTTGGGCGGGAAGGAGTGGCCGTTCTCCGCGGGCCAGCTCGCGTTTCCGGTCACGTTCATCCTCACCGACATCCTCAACGAGTTTTACGGACGCAAGGTCGCGCGCCGGGTCACCCTGCTCGCCTTCTTCATGGTCGGGATGACCGTGGGGATCATCGCGATCGCGGGCCAGCTCGGGTGGGCGTCGTTCACGGCGTCGAAGGACTGGACCGGCGTCACGCCACCCGTGTTCGACACGGTGTTCTCGCAGGCGATGTGGATCCAGGTGTCGTCGATGTTCGCCTTCCTGATCGGCAACTACATCGACATCGCGGTGTTCTTCCTGTTCAAGAAGCTGACCGGCGATCGCTACCTCTGGCTGCGCGCGACGGGCTCGACCGCGGTCTCGCAGCTGATCGATACGATCGTGATCAGCGCGATGGTCTGGCTCCCGAAGATGACGTTCGGCGCCTACGTCGATCTCGTGATCACCAGCTACGTCATCAAGCTGACGATCGCGATCTTGGTGACGCCCGTCCTCTACGGCCTGCACGCGCTGCTCGAGAAGCGCTTTCACATCCATCCAGCCGAGGCCGAGACCGCCAGCGCGGACATCTCGAGCTAGTCATCGGAAGTCATCCGAAGCGACCTCGTGCA
>JANNBP010000102.1:0-5464 GCA_031385555.1 Deltaproteobacteria bacterium | reverse complement strand
CTCCCGCGAGCGATCGATCTCGTCTCCGGATGCAGTTGCGAGCACGGGTGCCCTGCATGCGTCGGAAGCTGGACGCGGGACCCGGCGCTGGTCGGCTGGGCGCTGCGCCGCCTGCGCGAGTTCCTCCCGCCCCTGTCGTCTGGCGCGGTCGCTCCAACACCCCACCCCACACCCACGTCGCCACGGATCCCGTGGCTAGACGTCGCCGCGCGGTGGACCGAGGTTGCCGAACTCCTCGTCGCGCGGCGCATTCCCGGCGCGGAGCTCCTCGCGCGTTGCGCACCCGAGCGCCAAGGCGACCGTCTCGTGGTCCGCGTGTCGAGCCCGGGCATGGCCGCATGGCTCGGTGCGGACGCAGCCCAGCGTCGGGTGTGGAACGCGATCGCCACCGTCGTCGACGTACCGCCCACGGGCGCGATCGCCATCGAAGTCGCGGAGGGTGACCGCGACCGCGCCCACCGGATCTCCGCCGCACTCCGGCGTCGTCACGATGATCTGGTCGCGGGACGCTCCACGAGCGAGGCGCACGCCAACGCAAAGCTCGCCGGCGGATACATCCTCCCCGACGCTGCGGCACCCAAAGAGCCTCAGCCGTGATCCTCGCGGAGGGGCTGGAGGCCGGATCCATCCGCCCCGACGCACCGGGCTTCCAAGGAGCTGCCGTGAGCCTGGCGGACGGCCTTGCGGCAACGCGGGAGGCATGCCCCACGCTGCACGCCTCCCTGCTCGCCCTCGATCCGGATCAGCGCGCCGCGGTGCTGTCCTGCGATCGCGCGACGCTCGTGCATGCCCAGGTCGGCAGCGGGAAGACGACGGTGCTCGTCCACCGCGCGGCGTATCTCCACGTCGTGTGCGGTGTCCCCCTCGACCAGCTCGCGATCTTGACGTTCACCAACCGAGCCGCGGGCGAGCTCCGCCAGCGCCTCGACGCGCTCCTCGGCCGCACCACGACGAACCACGAGCGCTGGCTCGTGGGCACGTTCCATGCGGTGGCGAGCGCCCTCCTCCGCCGGGTGCTGCCCGTCGAACGCGTCGGCCATACCAGACAGTTCACGATCCTCGACGAGGACGCCGCGATCGAGCTCGCTGTCGCCGTCGTGCGCCGGCACCGCATACGGCCCGGGAGGCGTGCAACGCTCCGGGACCGGCTACGCACCGATCCTGCGCTGGCAGCGCTCGCCACCGCCGTCGCGGCCGAGCGACGCGCGCGCGACGCGATGGACTTCGACGACTTGATCGAACATGCGACGAGCCTGCTCGGTGATTCGCCGGTGCTCGCGCACGCCCTCATCGACGAGCTGCAAGACTGCGAGCCGCGAGAGCTCGCGTTCGTGCGCGCCCTCATCCATCCCGCCTCGCAGTTCTTCGCGGTCGGCGATCCGCTGCAGTCCATCTATGGTTGGCGCGGGGCGGCGCCAACCCTGTTCACGCGCGCGGCGCTGGAGGGGAGCTGTCGCGTCCGCACGCTACCGCAAAGCTATCGGAGCACGCAGACCGTGCTCGTCGGCGCGCGCGCGATCCTCGGTGCGCAGCCCGTCGCGATCGGCGAGCTCGTACCCGTGCGCGCCCCGGGACCGAAGATCAAGATCGTCCGGCATCACGACGTCACCGCGGAGGCCGCGTACCTTGCCGCGCGGCTCGGCGAGCTTCACGCCGCTGGGGTCCGGTGGGACGAGCTCGCCGTCCTCTGTCGCCTTCGCGTGCAGGTCGCGGACCTCGCCTCCGCGCTGACGACGCGCGGCGTGCCGTGCGTCAACGACCTCCACGACAGGGTCGAGCCGAGCGCCGTCGAATCCCAGGGGCCGGCAGGCGTGCGCATCCTGACGATCCACGCCGCGAAGGGTCTCGAGTTCACCCACGTGTTCCTCTCGGGCGCCAATGTCGGCGTGCTGCCGCTGCCGTCGCGGGACTGTCATGGCGACAGCGAGAGCGCGGATCCATCCGAGGAGCGTCGCCTGCTGTTCGTCGCGATCACCCGCGCTCGCGACGCGGTCGAGATCTCGTATCAGTTCCGTCCTCACACCCATGGCGCACTCGGTGTCGCGAGTCCCTTGCTGTTGCTCCTGCCCGACGACGTCGCGACGCGGGATGACGGCGTTCCCGTCGTGGCGCAGCCCGCACCTGTTCCAGGCGAGTGGCACGTCGGGCAGCGCGTTCGTCACCCTCGCTACGGCAGCGGCACCATCGTCGCGATCGCAGACGACACGTTCGACTGTGACTTCGGCAAACTCGGTCCTCGCGCGTTTCCGCGCGCGATGTGTCCACTGACGATCGGGTGACCCTGCGCGGCACGAGGCCGCCACCTGACGCCTGACGCCGAACGACGAACGGGCACACTGCGTCGTACGTTCCAGTTCAGCAGGTCGCCCGAGGAGAAGCAAAGGACGAGCTTCCCCGGCAGCAGGTCCCCGACGCGTGCGCGCTCGACATCATGAACGCCGCAGTCCTGCGGCGGCGTCACTGCCGGTCCAGTGGCCAAGGTGGTGCCGGGCGCAGCGCCATATAGATCTCCAGCGGAGTCACGGTCGCCCGCGTGCCATCGTCGTTCGCCGTCAGGATCGTGTGAACCCGGATGACTTCGCGCGCGCGGCAAGTCCGGGTGGCGAGTCGCCGATGGAGGCCGACTGGTGCCTGTGCACGTGCACGTTTGGTGAGCGTAGCAGCGTGTGTTCGATCTCGCGTCTGCGACGACGCTCAGAACTGGATCACACCGGCGTCGTAGTCACCCATCAGGTCGACGACCTCGAGGCTCTGACGCGAGATGGTGTTCCCCTCGCGGTGCAGTTCGAAATTCAGCTCGAAGGTCGTGCGCCGAGTGTGGAACTCAAAACCCTCGTCTTCGCACTTGAAGTAATCGGCCTCGTCCGCGCCTTCCGTTGACGCCGAGAGCTCGACGTAGACGGTGTCGCCGGCTTCGCAGCCAACCCATGCCCCGGAGACCGTGGGCCCACCGAGATTGCATCCCGCGGTCATGACCATGCACGTCAACAGGCTCGTCCGCATGCCGGCACTATCGGACAACGTGCGTCGGCCGGACCTCGCAATGGTCGGCAAACCAGCATCCGTTGTTGGCATCGGATGTTTTGATGGGCACGCGCTCGCCATATCCAGGGGTACCAGCCGAACTCGATATCGTGACGAGCGGCGATGGGGTCGAACGTCTTCGACTACCCGAAAAAAGGTTCTGCCGGAAACCAACCAACTGGTTTCCGGCAGCTACACAATCGTAGCGCAGGGCGAGATACGACGGTATATCTATCGGTTTTCTCTGCGTTTTACGACTCGAACGACCCTGATCGCGAACTCGACCATGAGCCCTCCAGAGATACCCTCGAGATGCTCCGAGATCGTCGTCGAGAGCTGGGAACTTGCGTCGGCGCAGCGGCTTCCGCACCCTCGGGGACCATGAGCGAAGCGCACGCGATCGAGCCCGAGCCGCTCACAGAGCTGATGCCCTGGAAACAGATCTGCGAGCGCTACCCCGACCAGTGGGTTGCGCTCGTGGACATGGACTGGAACGACGAGGTCGGGGAGTTCACCGTGGCGCGCGTTGCGGGGCACGGAACCAGTCGGCGGGCGCCGTTCGATCAGATGCGTGCGGCGGGACTCGTCTACCAAACGGTCGGTCACTTCTACACGGGACGCATCGTGCCTCACGCGATCGATTTCGTGCGCTGAGCATGAAGGAATGGCGCTTCGATCCCGATGATGATCTGATCATCGTCAAGGCTCGCGTGTTCGGGAGGCACGGGGATCGGCTCCTGAACCTCGCCCTCGACACCGCCGCATCCCACACGCATATCCTGCCGGACATCATCGACGAGCTCGGCTACAGCCCGGCTGAGGGCGAAGCGATCACCTCGGTGACCTCCGCGATCGGCAAGGAGCGTGGCTACCTGCTGCGCGTGCAACGCTTCGAGTCTCTCGGCTTCGGATTCGACGACTTCTCGATCCATGTCCACGACCTACCCACTGGCATCGGACTCGATGGTCTGCTCGGACTCAGCTTTCTCAAACGGTTCAACTACGAGATCCGGTCGGCCGAAGGAAGGATCCTCGTGGAACGTATCGACTCGCCCTGAGTTGTCGGGGCCCTGGTCGCCCATCCGTTACGATGTGGTCTGCGCCCAGCGCAGCCAAGGAGAGTCGGACACTCCTGCGGCGCAACTACACGCGTCGCCGAGCTGCGGAGGAATTGCGCGACTCATCCAAGAAGCTCGATGCCGAGCTGCGCGATCGCAAAGAGCGGCTCCTTCGCACCGAAGAGAAGATGGCCGGCCTCGTCGACTTCATCGCCAACGGCGAGCGAGTTCAGTACATCGTGCAGACGCTGCGCGACCTGGAGACGTTCGCGATCCAGGAACGGGAGGCGATCAAGGACCTCGAAGCGATGGCAAGCGCGCCGCTCAAGCTGCCGAGCATCGCCGAGGTCGAACACCAGGTCCGAGATCTCGATCAGCGACTCAAACAGGAGCCGGAAGCGGCACGAGAGCAGCTTCGCCGGTGGCTCCGCGATGGCTCGATCAGGGTCGGGCCGCGGCAGGATGGGAAGGTCGTCGCCGAGGGCGGACTTCTTCCGTTGATGGTGGTCGAAGACGTTGCGACCCCGAAAAAGGTTCTACCGGAAACCAACCAACTGGTTTCCGGCAGATACACAATCGTAGCGGGGGCATCTATGGCGAATCCTTGTACCCGATCTTCCAGGAGTTTTCGGGCATCGCGCCCTACCCGCCGAACTTCAGGGTGGCGATCTAGCGCAGTTGCGAAATCGTCGACGATTTCACGTAAACGATTTTGATCGCCTCTGCCGGTCACGAGCAGCTACTTCCCTCGCTCCGCACGTGGAACGACCGCAAGCTTGAGCTTCGCCTCCGCGAGCCGGTTGAGGCTCTCGACGATCTCCCCGTAGTCGTCGCCGAGCGTCTCGGGGTCGTGAACGATGACGACATCGACCTTCCCCTTCTTCGCTTCATCACACATGCGGAGGAAGTCGGCGAACTTCTGCTCGTAGCCGGTCGTCATGCTGGCGGCGCAGCGTACCGCATCGCGAGCAACACGGCAGCCGCTTTCCGCGATGGATACGGCGTCCCCGTGACAGTGGAGCCGCGTCGCCCGTGATCATCGGCGCACGTAGGCCAACGTCCGCGTCACGAAACCTTGGAGCTCGCCATCGTTGATCGTTTCGGTTTCCCAGGCGGGGTTGGTGTCGTGATGGAACCGGTTTGCGTACTCGAGGATCTCGCGAAGCTCGCGGATGCGATCCGCGTCGAGGATCTCATTCACGCCGCCCACGCGCTGCGCGCAGATCCCCAAGAACGGCCCAAGGAGGCTGCCCGGCGGAAAATGCTCCGGCTGTGCGACGCGGATATACCCCTCCAAGACGGGCCGGATCGCGGCAGCAACGTCCCGGGCGTTGCCCCCGCTGCCCGTGAGGTATCCCCGAAGGAGCGCGTGCCGGCGGTCG
>JANNBP010000051.1:0-21600 GCA_031385555.1 Deltaproteobacteria bacterium | reverse complement strand
CGACCGCGACGAGCGTGGGCGTCGATTCCGGCCGGATCCGATCCTTGCCGGTATCGAACAGGATGCCATTGAGCACGACGCGCCCCTTCTTCGTCAGCTCGTCGAGCAGGATCGGGTTGCCACCCGCGGCGATCCGGAGGTTGGTAATCCAGGTGACCACATTCTGATCGATCAGGTCAGGATCGTCGCCGCCCACGAATTCGAAGTGAAGCCGAGCGGTCCGGGGCATCTTCAGATCGGGTACGTCGAGGCCCGGAACCTGCGCCGCGTAGCCTTTCACCTTCGCGCCGTCGAACGACCAGCTGAAGTGCAACGGCTTGCTCACATCGAGCCCCGTGAGCCGATCGATCTGGTTGGTGCGGCCCTTGTCGCCGCCGTCGCCGTACGCGAGCGCCGACTGACTCGAGTCGGCGTAGACCACGGGCTCGGCCGACACCGCAGACCCGTCCGTCTTGACGGTGTTGAACCGGAGGCCGTTGCCTCCCGGACCATCGAGATCGAAGTCGATCGTGAACCGATCTGGCAGGGTCTCGGGCAGCACGACATCGAAGTCGCAAGGCGGGCGACATCGGAGCCACTTGCCACCGGCGTGGTCGGAAACGTCGAGGCGCTTGCTCGGATTCTTGAGATGCTTGAGTGGGCTCGTGGGGTCGACGGCGACGAAGTCTTCGAAGAAGAGTGCCTTCGCACCGGGCACGAAGTCGTACTTCGACCACCTCTCTCCCTCGGTCCCAGGCTGAGGCCGATCGTCTGCGACGGCGGCTAACGGAACGACGAGTAGCAACAGTCCGAGCCGATTTGCAGTCATGTTCGGTCGGTTGTGCCAGTCGCCCCAGGCCGGAGTAAAGCGATATCCGGAACGCCTCGCTCTCCGGCGCGTTCAGCTACTTCATCGAAAGGCTGGTGCAGCGACAACCCGACCAAGTTCATCAAGCCGCTCGAGATCGCGGAGCGGCCGTTCCTGTGGCTCCAGTCGGCTGGCGAAGTGCAGAAGCTCCTGAGTGCGTGCAGCGACAACATGCGCACGTTGGTCGCGGTTCTCGTGGGCACCGGCATGCGGCTCGATGACGCGAGCGATAGAGGGCAGTCCTCCTGCCCGCACAGCATTGTCCGTGTCGGCACGACGTCCTCGTATCGTCGTGCGATGGCAGGCGGATGGCGGATGGCGCGGCTGACCTGGTGGATCAAATCCTGCCGCAGGTCGCCGACTACCGGCAGTGGCCGTTGTCGTTCCCGCGTTGGTTGCGCGACAAGGCGGTGGTCTCGGAGGTGCTGGTCGTGTTCGTGCGCGTCGACCCTGCGAGCGGCGCGTGCTGTCCTCCGCCCACAACTGGCGGTCCCGCGTCGTCCCCTCGCGCACCGCGCTCGCCGAGCTGGTGGCCGGGGAGTCTCGACGACGTGGCGCTACGAGATCGCGGTCATGATCGAGTTCGACGTTCGACCAACCGTGCCGGCGCACAGTCGTGGGCAGCTGTAGCGTCGCACGTTACACCCGGCGCGATTCACGCACGGTTTCCGCACGTTTGGCCGTGGCACCGCGGTTGCCTGAGGACGGGGCAATGAAACGCGTAGCCATCACGCTCGCGGCGCTCGCCGCATCCACCACCGGCTGTTGGACCGACGACGAGGAGGAGGACTCGCTCGTCACGGTCGAAAGCGAGGCCGCGCTGCCGCTGTTTCACGGACGCTTCGGATCGCCCACGATCGTGCGCGACGGTGACCGCCTCCATGCGTACTTCGCGATCCAGGCATTTGAGGGCGAGACCGTGCATGTCTCGCACGCGCGGTCCGACGATCGCGGCAAGACCTGGTTGCGAATCGGCGATGCCCTACCGCAGCTCAACCAGCTCGCCGTCCCCACCGGATCGGTGTGGGCGCCGGGTGCGGCGCGGATCGACGACGATCACTGGATGCTCTACTACACGGCGGTGCGCGCCGGCACCGAGCGCCATATGTGCACGTATCGAGCGCACGCGAAGAGCCCGCACGGCCCGTTCATCGATGACTTCGAGGGCCCGCTCGTCTGTCCGGACGGCGGACTCTGGGCGATCGATCCGGCGCCGGTGAGGGACGCGCATGGCAACTGGCATCTGGTCGCACGGATCGACGAACCGAACGGCGTCAACACGATCTCCATCCGCCGGCTCGGCAAGTTCGGCCAGAACTTCGAGGATGGCAGCCAATGGGTGCAGCTGACGCGGATCGACAAGGGCGGCTGGGAAGAGCCCGTGATGGAGAACGCGGCGACGGTGCGGCTCGACGCGAACGGAGAGAAGCGCTGGTACGTGTTCTATTCGGGCGGGTCGTACCGCGACGACAGCTATGCCGTCGGCTACGCCGACTGCGGCACGAGCATCAACGGTCCGTGCACCAAGAAGACCGTCGACAAGCCGTGGCTCGCGAGCCGCCCCGATCTCCAGATGTTCGGGCCGGGCACACCCACGTTCTATCGCGACGGCAACGGCAACGTCCTCATGGCGGTGAACACCTGGAAGTTCTCGGGCGGCCAGTCGAATCCGAAGAACCACGGCCAGATCATGCACATCTTCAAAGTCCACATCGGCGAGCATGGGAAGCCCGTCGCGACGTTCGTACGGATGGTCGAGTAACTCGCTCGGCTTCGACAAGCAGCTCGATAGCGAGGTCGTGATCGTGCGAGAGCCGCGGCGACCGAGGCGCAGGCGGTGCGCAGCAAGGGCGACCTATCGTGACCATCAGCGTCGCGTGTCTCGGTTCGTTCCGGCGCCGCCGAGATGCTGATGAACCGCCTGGGCTTCGGCGCTACAGTCGCGGCCGCAAACATGTCCGTCTCGTTCACTCTCGAAGACAAGGGCGCGGTCATCCAGGTGGAGGACGGCGGCCGTGACCGATGCACTACGCGACGCGTCGGGGCGTGCCGCGCGCGAGGCCAGCGCGCTGGTGCCGGCCGACCGGTTCGCGGGATTCCGCGTCATGTGGTCGAGCCCGGAGGCCACCTGGCTCGCCGGCTTGTCGCGCTGCGAGTTTTCTCGTCGAGGGAGCGGGCGATCTCGGGCGGCTGGTCGTGAAGCGCTTCGAAGATCCCAAGGGCAAGTTCTGGGAGATCCAGATCGACGGCAACTCCGTGCGGACGCGGAGCGGCAAGGTCGGCAGCGATGGCAAGGCGACGATCCCGAAGAAGTTCGCGACGCGCGAATCGGCCGAGCGCGACGTCGCGAAGAAGGTCGCCGACCAGATCGCGAAGGGCTTCACCGAGGTGTCGCGCACGTTCGAGCGCGAGCCCGCGAACCCCGCGCTCGAGCAGCAGATCATCGAGGAACCCACCGACGCCGGACGATTCCTCGTGTACGCGGATTGGTTGCAGGGGCAAGGGCATCCGCGCGGCCAGCTCGGCGTCCTCCAGGCTCAGCGCGCCGAACGCCCGGACGACGCCGGCCTCGCGAAGGCGGAACACAAGCTCTTCGAGGCGCATCCGACACTCGCGCCGTCTCGCGTCCTCGAGGCGGCGAAGCGGACGCGCAAGACCGGCGAGCCCGAGGAACGAACGACCATCGGGTGGGAGAACGGCTTCATCGCGAGCGGGCGGATCACGAAGACGTCCGACAAGCCGCCGTACACCGTACGCGAGCTCGTCGGCGAGCTGCTCGCCCACCCTGCGGCGCGCTTTCTGCGCGAGCTCCGGATCGGTAGTCTCGGCGAGGATGTCCACGACTATGCCGACGTGATCGAGGAGATCATCCGCGGCTGCCCTTCGACGTTGCGCGTGCTGTCACTCGTCGACCTCCCGCCGGGCAGCGCCGAGCTGGTGTTCGCAGACCTCGCCGACGTCACGCCGCTGCTCGCAGCGACGCCGCTGCTCGAGGAGCTCCGCCTCGCCGGCAGCAAGGTCGAGCTCGCAGCCCTGGCACTCGCGAGCCTCAAACGACTCGCCATCGCGACCAGTGACCCGAAGGTGCTCGCAACGCTCGCGAGCGCGAAGTTGCCGGCGCTCGAATCGATCCAGTTGTCGTCGGGCGGTGAACCGCTGCTCGCGAGCGCGCTCGCGAAGGTGCTGAGCCCGACGTGGCGAGTCGCGCAGCTCGCGATCACGCGCACGGCAAATACCGACGAGCTCGTTCCTCATATCCTGAGGTCGCCGCTGCTGTCGGAGCTCCGGACCCTCGACCTGTCCGGTGGCAAGCTGTCCGATAGGGGCGCCGAGTTTCTGGTCGCGGGCCGAGCCAAGCTCGCGCACCTCGAACACCTGGATCTATCCGGAAACACCCTCACGCAGACGGCGCACCTCGCCACCCTCTGCACGTCGGTGAGATTCGCCAACCAGCGTGTCGCGTCCGCCGCGACGATCAGCGAAGCCGATCTTCGCCGGATGTCACCCGACGCCGCCGCACTCGCGAAGGGCCGCGAGGTCGCGAAGCCGAAGCTGTGGCCGGCGCTCGGTCGCGACGACACCACGTACTGGGGAACCTGCCAGGGCAGCGATACCTACGAGGTCTGGCTGCGAGTGCCGAGCCTCGACAATGGGTGCAGCTGTCCGAGCGGCAAGCGGCCGTGCAAGCACACGATCGCGCTCGCGATCCTGATCGCCGATGGCCACCCGATCGAGAGCCGCGCCCTCCCGAGCGGCCTGTTGAATCGCGCCGGGTCGGCTCGTTACTATGGTGGCGGCGAGTGACCGCCGCGATCTCGTCGCTCGGATGTGGCCCGAGGTTGCGGGATCGCGTGGCAGAGCTCACGACAATCGTGAGGCTGAGGATTCTCCAGACGCTGTCTGGAAGTTCTCACGCGTAGCCACGTGCTCAGGCGCCCGATCGTGCGTGTGAGGCTTCGACGGCACGGAACGGCTGGGAGGTAATGCTCGCGCGTTCCACACCGGTCGCGAGGTCGCCTTCGAACATCAGTGCTCGCGCGCGTCGTTCAGCTACGTCGGCGTGCGTGAGCTTGTCGAGCTTCAGGTCGAGCACCGTCCGTTGCGCTATGTTCGAGCTCGAACATGAGCTTGCGGGTCAACCAGCAGCTGCCGTGTCCGAGCTGCGGAGCCGGTGCTCCGACCAACGGCCCCTGGGCGGTGACCCGGACCGACGATCTCACCCGAACCTTCTGTGCGACGTGCATCGATCGTCGCACCATCGACGTCGACCAACGCACGGTCCTTCCGTTGCTCAAACGCCCGGGATGGCAGCCTGAGGGTCTGGCGTGGTCGCTGCTGTCGCGACCGCTCGCCGGCGCCGCCGCGAGTCCCTCGATCTACTACGGATGGGATCACCCGGCGACGTTCTTCATGGTCGGCGACCATGACCTCGTCGAGGGCACCATCGACGAGCTCCACCGGGCCGCGATCTCCAACCTCGCTGGCATCAACCCCGGCGACTGGGAGGCTGTGCCGAGCCTCGGAGTGCTCCCGCGGATGCTCGGCTACGAACAAGAGTTCCTCGCGGCCGAGCGGATCCTCGACGTCGAGTTCCTCCGCCGTGCTCAGACCGAGCTGCGGACCTCGACGCTGATGGCCGGGATCCCGCATCGGGGTGCGCTCTCGGTCTGGAGGCCGACGCGCGATCCGGAGATTCTCGACGAGGTCCGGCGATTCCTACGACAGCGCCGCGACAGTGGCGTGGACGAGCCGATCAGCGACGAGCTGTTCTTGATCGAGGACGGTCGGCTGATCGGCCATGCATCCGCGCACGATGCGCCGGTGTCCACGGACGAACGGCTGCCACTCACGCTCTCGCCGACGACCAGCCTCGACGAGCACGGTCGTCATCGCCTGGTCTTCACCTCGCGTGGTACCAGCTCGCTCGAGGACCTCGAACGAGCGATCGCGCGGACTGTCGAGCACGGGCTGGGGACCTGGCTCGAGGATCCCAGCTTTTCGGGTTCGGTGGTGTTCGACATCGTGGTGCCCGCGGGCGAGCAGCGGCGCTACGATCGGGTGCTCGGTGGTCTCGGTCGTACGCTCGCGGACGAGGTGCGCGCGTTGCGGACCCGCACGGGCACTCACGTCGAGGTGACGGTCCAGCTCGACGGCTAGCCCTGCGCGGCACGACAGAGGCGCGTTCGAGTCGAGCCATGAGGATGTGGGTGGTAGAACTCATGGAGGACGACGAAGAACAGGTCATCGGCTTGCTCGTGCGATGCGAGGTGTGCGGCGAGAAGACGCTGCATGTCGACGGTGTCTGCCAGGACCACAAGATCGTGCGCCGCCGAAACCAGGCGGTCAGTCGTGGGGCCAGACGATGATGCTCGTAGCCCTCACCGGCTGCCGGCCGGCCTCCAAACAAACATCATCAAATCGGACTAGGGCGCGGTCGCCCGACAACAGCGAAACCCGTTGGTCGGCTCGTTGACGTTGACCGCGGCGCGCGTCAATCGGAAATCACACGTCGCGCCAACGGCAGGGGTCTGGTACGAGCCGCCGCGGAGCACGGCGATGTTGATGTTGCCGCTGGTCTGGCCGGTGATCTCGTCCGTCCACTCCTTGAGGTTGCCAGACAGATCACGCGCCCCCGTCGGCGTCGCGCAGGTCGCGAGGGCGCCCGTGGCGATCGCGACATCATCATCCGCGCCACCCGGGATGCCGTCGAACGACTCGGTGTTGCAGGCGTTGGGAGCGAAGGTGTTGCCATATGGGTACGTCGTGTTCGCGGGTCCCTCGCAGGCGGCTTGCCACTGCGGCGCCGTACACAGCACCTTGTTCGCGGCCTGACACGCGGCCTTCGCCGTCGCGAACGTGACGTTGCTCCACGACACGACGCTCGGGTTCGAGCAGGCGCGGGTCTCGAGGAAGCCGCCGGCGCTCGCTTGCGCGTCGGGTCGTGACGCTTCGAAGGTATCGATGAAGAAGTCGAGCGCGCCGACCTGGACGTGCGTCATCGCATCGACCACCCGGTCTGGACCGGTGGTGTTGTCGACGATGCCGTCGCAGTTGTTGTCCTTGCCGTCGCACGCCTCCGCACTCGGCGCGTCGCCCGGATCGGTGATCACGCAGATCGCCGGGCCGTCGAGGTTCGTCGGGTCGCACTGGAACGTTCCGGTGCCCTGGCAGACGCCCGTGCCTCCGTCGTTGCACGTGTCGTCGAGGTTCGGCTGGCCCTCGTCGCTCGCACCATCGCAGTCGTTGTCGATGCCATCGCACTTGGTTTCGGCGAGGACGTTGCCGTCGACATCTTGGCTGACGTCCGCCGAGTAGTCACAGCGAAATCCCAGGTCGCCGCGACACGAAGCCGTCGCCCCGGTGCACGCTCCTTGGGTCAGGCAGAAGTTCGGCGGCACCGGTAGGCCAGTCTCGGCGCAATCGCCGCACGGGGCCGGTGGATTGTTGCCGGTGGTTGGATCGCAGTCATCGTCGATCCCGTTGCACACCTCCACGCTGCTCTGGATCGTGCACGGGCCGAACTCGCAGCCATCCGAGGCGAGCCCGTTGTTGTCGTGGAAGGTGTCCTCGCAGGCGACCACGGTGCACACGCCTGGCGGGTTGCCGCCGGTCGGGGCGCAGCCCTCGAACGCCTTGAACAGATCGCACACGGCGTTGCAGGCGCCGCAGTTCGTCGGATCGGTGGTGAGGTTGGTCTCCTCGTCGACGCTGCCATCGCAGTCGTTGTCTTCACCGTCGCAGGCCTCGAACGTCGGGCCTTGCGGAGGCGGGTTGCCGGTACAGATCGTCCCTCCGGCGCCATCGCACAGCCTCACCCCTTGCCGACAGAGACCGGTGTTCTCGAACCCGGGTGGCCCACCGCTGCACGGTCCGAGGGGGCCAATCTCGGCAGGCTCGTCGAACTCATTATCGCAGTCGTCGTCCTTGCCGTTGCAGGTCTCGGCAGTTCCAAACGGTGCCGTGACGCCACCGATCGGACAATCGATCGGATTCGCGGTGCCGCAGGCGAGCCCACACTCGACGACGCCCGTGGCCTTGTTGCAGTGAAACGTGCCGGCCCGACACTCGCCGGCGTCGGTACCGCACCGCGCACCACCACCAGGGTCACCATCGTCGATGACGCCGTTGCAGTCGTCATCCTTCGTGTTGCACTGCTCGGGCTTCGGGGGCTTCGAGCACACGATCGCGCCCGTCGTGCACTGCAACGTGCCACCGGCACATTCGCCGACCTGGTTCGGGCAGTCGTCTCCAACCTGCGGGAGCGGTCCCTCGTCGGTCACGCCGTCGCAGTCATTGTCCTTGTCGTCGCAGACCTCGATGCCGGTGACGACACACGCCCCACCATCGCCCGCGTCGACGCTGCCATCGCCGTTGCCATCGCTCGCCCCATCGCCCGCGCCGTCGGAGGGGGTCTCGCAGGTGAGGCAGTATTCGTTGACGTCGCACGACAGCGTCGTCGAGAGCACGCCGACGAGCGCGGCGAGTTGGAGCGCTCGGATCGCCCTCACGCGCGACCTCCACGGCGGCGCCGCAACAGGAACGCGAGGCCGATCAACAGCCCGGCTTCCCCACCGGTGTTGCACCCGCCGCCACCACCTGCCGTGACCTTGACCTCGACCCCACCATCGGGACCGAGGTCCTCCGGGTCGTAGCAGGTGCCGCCTCGGCAGATCTGAGCCGGCGACGGGCACTGGGTGCCGACGCACAGATCATTCTCGCAGGTACCGCCGTTGTTGTTCGGGTTGCAATACTGTCCTGTCGGGCAGTTCATCGTTCCACACCCGTCGGGGACGCACTGGCCACTGTTGTCGTTGCACGCGAGGCCGAACGCACAGGGCGCACCGCAGGGATCCGTCTCGCAGACCCCGAGCCGGCAACGCTCGCCGGCTGGGCAGTCGATGTCGGCGCAGCTGAAGATGCAGTTGCCACCGGCGCAGTACTGGTCGGTCGGGCAGACGACGTCTTTGCAGAGGTTCGTCACGCACTGACCGGCGATGCAGTTCTGGTTGTCGGCGCATCGATCCGGGAAGGTGGTGCAGTCGTTTGGCTTGCACTCGCCAGTCTCCGGGATGCAGATCAGCGCGCCGCAGTCGACGACCGAGCAGGCATCGACGCAACTACCCTGGTTGCCGGCGGCGTTGACCTGGCACACCTGCTTGGTCCCGCCGACCGGCGGGCAGGTGACGCCGAAGCACGGGTCGGCGATGCACAGGCTACGGCAGCAGCAGTCGGTGCGGCTCGGGTCCTGCGTGCACGCGTCGCTCGTGTCGCACGTCGCTGCAGTCGAGCAGTCGAGCGTCTCTTGCTTGCAGAACTTGCCGAGCGGACACGGGAACTCACTCTGCGCACAGCTGAAGGCACATTGGCAGAATTGGTTACAGATCGAGCCGGCCGCGCACAGGTTGCCTTCGTCGACCTGGGCGTTGCAGTTGTTGTCAGAGCAATCACAACTCTCCTGCGAGATCGCGGGACCCTGGCACACCTTCGCGCCATTGATGCAGCTCTGCACCCCGACGCAGACAAACGGATCGGTGCAGCCGCAGTTCGGTGGGTCATCGCAGACGAAGTCCTCGTCGATGTTGCCGTCGCAGTCATCATCGTTGCCGTCGCAGGTGTCGTCGTCCGTGGCCAGCACCGTCGAGCACGACAGCACGCCGTTCGTGCACACCGTCTGGCCGACACCGCACTGATTCGAGCAATCGGCGGGCTGGAAGTCTTCATCGATCGAGTTGTCGCAATCGTCGTCGAGCCCGTTGCAGTTGTCGGCGCACGAGCCCGGCGTGTTGTTGCTCGCGTCGTTGCACGGCTTGACCTCGCTGCTGCACGCCTGGAACGAGTTCGGCGGACCGACGTTCGCCGGACACACCTTGAAGCCCGGGCGGCAGATGTTCTCCGGAATCGGGTTGTTGCTCGGATGGCCCGGGTTGTTCTGCGGATCGTCGTCGGCCGGGAACGGCGACATCGTCGAGCAGGCCTGCTGGAAGCCGTCCTTGACGCCGTCGCAGTTGTTGTCGAGGCCGTCGCAGACCTCGACGCCGGGCGTTGGCGCCGTACAGCCACAGAAGCCCCCGTTGCCAGGTGGGCAGGTCGCGAAGTCGCAGGTCTCGACGCCCTGACACGTGCCGGTACCGCAGGGCCGCGTCAGCTTCGGTCCGTTCGTGCTCGCCTCGTCGATTCGACCGTCGCAGTCGTCGTCGACCCCGTTGCACTGCTCGGCTTGCGGCGAGCACGTGCAGGCCAGGCCCTCGTCGATCTTGCCATCGCAATCGTCGTCGGTGGAGTTGCAGACCTCGCCGCAGGGGCCGATGTCGACGCCATCCTCGATCAAGCGGTTGGAGGCGTTGCACACGGCCGTCACGGCGTCGCACTCGAGGCCCGTGCCATCGGCCTTGCAGACGAGCGCGCCGTCGCGCTGGCACGTTCCGAGCCCGCCGTTGTTGCACGCGTTGCCCTTGCCGGGGAAGTCCTCGTCGACCCGCGTATCGCAGTCATCATCGAGGTCGTTGCAGGTCTCGAACACGATCGTGTCGGACACGATCGAGGCGAGCGTGTTGGCGAGCGCGTCCTCGTCGCCGACGAGGAAAGCCGTCCCGGTACCACCCGCGCTCGCGATCGCGTTGAGCTGCGCGGTCTCCGAGACGAGCGTCGAGAAGCCGATCACGAACGTGTTGATGCCCTTGGCGCGGAGTGCCGTCGCCGCGGCGGCCGGGTTGCCCTGACAGCTCTCGGCGCCATCGGTCAGCAGGATCACGTTGTAGCCACGGCAGCTGCCGGCCGCCGCGAGATCGCAGTCCTTGATCGGAGACAGGAAGTCTTCCATCGCCTGGAGCGAGTTCGCGAGCGGGGTCGGTCCGGTGCCACGCAGCTCGCAGTCGCCACCACCGGCGAAGTTGCAGAACGCGCCCTGCGTGGTGGTCGGGTCGAACGCGGTCTCGCTACCGTCGAGCCACATCAAGTGATTGTTGATGTCGGCGCCAAAGCCCACCACGATGTCGGCGCCGCGGCGCGGCGGACCGCAGTTGCCCGCGTAGTTGATGCACTCGTCGCCGGGGGAGTTCTTGAGGACCGTCAGGTTGCCGGCGCCTCCATTGACGGTGCAGGCCGGGTTGGGCGCCGGAGCCGTGTTGTTGCCGGGGTTGTCGTAGGTGCAGCAGATCTTGTTGCACTCGAAGTTGTGCGCCAGCTGGCAGCTCCGGTTGACGGCGGTGTCCTGGTGATAACGAGCGAGTGCGAAGTCGACGTTGGGGTACGCCGCGATCACGTCGGTGAGCGCGGACTTCGCCTTGAAGAGCCGCGAGTCGTCGGGGAGCCCGTTGTTGTTGAAGTCGCGGCCGGGATGGTCGGTCGATCCATCACCGAAGGTCGGGACCCCGGGCAACGTGAGCAACATCGATCCCGAGGTGTCGACGATCACGGCGAACCGCGGCCGCGTGTCGGTCACCGGAGCCTGACACGTCGGTACGTCCGCCGGGCATTGCTGCGGGATGCCGCCGATGCAACTCGGTAACGTGAACGTCTGGCACGCCAACGTGCCGAGGTCCTCGTCGGTCTGACCGTCGAAGTCGTTGTCGAAGCCATCGCAGAACTCGCCGATGAAGCCGTTCGAGATCTGGAGCTCGCCATCGCCTCCTCCCGCCTCGCCGTTGCAGATCGGACAGACGCCACCGAGCGCGCCGTTGACCCGGAACACCGCGCGATCGTCGATCGTCGACGTCACCGACAGCACCGAGACGATGCCGCCACCACCACCGCCGCCGCAGTCGTCACACGTGCCGGACTGCTGGAACGGCGTAGGGCACTCGCCACCCGACAGCGCTCCCTGGGTATCGCCACCGAGGCCGCCCGCGGCGGTGATCAGCGCGGCCGGACCGATGTTGACGCGATCCGCCGCGACGACGACCGTGCCGCCCGCACCGCCACCGCCGGAGTCGTTCTCGATGCCACAGCCGCGCCGGCCGGTTGCATCGAGCGTGCCATCGATCGTGATCACCCCGACGCCGGGCTGCACGGCGGCGAGCACGATGCGTCCGCCGCCCGATCCGGCGGTCATCAACGTGGTGCCGTCGCCGTCGCGACAGCCCTTGTCGCCGCCGGAGGCGCCGAAGTCCGGCGCGTAGATCGAGTGAAAGAACAGCTGGCCGGCGACGGTCGGCAGGCCATCGTCGTTACGGCAGTTGCCGGTTGGCGAAGCGCCGACGTTGCACGCCGGCGTCCCGGACCCGTTGTAGCTGGCGCTGTTCCCGCAGTCCTCCTCGAAGTCCGCCGGGAACGTCTGGGTCCCCGAGATGTCGTTGGTGCCGCGGCCGCCGCTGCCGAAGTGCGCACCGCCACCACCCGAGTCACGCACCGCACAGCCGCCCTGCCCCGCCGAGCCGTCGTCGACAAGCCAGCTCCCGGGGAACGCCTGGGCAACGCCGGCGGCGTTGGTGTAGCGGATCTGGGTCGCCGAGACGACCGCGGTGATGGTGAACAGACCGTTGTTGGCGGCGGTGGTCGCACCGAAGATCGTCAACGTACGACCTACGTGCCCCGGCGCGAACAGACCCGCCGCATCGGTCAACGTCATCACGTTGCCGGCCTTGGTAAACGTGTCGCCGGTGCCTCGCGCGGTCAGTGGACCACTACCGTCACCGCAGATCCGCGTCTGATAACCACTTCCTCTCGCGGTGATCTTCGACGTCGCATCGATCGTGATCGTGCTCGCTCGCAACTCGAGGTTGCCGGTGGCCGTCTTGTTTGCCGTGCCGTCGTGCCCGACGACATCGACCACGGCACCGTTGGTCAACGACACGGTGGTGAACGTGAACACCCCCGACATCGAGCAAGATTGGGCGGGCCCGTTCAGGATCAGATTCGGGCCGGCCGTATTGCACGGAGCGGCGGTGGCGCCTCGAGCGAGCGCGCAAACCGCCAACACCGCGAGTGCGAGTCTCGGGAGCATGGCCCATCATATGGAAACCACGAGCCAGAAGACACCCATCACGATCCCGCTACCCGCCAGCTACCCCTCCATCCGTCCAAACAGGCTGATCGCCGCCGAGGCTGTTCGTCGTCGCCCTGCCACTGGCAATGATGCGGTTCCAAGAAACGGCGCCCGAAAGCCGGCCCAACGGAACGAGCGCTCACATCCTGGTCGTCGACGACAACGAAGATGCTGCGGCGATGTTGGCGAGGTCGAGCTCGTGCGCGAGGCGCTTGGTTCGCTGCTGACCACGGCGTAGTTGAGTCGATCGACGTCGGTCGGTCAGCACTGGATCAGGAAGACGAGCAGCGCTCGTCCGGAACTTGCAGACGAGACCAGATGCTGCCGACCACGTCAGGTCGGACGCCGAAGCGTGCTGTCGAGGAGACCGCGCTACGGCTGCGCCGGCGTGTTCTCGGCGAAGTACTCGTGGCTATCCGCGTTGTCGAGCGCCTTGGTCGGGTCGGACTGCGCCAGCGACATGCAGGCGGTCTTGCCGTACGCCCAGTCGTCGGTCGAGGCGGTCACGTTGAAGTGGCTCATCTCGTGGACGAACGTCCCCGCCTTCGAATCAGTCCCGCTGAGCGGCGCGGTCCAGAACGCACCGCACACCGTGATCACGTACGGGTTGGCCGGGTTGACGTATGCGTACACGTTCCTCTGCTTGCACGAGCAGTCGACGGTGACCTGGTTGGTGGCGAAGCCGCCCGAGATCGCGACGAAGTCGTTGTGCGCCTTGTTCCAGCCCGTCGTCGACAACGTACCGAACCAGGTGGTGTATCGCGGCGTCGACGAAGGAGAACCTGCGAGGTAACTGGCGGCGGCATCGGAATAACTCTTCGCGATCGGCAGCGCCGCGTTGATGTCCGCGTGTTGCGCGGCAGTGCAGGTGTCGCGGGTCGGCTTCTCGGCCGGCGCACGCACGCTGCCTTCGATCCATGCGCCGACGGTCGGCGACACGACGACGCCGGGCTGACCGCGCAGCTTCGCGTCATCGATCGCGACCTCGACGGTGTAATTGCCGGTCGCGGAGATGTCGTAGAACTTCGCGAGGTCGACCTCGCGGGTCAGCGTCGCGCCCGGTGCGAGCGTGACGTAATCAGACGCGTCCGGCTGCGCTCGTTTGTAGAGCGGGCCGGTATAGCTCACCGGCCGGCCATCGCGCGTCACCGCGAACAGCGGCTCCTGGAGATCCGCGTCGGGCAGGTACCACGAGAGCAGCTGGACCGACCGATCGGTCGCGTTCGTGATCGTGACCTCGACGCTCGCCGCCTCGTTGCGCCCGACCTGGGCGAGCATCGTCAGATCGACTTGGAGGTCATCGGGTGGTGTGGTGTCGGCGCAGCCTTGAGCCGCAAGGATCAGCGAAGCGACGAGGAGGCGAGAAGGACGCATGTACTCGATCGGTAACACGCTTCAGCCCGCATCCGGTCGTGTAAAAGCCGTCGCACGGCACACGGATGGCGCGCTGACGGACGTCGTAGCATCGCGGCGGTAGCCTCGAGAAGGAGGGTGTCCGAGCCGCCGATGTGAAGCGGCTGGGACACTGGATCGATGCGCGACCCCGACCGCGAATCATCCAGCGGAGTGGCCATGTCAGAACCAGATTCCGATCCGATCTATTCGACCACGGGTCCGTCAGAGCGCCGAAGCCGGGCGCTACGCAATGGTCGCTGCGCTGTTCGCGAGTCGGCGCCGAGCACGGGAGGCTCGACGTGCTCGGCGATAACGTGTTCGCAGGTCCCGAAGGGAAGCTCTACGACGTTAGGAGTTGCCCATCTCGGGTCGGCTGGCAATTCCTGATATCAGGCTCTTTTCGGCTGAGGTTGTCGCGGGCTGCTTGTCGGAGGCCGGCGGGGTTATTCGCTGCCAACTAGACGCAGCCCCGGGGCAGCTCCGGACGAGTCACCCGTCGACGTTGGCTGTTACTCCGGCGTAGACTTCTCCTACCGTGCGAGCTTTGATCAGCCCGGAGCCGTTGCTGGTGGATGTCATCGAGCACATGCCGCTCGGAGTGATCCTGCTCGACCAAGAGGGGCGTGTGGCACTGTACAACCGCGCCGAGGAGGAACTCGCCGGCCGGACGAGGGAGCGTGTCATCGGACGGGACTTCTTCAACGAGGTCGCGCCCTGCCTCGCGGTCGAACGACTTGCGGGCTACTTCCATTCGAACATCGGGCGCCGCGCGATCGACCTGCAATTCGACTTCGCGTTCGCGCTTCCGTTCGTACCCACGCCTCGCGACGTTTCGTTGCGCTTGTTCTCGCTCGAGTCGGCTGGACATCCCTTCGGCTGCATCGTCCTCGAGGACGTTTCCCGCCAGCGCTCGATCGAACGCATGAAGGAGACGCTCACCTCGCTCATCCTGCACGACGTGCGGAGTCCGCTCACCGTCGCGATGATGTCGCTTTCGGCACTAGAGGATGTGCCAGCGCTGGAACCCGATCACCGAGACGCGCTCCGCGAGGGGACCGAGGCGCTCGAGCGAGCGCGTCGGATGCTACGCGACGTGCTCGACATCACGCGTCTCGAGTCGGACGCAATGCCACTGAAGCGCAGGCGCACCGATCTCCGCGAGCTGGCGCGGGCGTCCGTGCGGGCGAGTCAGGTGTTCGCGGCCGCGCAGCAGTGCCCCACGGTGCTCGAGCTACCGGCGGATGTGGTGGCCGCCGACGTCGATCCCGATGTCATCCGACGCGCGATCGACAACCTCCTCGACAATGCGTATCGACACTCGCTCCCGAACCAGCGCGTGATCGTGCAGGTGGAGCGCGCTGGCGCATCCGCGCGCATCGCCGTGATCGACGAGGGACCGGGGATCCCCGACGATGTACGCGGTCGCATCTTCGACAAGTTCGTCCGCGCCGACCCGAGCTCCGCGGGAGCGAATCACGGCCTCGGACTTACCCTCGTCAAGCTAGCTGCCAGCGCGCACGGCGGGGACGTCACCGTCGAGTGTCCGCCTGGCGGAGGCACGCGCTTCGCGATCACTCTTCCCGTTACAGCGACCACGGCGAGCGAACCAGCCGGCTGAGCCAGGGGCGACGCGCGCGACGACGCGGCACGTCCAGCGATCGCGGCGACGGCGACAGATGCGCGGCAAGCCGACACGCGCGGTCGAGGCGAGTGGGCGCGCGCGGCTCATTTCCATGGTTCAGTAGCGCACATCATGGAGGACGACGAAGAACAGGTCATCGGCTTGCTCGTGCGCTGCGAGGTGTGCGGCGAGAAAACGCTGCATGTCGACGGTGTCTGCCAGGACCACAAGATCGTGCGCCGCCGAAAGCAGGTCGCAGAGCGCGGGGTCGTCGGGGCACTCGAGTCACGACGCGCCAAGCTCGCCGCGGAGAAGGCTGCCGATGCGGAGGCCGCCGCGACGCGATCGGGCCGTGGGGTTCGGCGCGTGGTCATGCTGGTCGTCCTCGGTGGCCTGATCTGGCTGATGGGCGCGACGCACGTCTTGCACGGCGACAACAGCGGTGTCGCCTTCTGCTGGAAGTCGGGATGGAGCCTCGCCGACACGGTCGTCGACACCGACAAGCTCGCGACCGAGCCGCCGCCGAAGAAGGTCTTCGAGGCACTCGCGGCCTGTGCCTACTGAGTGAGCTTGCCAAGCCCTGCCCCGTATCGATCGCCGTTGCGGCAGCCTCGAGCGGCCGGTACCGTCGGGGTCCGTTCATGAGGGATTCCACGCACCGCACCAGCTCCGCCTTCTTCGTCCTCGCGATCCTCGTCGCGTTGGCAGGCTGCGGCGGCGAAACGCCAGGTGGCATCGACCATTCGCTGACCACCTGCGACATCAGCACGGGGAGCAACGCCGGCATGGTGTGCGAGCGTGCGTGTGCCACACATCACGACGAGACCGGGATCAGTTGTGACGCGCACAGCGAGACGCCGGCCCCGAACGGCACCGATGTGAGGTGCACCGGGACCTTCGGGCTCGAAGGCGCCATCGGCTGTTGTGTCGTGCTCCCCGACACCATCGTCCTGCGTTTCGTCGAGTGCCTGTAGATGGACGCGCGACGTGGAGGACCGAGCATCGTCCGGAGGCTTGATAGGATGACTCGAGCGTGGGCATTGGTTGTGGTCGTGGTGGCCTCGAGCATGGGGTGCAACTCGATCCTCGGGATCAGCGATCCCGTCGCCGGCAACAATCCAGATGCCAGCCCAGGCGACGGCAACAGTGCTGATGCCGGTCCGCGCATGCTCGAGTCGATCACGATCGAGCCCGACCCGTTGGTCGTGCCGATCGGGCTGACGAAGCAACTCGAGGCGCGCGGTCACTTCAGCGATGGGACCACCGAGGATCTGACGGCGCAGGCCGCGTTCGCGCTGGTGTCGGGATCGTCGATGACGGTCACCGTCGCCGGAGAGGTCAAGGCGTTGACCGAAGGGCCCGCGACGATCAGCGCGATCGTCGGCGCGTTCACCGACCTGGTCGATGCCACCGTGAGCACCGCGGCGCCCGATCACATCACGCTGTCACTCGGCAACCTGACCCTGCGGCAAGAGCAGCGCGTCCAGGTGCGCGCGACGATCGTGTTCAGCGACGGCGCGACCGCCGAGGGCACCGATAGCGTCACGTGGGAGAGCAGCGACTCGGCGATCGCCTCGGTCGTCGGCGGCCGCGTCGACGCACAACTGGTGATGGGCGCAACGACGATCTCGGCGAGCCTGCCGAGCGTGACGCCGGGAACGCTGATCGCCAACGTCGGGGTCATCCGATGCCGGCCGATCATCAACGAGGTCCAGGCCGGCAGCTCGGCCTCCGCCGAGGACGAATGGGCAGAGATCTATAACCCGTGTACCGTCGCGATCGACGTCAGCACGTTCACGCTCAACTACCGCGCCGCCAATGACGGCATCGCGCAGCCCGATCGCAACTTCCTCGTCCAGCTCGCCGGCACGATGCAACCCGGCGAGCTCCGGCTGTTCGGCGGCGACATGGTGCCCGAGCCGCTGACGGCGACGTGGGGCAACGGCGTGATGCAGGCGAACAACGGCGGGCTTGGCCTGCGCAACGGCCCCACCACCACCGGCATCCTCGTCGACTCGGTGACCTACGGCAACGTCAACGGCAATCCGTTCACCGAGACCACCTCCGCGATGCAACTGGACGCGACGTTCGTGATCGCGCGCAAGCCGTTCGACGGCAACGACACCGACAACAACGGCCTGAACTTCGTCAGGATCCCGATCACAGCCTCGAGCCCGGGCGTGGTGAACGTGCCGTAGTGGATGGACTCGCCGTGTGAGAACCGGCGAGGATGCGGCGATGTTGCCTCGCGCGCTGATCCTGCTCGCTGCATGTCACGCGTCGCCGGGACGGCCGCGCGCTGCGGAGCCGATCACGATCGAGCGCGACGACTGGGGCATCGCACACGTTCATGGCGCGACCGACGCCGACGCGGCGTTCGGCATGATCTACGCGCAGGCCGAGGACAACTTCGCGCAGATCGAGAACAACTACCTCGCCGCGCTCGGACGACTCGCGGAAGCGGAGGGGGAGTCCGCGATCTGGCAGGACCTGCGTGCGCGCATGTTCCTCGACCCCGATCGGCTTCGCCGCGACTACGTGGCGAGTCCCGCGGCAATGCGCACGTTGATGGAGGCGTGGGCCGATGGGCTCAATCAGTTCCTCGCCGATCATCCGGCGGTCAAGCCGCGCGTGCTCGTGAGGTTCGAACCGTGGATGGCGCTCGCCTTCACGGAGGGCAGCATCGGCGCCGACCTCGAAGGGATCTCCGTCGACAAGCTCGCGGCGTTCTACGGCGAGACACATGCTTCGCAGCTCGAGCCCGCCGATCCGACCGGCTCGAACGGCATCGCGATCGCGCCGCGCATGACGCGCGATGGACATGCGCTCCTCCTGATCAACCCGCACACCTCCCTGTTCTTCCGCTCCGAGCTCCAGATGACGAGCGACGAGGGGCTCGACGCGTATGGTGCCGTCACGTGGGGGCAGTTCTTCATCTACCAGGGCTTCAACGCGCGCCTCGGCTGGATGCACACGACGAGCGGGGTCGACGCCGTCGACGAATGGGCCGAAACGATCGAGCACCGCGGCAGCGAGCTCGTGTACCGCCACGGCACCGAGCTGCGCCCGGTCGAGCAGCGCACGATCGCGCTGTCGTATCGGGCGCGCGAGGGCGGGCTCGCGCAGCGCACGATCACGACCTACCGCACGCATCACGGACCGATCGTACGGTCGGCCGACGGGAAGTGGATCGCGACGAACCTGATGGTGAAGCCGATCGAGGCGCTCTCGCAGTCGTATCTGCGCACGAAGGCCCACGACCTCGCGGGCTTCCGCGTCGCGATGAAGCATCGCGCGAACTCGACGAACAACACGATCTATGCGGATGCCGACGGCCATGTCGCGTACTTCCATCCGCAGTTCATCCCGGTGCGCGACGATCGCTTCGACTGGACGAAGCCGGTCGACGGCAGCGATCCCGCGACCGACTGGCGCGGCGAGCACGGCGTCGACGATCCGCCGCACGTGCTCGATCCGGCCGTCGGCTGGGTGATGAACACCAACAACCATCCGTACAGTGCCGCGGGCCCCGACAGCCCGAGGCGAGAGGCGTTTCCGCGCTACATGGACAGGTTCGGCGAGACGCCGCGCGGATGGCACGCGTTGCGCCTGCTGACCGGCGCGAAGGACTGGACGATCGATTCGCTGCGCGACGCCGCGTACGACTCGTACCTGCCGCTGTTCGAGAAGCTCGTTCCCCGGCTCCTCGCCGCGGCGCGCGACCTCCCTCCCGCGTACGCCGAGCCACTCGCGCTCCTGCGCACCTGGGATCTGCGGTGGTCGGCCGAGTCGGTACCGACGACGCTCGCCGTGTACTGGGGAAGGATGCTGCTCGAGCAAACGGCCGATCCCGATCTCGCGAAGGTGAACCTGTACGACCGCTACGCGCGCGATGTCGATGCAGGCAAGCTCGTCGCTGCATGGGTCGCTGCGGTCGATCGGCTCTCGAAGGACTTCGGCACGTGGCGCATGCGCTGGGGCGACGTCAATCGGTTCCAACGCGCGACCGACTTCGACGACGCTGCGCCGAGCATCGCGGTGCCGTTCACCGAGTCGATGTGGGGCTCGCTCGCGGCGTTCGGCGTGCGCACCGGCGCGCCGGTGAAGAAGCTGTACGGCGTCAAGGGGAACAGCTTCGTCGCGATCGTCGAATTCGGGCCACGCGTGCACGCGCGCGCGATCATGGCCGGCGGCGCCAGCGCCGATCCGACCTCCAAGCACTTCGCCGATCAAGCCATGCGCTACACCCGAGGCGAGCTGCGCGAGGTGTACTTCTATCCCGACCAGCGCGCCGGCAAGATCGAGCGGCGCTACCAGCTCGGTTCTTGGTCGGCGCGACGAGCGCGCACAGCGTCACCGGCTCCTTGAGCGTGAACAATGTGGTTGGAGTCGCCAGATCACCTCGGCGGAAGCGATCCTGATCCCCCGTCACCGCGACCGCCGTTACCAGGACCGAGCGCGGGGGAACCGGCTCAGCTCCGCAAGGCGTCGGCAAGACGTGTCGCCGTCACGCGATCGTAGTCGAGCATCTGTGGAACCAGGTCGGCGAGCACGCGGGCGTAGCCCCCCCGATGGCGGTTGACCTCCGCGAGCAGGACCTCCAGCACGGGTGTCTCGCGGGCGAAGGGAAACGAATTGCGAATCGTCCACGCCACGCGATCGACCACGGCGGCTTCGGGGTGAGTCGCCCATAGCCGCGCGAACGCCACCTCGATCCGCGGCGCGAATCGGGCGCCACGGACCGCGAATCGGTCGTGATTCACGATCAGTGTCCGGATCGCGACGTAGGGGTCCAGCGTGGCGAACTCAGCGTCGGACAGCGCGAGATGGACCTCCTCGGCGATGTGGTCTGGTGCGTGGTGCGCCCATGGCGCCAGCATGTGTGCGCGGGCTTCATCGAGCGGGAACCTGGCGGCGTGCACCACCACCTGGCCCAGAAAGTCTCTCACCCATGGAGCCGGGTTGGCCGCGACCGCAGCGAGGTCCAGCGCGAGCAGACTCTCCATGCTCTTGACGTGGAGCGCGCTCAGTTCGCCATCGAGCGCTGGTCGCAGGGCCAGCTGGATCGGATGACGCGCGTGGGCTTCGACGAGCCAGCGGTGCAGGTCCTCGTAGAACCGAGCCCACGGCGCCTGGTTGCCATAGTCGGCCAAGTGCTCCTCGACCGCCGGCAAGACCTTCGGATCGAAGTCGTCGGTCGCAAGCTCGCGCTTCTCCGTGCGGCTCAGCTTCACCGGCTTGGCTGCCTTCCCGTAGTGCTTGCGGACCAGCGTGGCAGCCTTGCGATTATCATAGTAGCTCTGTTCGACGTACGAGCCGAGCCGCAGCATCGACCCTGACCACGCGAGCGCATGTCGACACAGTCGGGGCACGTTGCGAAGAAACGCGGCGCGCTCGCGCTCGTCCTCGAGGGGCTCGCGGACCACCACGTACAGGACGAACGCGTGGCCGGGTGGGATCCAGTTACCATCGCCGACCACCGCAAATCCGGGATCGCTCGTGAAGCGGCCGAGGGCCGGCGCCGCTCCTGCCTTCGTCGGCTTCGTCGGCTTCGTCGGCTTCGTCGGCTTCGTCGGCTTCGTCGGCTTCGTCAGCTTCGTCGGCTTCGTCTTCGCCACGCCCATGACGTGAGGGATTCTAACGCAGCGAGCTCGAATTCGGCGCCCGGCGGGTGGTGTCGATAGAAAAGACCCCAAAACGGAAACCCCCCCAAACCCAGCTCGCAGCAGACAACACCGGCGAGGGGACACCCGC
>JANNBP010000016.1:0-14228 GCA_031385555.1 Deltaproteobacteria bacterium | reverse complement strand
AACCTTCGCCAAGTATAATACCAGAGGCCCGGTCGGCTGGAGCCCCACCCACTGTCCGTCGTGGCGTGCAGCCTGACTAATCTCCGTCGTGCGTCGGACTCTGTGATGAAAGATCACTTGGCGAAGGTTGGCGACCCTCGGCGGCTTGGCGACCCTCCGACCACGCACTGCCGTAACCCGGAGCTCATCGCTTTTTCGTAGCGGACTTCTTCGCGGCGGGCTGCTTCTTCGCGAGCTTCTTCGGCGCCGACTTCTTGGCCGATGACTGATTGATGGTCTTCGCCGCTACCGGTGCACGCTTGACCTGATCGTTTTCGGGCCGGTTTCGGATTCCGTATCGGGATGCGATTCGTGCTGGCGCCGGTCGACAACCTCCTCGAGGACCTCGAGGAAAAGCGCTACGCGATCGCGGTCAAGCTGCCTGGGTCACGCTGCAGCACATCACGTTTCGCGGCGCGTGCAAGAAAGCGTTCCCGAAGAGTCCGGTTGCCTCGAGCGTGGCGTTCGCGAAGTGCTTGGTCTCCGATCGGACGTGGGCGAACAAGCCGTTCCGGATCGCCGTCCGCCGCAAGGTGGCTGTCCTCCGCCGCCGCTACCCGGCACAAGACCGCCGACGGCTGGGTCGTGGACTTCGGGGCGCTGGAGTTCGGCGTGCGCAAGCGCGGCAAGGACTTCGAGATCTCCCGCATCGTCGATCCGTACGCGCCCGGCCGTGGCGTCGGCGATCAGCTGCCAGAGCGCTGAACCGCACCGACCGTGGTAGGACCACGCGATGGAGATCATTCGTGCCGCGCGCGGATCGCAGCTGACGTGCAAGGGCTGGCAGCAAGAGGCCGCGCTGCGGATGCTGATGAACAACCTCGATCCCGACGTCGCCGAGCGGCCCGAGGACCTGGTGGTCTATGGCGGCACTGGTAAGGCCGCGCGCAACTGGGAAGACTTCCACGTGATCGTGCGCGAGCTGCGCCGGCTCGAGAACGATCAGACGCTGCTCGTGCAGTCGGGGCGTGCGGTCGGCGTGTTCCGCACGCATGAAGAAGCGCCACGCGTGTTGATCGCGAACTCGAACCTCGTCGGTCACTGGGCGACCTGGGAGCACTTCCGCGAGCTCGAGCGCCGGGGCCTGATGATGTACGGCCAGATGACGGCGGGCTCTTGGATCTACATCGGCTCGCAGGGCATCGTGCAGGGCACGTTCGAGACCTTCGCGGCGGCGGGCAAGCAGCACTGGAACAGCGACCTCGCAGGGCGGTTCGTGTTGTCGGGTGGCCTCGGTGGCATGGGTGGCGCGCAGCCGCTGGCCGCGGTGATGGCCGGTGCGGTGTTCCTCGGCGTCGAGATCGATCCGACGCGGATCCAGAAGCGACTCGACACGAAGTACCTCGACGAGGTCGCTCCGAACCTCGATGCCGCGCTGGCGCGCGTCGAGGAATGCAAGCAGCAGAAGCTCGCGCGCTCGATCGGCGTGGTCGGCAATGCCGCCGATGTCTACGCGGAGCTCGTCAGGCGTGGCGTCACGCCAGACCTGGTGACGGATCAGACCTCCGCGCACGATCCGCTCGTCGGCTACATCCCGCAGGGGATGACGTTGGAGGAAGCCGCGGTGCTGCGGGCGAAGGATCCGGTCGAGTACGTCAAGCGCTCGCGGGCGTCGATGGCGGTGCAAGTCCACGCGATGGTCGCGATGAAGCAGGCCGGCTCGCACGTGTTCGACTACGGCAACAACCTGCGCGCGCAGGCCGAGCTCGGCGGAGTGCCGCACGACGTGGCGTTCTCGTACCCGGGCTTCGTGCCCGCGTACGTGCGCCCGCTGTTCTGCGAGGGCAAGGGCCCGTTCCGGTGGGCCGCGCTGTCCGGCGATCCGGACGATATCCGCGTCACCGACGAAGCCGTGCTCGCCGAGATCCCGATCGAGCAGGATCCGATGCTCCACCGCTGGATGAAGCTCGCGCGCGAGCGGATCGCGTTCCAGGGCTTGCCCGCGCGGATCTGCTGGCTCGGCTACGGACAGCGCCACCGCGTCGGGCTCCGGTTCAACGAGCTGGTGCGTACCGGCAAGGTCAAGGCCCCGATCGTGATCGGGCGAGACCACCTCGACTGCGGCTCGGTCGCGTCGCCGAACCGCGAGACCGAAGGGATGAAGGATGGCACCGACGCGGTCGCCGACTGGGCGATTCTCAACGCGCTGGTCAACACGGCCTCGGGGGCATCGTGGGTGTCGTTCCACCACGGCGGTGGCGTGGGCATCGGTTACTCGTTGCATGCCGGCATGGTCGTCGTCGCCGACGGCACCCCGCGCGCGGCGCGGTGCCTCGAGCGCGTGCTGACCTCGGATCCGGGGATGGGCGTGATTCGTCACGCGGATGCCGGGTACGAGGAGGCGATCGCGACCGCCGAAGAACGCGGTGTGGTGATCCCGCGACGCCGAGGGTAGGCCGCCTCGGGCGGTGGTATTTTTACGAGTCAGCTCATGGCCGCGACCCCCAAGAAGCCGAAGGCCGCGATCAAGGGCGCGGTGAAGCGTGCACCGCCCGGTTCCGCGGCGGTGATCGCGAAGACCGCCCGGGCCGGTGCGGTGGGGGGCACTACCAAGCCGCGCATCGAGACGAAGGCCGTGCGCCGCGCCGACGGCGTGAAGGCGAAGATCAAGGCGCAGGTCGCAGGCCTCTCGACGACGCGCGACGCGCGGACGACGCGGGTCAGGGCCGCGGTCAAGGCGAAGCGCACGCCCCCACGGTCCGCGCGTGGCAAGAGCGCGCGGACGTCCGGAGTCTCGACGGTGATCGCGAAGGACAAGAGCGCGCGCGGCGGAGCGGTCGTCGCCAAGCCGACGAGCGCGCGCACGCGGATCGAGGCCGCCGTCGCGGCGGTGAAAGCGAAGGTCGTGAAGGGCAGGCGCGTGGCCTCCACCGAAGAGCGCGAGGCAGCTGCGCTGGCGATCGCGGATGTGCACGCCACGCCGCCCGAGCCGCGACTTCGCGCTGCGAGCGATGGAGGAACCACCGGCGCACCTGCGAACGAGAGCGCGTCGACGCTATCCGCGGCGCCGCTCGCCACGATCGCGCCCCGCGGCGTGTTCCTGCCGGATCGCGTGGTGGTCGATGTCGAGGGCGACACGTTCCCGCGCACCAAGCTCGACGAGCACGGCCGCGACGAGGCGGTCCTCTCCGGCTCGGCGTTCGACGCGCTCGAGCAGCAGGCCTCCGAAGGTGAGCGCCTCGTCGACGGCGATGCCCCGGCGGCGTTTCGCGCGTTCCGCGCCGCCCTCGAGCTCCTCCCCGAGCCGGTGCAGAACTGGAATGCCGCCGGCTGGCTGCTCGTCGCGATGGGCGAGTGCGCGATCCGCACTGGCGACTTCGCCGCCGCACTCGCGCCGCTCAAGGACGCGATGCATTGCCCGGGCACGATCGGGAACCCGTGGGTGCACCTCCTGCTCGGTCGATGTCGCCTCGAGCTCGGTGACGAGCGGGCCGCCGACGAGCTCGCGCGCGCCTACATGGGCGGCGGTCGCGCGCTGTTCGACGAGCTCGATCCAAAGTACTTCGCGCTCGTCGAGCACGTGCTCAAGCCGCCACCCGGTCACGATCGCTTACCCTAGGGGTCACGCTCCACCCCCTCCAGGTAACTGGAAGCACAGGCGTTCTGCGGCAAACCGTACAAGCCCACGCAGAATGGCAGCCCTCGCCGATTGGAGCGATTGCATCGGGTTTGTACGTTTCGACGCCGCTCCTCAGTGATCCCCCACGCTTGAGACCCCGGAGCGTGACCCCTCTTCCCGAACGACGAGACGCTTGTCGGGACCCCGGGTTCGTGCGAACCACCAGCGTGGCGACCGATCGACGCGGCAAGCTCGAGGAGGAGCCGTTCGACGTCCAGGTGACACGCGACAAGATCCTCGTGCGGTTTTGCGGCCGGCTGGTGCGGACGTTGACCGGTGCGGACGCCGACGAGATCCGCGCGGCGGCGACCACGGGAGACTTCGCGGCGGTGCAGTTGCTCGTCGCGCGCAAGACCGGGAACTTCAAGCGGGGCAACGAGCGATGACCGACTTCGTGATTCGCAATGCGCGCGTGATGACGTGCGATCCGGCGCGGCAAGGGCTCGGCATCATCGATCGGGGGGCGATCGCCATCGCGGACGGTGCGATCGTCTGGATCGGCGACGACGCTCAGGCTCCGTCGGCGAGCGCGACGATCGATGCGAACAGGCGCCTGGTGACGCCCGGCCTGGTCGACTGCCACACCCACGCGATCTTCGCCGGCGATCGCGCGACCGAGTTCGCGATGCGCGCCGCGGGGCGGCCGTACCTCGAGATCGCGGCGGCCGGTGGCGGCATCCAGGCCACACTCGAGCCGACGCGCGCCGCGACCGATGCCCAGCTCGTCGAGCTGACCCGCGGACGCCTCGCCTCCGCGCGCCGGCACGGCACGACGACGATCGAGATCAAGACCGGCTACGACCTGACCACCGAAGGCGAGCTGCGGCTGTTGCGCTGCCTCGCCGCGGCGCAGGACGACCGCGGTCCGCGCATCGTCCCCACGCTGCTCGCGCATCTGGTCCCCGCCGAGCGCGCGAGAGATCGCGACGGCTTCATCCAGAGCGTCTGCAACGACCTGATCCCGCGCGCGCGTGGCCTCGCGACCTCCGTCGACATTTACTGCGACGAGGGCGCGTACACGCTGGCGGAGGCGCGCACGATCCTGACCACCGCCGCGAGTCACGGCTTCGCGGTGCGCGGGCACGTCGGTCAGTTCAAGGATCTCGGGGCGGCGGAGTTGCTCGGCGAGCTCGGCGCGAGGTCCGCCGATCACGTCGAGCAGATCACCGATGCCGGCATCGCCGCACTCGCACGCGCGGGTGTCGTCGCGGTCATGCTGCCGGGCGCCTGTGTCCAGCTGCGGCTGCCGGTGCCGCCCGTCGACAAGCTCCGGCGCGCCGGCGTGGCGCTCGCCCTCGCGACGGATCTCAACCCGGGCTCGAGCTACTCGGAGGCGTTGCCGCTCCAGCTCTGGCTCGCCACCACCCACTACGGGATGACCGTCGAGGAAGCGTGGCTCGGCGTGACCCGTCACGGCGCGAAGGCACTCGGGGTGGACGCCGGGCAGCTCGTCGTCGGCGCCCGTGCAGACCTCGCGCTGTGGAAGTGCGGCGATCCGGCCGAGGTCCCCTACCACTACGGCGAGCACCACGTCGATCGCGTGTGGGTCGGCGGGTCAACCCCAAAAACCTGAGGGTGGGTCTCCCCTCGTCGCTGGTTTTCCGCGGCTGACAGGTGCTCTCCCCGAGCCGAATCGTCGGTCAGCGTAGCGGTTGTGACGAGAGCTCGGCGCGCCAGCCCGTACAATGGACCGATGCGGCGCGCGCTCGTCCTCGTGCTGGTGATCGCGTGCGGCGATCCGCAGCTCGCGCCGTTGCCGTGCTCGATCGCGTGCGACGATGGCTGCCCGGACGGCACCGCGTGCTCGGTCGGGTTCTGCGCGGTCACCGGCGAGACCTGCGCGCCCGAGCTGCAGCAACTGTCCGCGGGCGCGGGCTTCGCGTGCGGTCTCGATCAGCTCCGCCGCGCATGGTGCTGGGGCGGCAACGCGGATCGCCAGATCGAGGACTCGCCGCGCGCCACGTTCACGCTCGCGACCGTGGCGGGCGAGCGGCGCTGGGACGCGATCAGCGCCGGCGCGGGTCACGTGTGCGCGATCGACGAGGGCGAGCTGTGGTGCTGGGGGCGCAACGATCGCAACCAGGTGACGAGCGCGATCGTCGGCGACGTCCCTGCACCGGTCCGGATCGAGGTCGATGGCACGACGGTCGCGTGGACCGCGGTCGCGGCGGGCGTCGACTACACGTGCGGCATCGCCGATCGACGGCTGCGGTGCTGGGGGGCCGGCGCCTCGGGCAAGCTCGGCCATGGCAGCCCCGACGACATGGCGCGACCGACGATGGTCCAATCGGACATCGAGGACTGGATCGCCGTCGACACCGGGCTCCGCCACACCTGCGCGATCTCGGAGTCGCTCGGCGTGTGGTGCTGGGGGGATGGCTCGAGCGGGCAGCTCGGCAACGGTCAGGCGGGCCTCCATGCAGCGCCGGTCGCCGCGGGCTTGATCGGTGCGACCCAGATCGCGGTCGGCGTCGACTCGACGTGCGCGATCGACGGCGGCGAGCTGTTCTGCTGGGGACGCGCCTCGCAGGGCGCCCTCGGCGAGCTCGTCGATCCAGCCGGTGGCGATCAGCTGACGGCGGTCAAGGCGAGCGAGCTCGGCGGCTGGGTCGAGCTGGCCAGCGGCGAGCGCCACGCGTGCGGGCGTCGCGAGGACGGCAGCGTGTACTGCTGGGGCACGGCGCTCGCGGGCGGGCTCGGCGGCGGGCGGTGGGAGCACCGCGGATTCGTCCACGTCCTCGACGGCGCGACGGCGCTCGCGGTCGGCTGGAACGGCACCGACGCGGATCCGGGTCGCGACGACGGCAGCCTCGATCTCGCGTGTGCCACCGTCGCCGGCCGCGTCCACTGTTGGGGCGACAATCGCGATGGCCAGCTCGCGCAGGGCGGGGTGACGCGGTCGGCGATCCCGACCGACGTCGGCGGCACGCACACGTGGGCTGCACTCGCCGCCGGTGCCTCGCACGTCTGCGGCATCGACGACACGAATCGCGCCGTCTACTGCTGGGGCTCGGTCGAGCGCGGTCAGCTCGCGGGTGTCGAGGCCGGCGTGGTCACGCCGTGCACCGCCGAGACCTGCGATGCCGCGCTGCCGACGCGCGTCCTCGATCACGTGGACGACGGGGGCGAGCTCGTCACCGGCGCGAACCACACCTGTGCCCGCTCGGGGACGCTGCTGACGTGCTGGGGCGAGAGCCGGGCAGGGCAGGCGGGAGCGATCGCTCCCGCGCTCGTGCCGACGATCGTCCCCGGCGCGTGGCGCAACGTGTTCGCCGGTGCGAACGGCAGCTGCGGGGTCGACGACACGTCGCAGGTCGCGTGCTGGGGCGAGCTCGGCGCGGATGTGTTTCCCGATCCCGCGGCGCTCGCGGGCGCCACGTCGATCACGCTCGGCTTCGAGGTTGGCTGCTTGCTCGACGCGGCTGGTCAGCTCGCCTGCTTCGGCGATGCCACCGTGTTCGGCAATGGCGATGCAGGTACGTGCGGCGATGGCACGTGCAACAACGACGAGACCGCCGAGAGCTGCACCGCCGATTGCGGCGTCGCGCCGGTCTCGCAGCTCGATCGCAGCTACCCCGCGATCTCGATCGGTCGCCGCCCCTACGCGTGCGGCATCACGGCCACCGGCGGGGTCGAGTGCTGGGGCGACAACGCGCGCGGTCAGATCGGGACCGTCGAGCTGTCGTTCGCGAGCACGCCGCAACCGATCGCCAACCCCTCGGGCTGCACGCAGATCACCGCCGGTCGCGATCACGTCTGCGCCGTCTGCACCGCGGGCATCACCTGTTGGGGCGAGGCGCGCCACGGCGAGCTCGGCGGGGTGCTCGATCTCATCCCCGAGCTCGCCGGCCGCACGACCCCACCGCCTACCGGCGAGACCTGGACCGCCGTCACCGTCGGTGACGGCTTCACCTGCGGGTTGACCTCGAGCAAGCGCGCCTCGTGCTGGGGGACGAGCTTGCACGGGGCGCTCGGCACCGGTGCGCGCGGCTCGAACCTACCGATTGCCATCAAGCTCCTCGGCGAATAACGAGCACTTGCAGATCGAGCACTTGCAAGCACTTGCAGATCGGGGACAGGATCTACCCCTCCAGGTGCGCGATGACATTGGCGTTCTGGACGCAAACGTAAAATCGCAATCAGAGCGCCTACGTGGGCCACATCGACCGATTTTACGTTCGGCGCCAAACCGCTCGTGATCTCGATGACCTACGGGGGTAGATCCTGTCCCCGATCCACGAGTGTGCTGTTCCCGATCCACGAGTGTGCTGTCCCCGATCCACGAGTGTGCTGTCCGGACGCCGGACAGCCGTTAGAGCGCGGCGAGGATCGAGCCGTCGTCGATCATCGCGCGGACCGCGGCGATGTCGGGCGACAGCGGGCGGTCGACCATCATCGCGGGCACGCGCGAGCGGATCACGGCGTGGATCGCCTCGAGCTTCGGGGTCGTGCGCAGCGGCCGGCGGAGATCGAGGCCCTGCGCGGCGCACAGCAGCTCGATCGCGAGCACGTCGCGGACGTGGCTGCCGATCGTGGCGAGCTTGAGTGCCGCGGTGGCGCCCATCGAGACGTGATCCTCGCGGCCGGCCGACGACGGGATCGAGTCGACCGAGGCGGGGTGGGCGAGGATCTTGTTCTCGGAGACCAGCGACGCGGCCGCGACCTGCGCGATCATGAAGCCGGAGTGGAGGCCGCTGTCGGGCGCGAGGAACGGCGGCAGGCCGCTCGACAGGTGTGGATTGACGAGCTGCTCGACGCGGCGCTCGCTGATGTTCGCGAGCTCGGCGAGGGCGATCGCCGCGGCGTCGAGTGCGAGCGCGACCGGCTGGCCGTGGAAGTTGCCGCCGCTGATCATCTCGCCGGTCCCATCGTCGTCGACGAACACCAGGGGGTTGTCGGTCGAGCTCGCGGCCTCGCGCTCGAGCACGCTGCGCGCGTAGGCAAGCACGTCGCGGGTGGCGCCGTGGACCTGCGGCATGCAGCGCAGCGAGTACGGGTCCTGGACCTTGCCACAGTCCTTGTGCGACTCGGCGATCGGCGAGCCTTCGAGCAACTCGCGGAGCACCGCCGCGACGGCGATCTGGCCCGGGTGCGGACGCGCCGCGACGACACGCGCATCGAACGCCCGTGCGGTCCCTTTCAACGCCTCGAGCGACAGCGCGCCGGCGAGATCGGCGATCCGGCAGGTCGCGTCGGCATCGAACACGGCGAGGCCGCCGACGGAGGTCATGTGCTGCGTCCCGTTGAGGAGCGTCAGGCCTTCCTTCGCCGCGAGCGTGAGCGGCTCGATGCCGGCGCGCTTCAACGCCTCCGCGGCGGGGAGCGTCTCGCCGCGAAACTCGGCTTCGCCCTCGCCGATCATGCCGAGCGCGAGATGCGCGAGCGGGGCGAGATCGCCGGACGCACCGACCGAGCCGCGCGCGGGGATGATCGGGTGAACCCCGGCGGCGAGCAGCTCGCAGAGGCGCTCGCAGCAGACGACGCGCGCACCGCTGCGTCCGGTGGCGAGCACCGCGGCACGCAACAACATCATCCCGCGGACGGCATCGCGTGCGAGGGGCTGACCGATCCCCGCCGCGTGCGAGCGCACGAGGTTTTGTTGGAGCTGGGTGACCTGCGCCGCGCTGATCCGGACCTCGGCGAGCGCGCCGAACCCGGTGTTGACGCCATAGACGGCCGGGGCTTGGTCGCCGCCGGCGACGACCGCGTCGACGACCGCGCGTGCACGCGCCATCGCCTCGCGAGCCCCCGGAGAGATCTCGACCTTGCGCCCTCCACGCGCGACATCGGCCAAGGCTTGGAGATCGAGGACGTGCTCGCCGAGACGAAATGGATCCACGGCTTCCATGTATGTCCAACTCGGCGAGCTCAGACAAGCTCCCAACTCCTCGGAATGACGGCCGCCTGCGTTGACACCTCCAAGAGCACAAGCGATCGTCTTGTTAGTTTGGGATCGCCACCTGAAGACGATCCGGGCGCGGAGGGAACGCCCGCGGCACTGGTTCAAAAGAGCCTAGCGGCCCGCGTCGATGCCTATCTCGCATCCGAGGACGACGACGAGATCGACGTCGGCTCGGGGATGCGCCCGATGCCACAGGCACCATCCGAGCGTCCCGAAGCGCGGATGCCTCCGGAGCGTTCGTCGTCCGAACGGCTTCAGTCGATGTCGGAGACGACGATCGAGCTGGACGACCTGGACGAGTCCGCGGCGATGACGCCGCCGCCCGGACCGCCGCCCACTCCCAAGATCCCGCCACGCCTCCCGCCGGTCGTGCCACCGCCGATCCCGAAGGGCTCGGCACGTGGTCCCGATAAGATCTCCGCCGCCGTCGCACGTATCCCGATGGTCAAGGTCCCGGCGAGCAGCGCGAAGCTGTCGTCGCAGGCGAGGGCGAGCCAGCCGATCCCGGTCGCGATTCCGCCGCTCGCTCCCGCCGTGATCGCGGTCCCGCCGCGCGACCCTTCACCGGACGATCCGGGCAGGTTCGAGGACGAAGCACCGTCGCGGATCCACGTCGATCTCGAGGACTTTCCGGCGGCCCCGCCAGCGGCGCTGCCCACGCCGGCGACCGAAGACGATCAAGACACGCGCCCGAGCGAGGGCCTGCGGGTGCGTGCGCCTTCGACGCCGCCACCCACGCCGCGTGCACCGCGCCGCTCGCAAGAGGCCGACGATCAGACGCCGCCTCCCGCGGATCTCGAGGAAGGCAGCATCGAGGTCGGCATCGATGTCCCGAACATCGTCGTCGATCAACCGCTCGAGGCTCACCTCGAATCACCGACGGTGCTCGACCGCGCACTCGCCGAGCTCGGAGATGCCGGTGGCGAGGCGCGCGCCGCCGCGATGGCGAAGGATCTCGAAGCCACGCTCGATCCCGCGGTCGGGGCGTTCCTCGCCTACGAGCTCGGCGAGCACTACGAGCGCCGGCTCACCGATGAAGCGCGCGCGGTCAAGTCGTTCGGCAAGGCGCTCACGCTCGATGCCTCGTTGCGGCCCAACCTGTGGGCGATCCGCCGCGTGTTCTATCGCCGCGGCCTGTGGCCGAACCTCGTCAAGCTGATCGGCGCCGAGGTCGAGTACGCACGCAACGATCTCGAGCGCGCGGATCTCCTCCTCGAGAAGGCCCGCGTCAGCGCGCATCACGCGAACGATCCGACGGAGGCGCGCCTCGCCCTCGAGGAGGCCGTCCGGATCGCGCCGGGGCATCAGGGTGCGCTCCTCGAGCTCGAGCGCCTGGTCGCGAAGCTCGACGATAGCGCCGCGCTGCTCGACGTCTGGGAGCTGCTCGCCGAGGCCGTCGAGCATCCGATTCGCAAGATCCACTACCTGCTCGAGATCGGCCGTGCCGCAGGCGGGAAGGACTACGCGCGCGCGCAGAGCGCCTTCGAGAAAGCCGAACAGCTCACAGTCAACGCGCAGGCTGGCATCGCCGAGCGCGTCGCCCGCGAGCGCCTGCGGATCGCCGAAGTCCACGGCACGCCGGACGACGCGATCCGCGCGATCGATACGCTCGCGACCTTGCTGCTCGCCGCGTTCGGGCTCGCCGGCCCGAGCGACGCGCAGTCCTCGACGGATCGCGCCACCGCGATCCGCCGCGAGATCGTCGCGCTGCGCCGCCGTCAGGCACAGCTCGTCCGCGGCGAGACCGCCGAGAAGGCGTGGGACGTCCTCCAGCAGGCGCTCGCCCTGTCACCCGGTGAGCCGCTCGTGCTCGCCGATCTCACCGAGCTCGCCGAGGAGCTCGGCCGCTACGACGATCTCGCCGAGCTGGTGCAGAGCTGGCAATCGATCGAGGCGGATCCGGGCCGCGCGATGGCGCTGTCGATCCGGCGTGCCGATGCGTTGTTGCGCGGCGGGCAGCGCGATCAGGCGCGCGCCCTGTTGCAGTCGCTCGAGGCCACCGCGCCCGGCTTCATCGTGCTGACCTCCGCCGCCGAGCGCGATGCGCTGGGCGCAGCGGCGCAGCCGCGAGCTGCTGGTGCGATCAATGCGTCGGATCTCGCGGCGACGTACCTCACCGCCGCGCACGCCGCCCAGCTCGGCACGTGGCTCGGCCCCGGACAGACGCCGCAACCCGATCCGGCCGCGGCGGCCGCGCTCTACATCCAGGCCGCCGAGCTGTTCGCGTATTCGGTCGGTGGCGAGCACGCGATGGAGGAGACGCGCTCGGCACTCGGCAAGGCGATCGAGGTCGCGTCGGGGTTGCCGATCGCCGGGGTCGCCCTCGAAGCACTCACCGAGCTCGATGACGCGACCGGCAATGTCGCCGCCGCACTCGCGCGCCTCGGCGAGGCGGCCGCGGCGGCGACCGAACCAGAAGCCAAGCGTGCGATCCACGATCGCGCGATCCGGCTCGCTCGTTCCCACGGCGAGCTCGAGGCTGCGCTCGCGCTCGAGCGCGCGAACGTCGCGCTCGCACCCACCGAGCTGGCGCTGCAATGGCGGCTCGAGTCCACGCTCGCCCAGCTCGGCAAGGACGACGATCGCGCACAGACGCTGACCGATCTCGCCAATGCCGAGACCGACGCCACGCGCCGTGGTACCGCACTCCTCGCCGCCGCCCGACTCCGCGAGCGCGGCGGTCATGTCGAGACCGCCACCGATCTGTATCGCCAGGTGCTCGCGCTGTGGCCGGACGATCAGTTCGCGCGCGAATCGCTGATCGATCTCCTGCGCGCCCAGGAGCGCTGGCAAGAGCTCGTCCATGAACGCCGCACCGAGGCCAGGTCGCTGGCCGACGCCGCGGCTTGCCGCGCCCTGCGCGAGGCCGCGTGGGTGCTCGAGGTTCGCCTCGCCGACGCAGCTGCCGCCGCACAGGTCTACGACGAATGGCTCGCGCGCGTCCCCGACGATCGCACCGCCCTCGAAGGCACTGCGCGCTGCCGTGCCGCGTTCGGCGATCGGAACGGCGAGGTGCTCGCGCGCCGCGCGATCGCCGAGCTCGAGCCGACGCCGGAGACGCAGTGGTTGCTCGCCCGCGCTCTCGAGCGCGCCGGGCAGTTCGACGACGCGGCGGATGTCTATCGCGCCCTCGCGATTCGCGAGGAGCCCTCGGTCGCCGCTACCGGTGCCGCGCTCGCCCTCGCGGATCTCGCGGCCGGCCGCGCCGACACCGTGATGCGCGTCGAGGCGACCGCCGCGCTCGCCGGGCGCACCACGGAGCCGCGTCTCGGCGCCGCACTCGCGGAGGACAGCGGCTGGATGTACGCGCTCGTGCTCGAGGACTTCGAACGCGCGAGCCAGTCCTTCGACGCCGCGGTCGCACTCGAGCCGGGTCGCCGCGGGGCCTTGCTCGGCGCCGCGCTGGTCGCCGCACGCAAGCTCGATCACGTCGCGTTGTCGGCCGCGTACGACGGTCTCGCGAGCACGTTGCAGATGCCCGATGCCGCGGCCGCGTTGCACCTGCGCGCCAGTGCCTATGCGCTCGCGAGCGGCGACATCGAACTGTCGAACCAGCGGATCGCCGCGGCGCGCACGCAATCGCCCGACGACACCAGCGCGTTGCTCGTGCTCGCCGAGACCGGCGCCACACCGATCATCGGCGAAACCGAGACCGCAGATCCTGGCGCGATCGACAAGCTCCTCGAGCGCGCCGAGGTCCTCGAGATGCGCTCGGCGCTCGCCGACGATCCGGCGGCGCGTGCCGCATGGGAGCTCGATCGCGCCGAAACCCTCGAGCTCGCGGGCCGGCTGCGCGAAGCGGCGAACGTGATCGGCGGCGTGCTGCGTTCCGATCCCTCCGATATCCGCGCCCTCGAGTCGGTCCGCCGGATCGCGAAGCGCTCGAACGATCCGCGCACCGCCGCGCAGGCCAGCTTCCAGCTCGCGCGCGTGCTCGGAGATCCCGACGCCAAGCTCGAGTTATTGCGCGATGCCGCGAGCGTGTTCGATGCGAACAACACCGCCGGCGAGCACGCGCTCGCGGTGTATCGCCGGATCTTGGTCGTCGATCCGGGCGCGCCCGAGCACGCGCGTCTCCTCGAGATCCTCCGCCAGCGCGCCGACGTGCGTGGCCTCGTGCACTCGATCACCGAGCGGCTCAACTGGCTCGAGTCCGTCACCCAGGACATCGCGCGCGACCAGTCGATGGTGCCGCTGCTGCTCGAGCGCGCCACGGTGCTCCACGGTCTCGGCGATCAGGCGTCCGCGATGCAGGATCTCGACGCGCTCCTCGAACGCTCGGCGAGCCACATCGAGGCGCTGCGGTTCCGCGCCGACCTCGCGCTCAACGCCGGCGAGGCCGAGCTCGCGATCAGTCTGTGGAAGCGCTGCCTCCAGACCGAGACCCGCCCGCAGCGTCGCTCCGAGATCGAGCTGCAGCTCTCGAAGGTGCTCGCCGACAACACCAACGACCTCGAAGGCGCGATCGAAGCCCTCGAGCACGTCGTCGACAAGTCATCCAAGCCCGGGGACGATCTCCAGCTCCGCGAGCAGTTGCTCGGCCTCTGCCTGCGCGCGAACGACTGGGGGCGGGCCGCGCGGGCGGGCAAAGAGGAAGCGCGGCGCCCCCCCCGCCACCCCGGAAACGCCCCCCCCCGGCGCCCCCCCCGGGGGTGGTTTGGGGGTAGG
>JANNBP010000015.1:0-54961 GCA_031385555.1 Deltaproteobacteria bacterium | reverse complement strand
CTACGTGACCGCCCATCTCGTTATTAACCCGAGCGCACTCGGCGCGGTGGTGCCTGCGGCGCCGATGGACGAGTGGGCAGACTCGGTCCTGATCGCGTTCGGCGCCATCGACGCCTCGTCATCGGCTACACCCTCGGGGATCCTCGACAGCGAGAGGTATGCCGACCTCTACCGTGTCGTGGGGCTAGCGATCTCCAAGATGAACGAGGATCTCGAGATCATCGAACGCGTCGTCGCCTTCGCACTCTACGCGACGCCGTTCGACGACGATGTTTACTCGGTCATCACGGCTGGCAAGATCCACCGGAGTCGGGACACGTTCCTCGAGCGATATCGTCAGAGTGTGGACCTGCTCTACTCGCGGGACCTCCCACACGACTCGGTCATGCTCGTGCCGCCACGCGAACGCCGTTTCACCGTGCGGACCCGCTAGGCGACCCTACGCCGGCACGGAGGTCGATCGCGCCCTCGAAGGTGGCGCTGTACCGGTGAGCGTGGTGTCGATCGGGCGCTCGCGATCCTCTCGAACGAGCTCGAGGTCGCACTGACGTTGTCCAGCCCCGAGCTACGGGCTCTCGTGAAAGCCCGCGCGGAAGGTGGCCTCCGCGGCCTGGACGCCGGCACCTGGCGTCGGCGAGGCGCCGAGTTGCACGAGCGTGTCCTCGAGTGCGGCGAGCGTCGCGAGGATCGGCGCGATCTCCGCGGTCGCACCCATCGCGCTCACGCGCACGCAGTCCGGGCGACTGAACGCACCCGAGATGCGAATCCTGTGGCGGACGAGCATCGTCTCCAGCACGGCGGCGCTGAGGAGGCCCGGCGGAAGCCTGACGCACTTCACGATCGCCGAGGCGTTTGGTCCCGCGATCAACACCATGCCGAGTGCTTGGAGACCTCGTTCGAGCGCACGACCTGCGAGCCGATGGCGGTCGATGCGCGGTTTCAGACCTTCGGCGAGGACCAGATCGAGCCCGGCACTCAACGCGCATACGAGCTGCGAGGGCAACACGATCGGTGCGTCGCGTCCGCGATGAGGATTGCCTCCACCCGCCGCGACCGGCAGCCAGCGGCTCTTCCACGATCGGAGATCGTGCGTCCACGCGCGGCTCGGCTCCGGTGCCTCCTCGATCCGCTTCCACGCACGCTCGCTGACGCTGAAGATGCCGATGCCCGCCGGGCCCTCGAGACACTTCTGGCTCGCCGTGACGTTGAGGTCGACGCCCCAGGCGTCCGTCGCACACTCGATCCCGCCGAGCGAGGACACCGAATCGACGATGGTGAGCGCCTCGACCTCGTGCGCGACCTGACACGCGTCGCGAATGGCCAGCAACGATCCAGTGGATGTCTCGTTGTGGACCATCGCCACGGCAACGGGCCGGGTCCGGTGCACGACCTCGCGCAAGCGCTGGACGTCGAGGGGCCCGTCCGGTACGAGCTCGAACCGAACGACCTCCGCACCGGCACGTGCCGCCAGCTCGTCGAGCTCGTCCCCGAAGATCCCGCCGGTCAGCACGACCACGCGATCACCGGGGCGCACGGTCGACATCACCACGGTCTCGAGCCCGGCCCGGCCACCGCCCGACGCGATGAACGTCAAGTTGGTGGTCTCGAAGACACGCTTGAGCTTCGCGAGGAGCGGGTCGACGAACTGCTCGTCGAAGTATGGCTGGAAGTACGCCTCGGATTGCCGTCCCAACGCGCGGAGCACGGGCTCGCGCAGCACACACGGCCCCGGGAGCATCGAGAGGACCTGATCGTCGCTGCGAAACATCGCTTCATGATCACATGAACGCCGGATGCGTCGTGCGGTGAAGTGGTCGCGGTGTCAGAGACCTTCGACCCCAAGGCGGCGCGTTCACGACGCACTGTTCAGTGCGGGCTACGAGGTTCGAGCGATCCCCGCGTTCTGGTGTTGCCGCGCCTACGCGCGTACCTCGGCAACCGCTAACGACTGACAATAACGGTGTGCGCGCTGGTGCCCGCCGACTTGACGGTGAGCTGCACCGCACCGGTGTGCGTCGCGAGTCGATCCCGGAGTTGCTCCGCGGTGGTGACTCGCTCGTCCCCCACGGCGATGATCAACTGGCGAGGTTTGAGCCCCGCAGCTTCGAGGTCGCTTGCGGCCTTGATCAGCACGGCGCCGCCCGTGAACTCGTCGCTCTCCCACCCTAGCGACGGGTATGCCGTCATCATCGACGACCCCTTCACCTCGGTCACCGCCGAGTAGGTCTGCACCAGCGCGCTCTGTGCGTCGAGCGGTAGATCGTAGCGAACGAACACCAAGAACTCCGTCCCGGCGCCCTTGTCGTTGACGTACTCCTCCCAGTACCAGTCAGATCGCTGCGCCGGTACGGCTGCACCACCGGACGTACGCAGTGCCTCGACCACGCGATGACGCGCCCGTTGCACGACCCCCACTGTGGTGGCGTACTTCGCCGGGTCTTTGGTATCCGCCCCAGTGACCTCGGCGTCCTGAAGCGCGGAGAGCAGCTTGCCTCGCTTCGACGTGTAGCTCGACAACACGTTGGTACGGAACCACGAGTCCTTGATCTTGAGACCGAGCGTGTTGACGAGCTCCTCGAGCGCGGCGTCGTTCGCCTCGGTAACCGCCTCGGCGCGGTTCTTGTTGTTCGACGACACGCCGACGCAGACCAGGCGATTGGTTTGCTCGACGCAGAGCCCCGAGAGCGGCGCGTCGACCGTGACCCAGTCAGGTCGTTGAAACGTGGTCGTCGGCTTCGGCTTGTCGATCGCCAGCTCGCTCGTCGGCTGGTTTTCCGGGTCCTTCTTGAGGATCAGCACGGCGGCGACCGCTCCTCCGACGACGAGCGCGGCGAGCAGCGAGCCGATGAATGCGGAGCGCGCGATGCTGGCTTGGCGCGCCGGCTTCGCGATCTTCGCCACCAAATAGTTGGTCAGCCTCTCGGGAGACTCGGTCCGCGTCTTCGAGATCAGCTCGTCGAGATCGGTGTCACGCTCGCGTGCGGGGAGTTGCCGGAGCGTTGCGTCCTCGATGTCCGCGCGCGTCTCCGCCTTGCAGACACTGCACGGTCGCGGAGGAACGATCCCGACCGTGAGCTGCTCGAGGTTCTCGGCGACGTCCACCATGGCGGGTGTGATCGCGGCGCACGTGGTGCAGTGGTAGCGGAGGACGAAGGTCCGGATCTTGACCTTGCTCTGCAGCGTGTCGCGGTCGATCGCGTGACGGACGAAGTCCGCGGGGCAGTCGAGGAGTTGCAACGTGGTCACGTTCGGCAGCACCACCTGGACGAACGAGCGCCATGCATCGAGCTCCGTTGGCGCGTAGGTCACCGCGACGAGGTCGAGGACGACCGTGCCGTGGAGGTTGTCCGCGAGGGTGGTGCCGGGCAGCTTCGCCAGGTCACCGGACAGCCGCACATACGTGCTCGCACCGCGTTGCTTGCCGTGCGCGCGAAACCGCCGCGTGTTGATCGCGAGGTCGTACTTGAAGCGCGAGCGCAGGAACTCGACCACCTCGTCCTGGATGTCCAGCGGAGGACGTTTTCCGATCGAGGTGACGATCTCCTCGGCGAACGTGGTCATCCGTGCCGTTCCACCGCAGGTCGGACAGGTGCGTTCACCGGAGATCAGCTCGCGCGTCGCGTTGTCGTGGCCGATCAAGACGAGCGAGTCGAACTCCTCGCTGCAGCTGTTGCAGCGGAACGGGATGTAGAAGCTGACGAGCTTGCCGTGGCCGAACAGGCCGGCCACCAGGTTCATCTGCTGGACGGCGTACGAGGAGCACTCGATGAAGTAGAGGTCGAGGCTGCTCGTCGCCTTGAGGAAGTTCATCCACTCCGCCATGCCCCACGATGCGAACCGGCGCACGTCGCGGAGGTTGACGATGAGCTGCCGCGTGCGAACGCCTGCCGCAACCTTGCCCCCCAGCAGCGACGCATCCACCGTCCCTGCCAGCGTCAGCATCGTTAGATCGCTGGTGGTGGTACGATCGATTCGCAGCTCTTGCGCGGCGGTGGAACCCATCGCCGGAATGATAACTCCACCGTCTTCAGATTCGCTCGCTGCTCGTGTACGATTGTGAATGATGGGAGCGATCGTCTTCGGGGAAGGTCCGCTCGTGGAGAAACTGCAGGCGCACCTGGGCTCGAAGTCCATCGGGCTCAGGCCGGTGGCGGTCGCGTCGGCGAGCGAGTTCACGGCGCAGTCCACACCCGACGTCGTGGGCTTCGTGACCGAAGCGGCGCTCGCCCAGCTCGCTGGAACGAACCCTACGGGTCCAGTGGTGGTGCTCGTCGAGTCGCAGCTCGCAGATGCGGTTGGTCACCTCGGGACCTACCCGTGGCTGAACCACTCGATCAGCGGCAGCCTCCTCGTCCATCCACTCGCGGCTTCGCACATCCTTCACGTGCTTCGAACCTGCTTGTCACGGAAGAAGCCTCGACTGCTCGAGTGGGTGGGCGAGGACATCGGCGGGCGTAGGATCCGGCTCGTCAACGCCGGCCGGCGATTCGAGCGGATCGAGCGAATGACGGAGTACTTCGAGAAGTCAGGCGTCGGCGAACGCACGACCGAGCATCTCCGGGACGTCGCCGAGGAGTTGCTGACCAACGCGTTCTACGATGCGCCGGCGGCCGCTGGCGTGTTCTCGCGGCCGGTGTCGCGCGAGGTCGACCTGGTGTTGCCGGACGATTGCGCCTGTGACCTCGCCTACGGTGCGAAGCAGGACTTCGCGTTCGTGCGCGTGAAGGACGTGTTCGGGTCGTTGTCGCGTCGGAGGATCGTCGAGGTGCTCGGACGGTGCGCACGAACCGACATGCAGGTCCAAGTAGACGAGTCGATGGGTGGCGCAGGCCTTGGAATGTGGCGGATCTTCTCGGTCGCGACCTTCGTCGGTATCTCGGTCGTCAAGGACAGCCACACCGAGATTGTTGTCGGGATCGCAAAGAAACAAGCAGGAAGTTCCCGCCCCTTCGCGTTTCATCTATTCTTCCGAGATGGTGCCAAACGGAGATCATGGCTCTTCGACAAGGACACGAGCCAGGTAACCGTCAACAGGTCGGTGATAATTGACACAAACTCCAAATAACCGCGACCCACAACGAGCTCAACGGCCGAGCGCTCCACCCGCTCGACCGAAGGCGAGCGTCGATGTCGTCGAGGCTGGCGAGGTCATGGTCGTCAACATCACCGGGCTCGTCGACGAGCAGTTCGCGGGCTTCAAGATTCCCAGCGGTGTGAAGAGTCTGGTGATCGCAGTCACCGGGATGACCCGGATGACGTCGTTCGGTGTTCGTCAGTGGCTGAAGGCGATGGAGGGGCTCCCGAAATCGATCTCGAACCTCTACCTGCTGGGATGCCCGACCTTCTTCGTCGACCAGCTCAACATGGTCCTCAACTTCGGCGGCAACGCGCAGGTGTTGACCGTGATGGCGCCGTACACGTGTCTGTCGTGTGGTGCGGAGTCGGGCGAGATCATCGACGTGCTCGCCGAGCGCGCGACGCTCGCGAAGGGTGGCGGAACCGAGAAAGAGTGTTCGCGTTGCGGTGGCAAGCTCGAGTTCGACGAGACCCCCGAGAGTTACTTCTCGTTCGTCCCGAAGTACGCGGCGAGCAGCATCGACACCACGGTCGCGCAGGTCCTCGTCGCACACAAGATCTACACGGCGATCGATACCTCGGCAGAGAAGCCGCCGCGGATCATCAAGCTCGTCCACGGCGCAGTGACGTACTTCCGGATCCGCGGAAGGATCGGCTCGACCTTCCGCGCCCGACCGTTCCTGGTCGGTGCCGAAGGAGAGGTCGTCATCGATCTCGCCGAGGTCGATGACTTCGATCCCTCCGGGCAGCGCGAGTGGCGACGCCTCGTCAAGACCCTCGCCGCGCAGGTCCCGGCGGTGACCCTCGTCGATGTGTCGATGTCGCTGCTGACGAACGCAGGCGACAGCGTCGCGCTCGCACGCAGCATCGCGGTGTGGTCGGTGCTGGTCCCATACACGTGCGTGGGTTGCGGTCGGGTATCGAACGACAGTTTCAGCCTCGAGGGCATCGCGTGGCCGCTCCACTTCCCGCCACGCATCTGCTCGACGTGTGGGGCCGAACAGAGAGCACACGTCCCCCCCGAGCTCCTGACACCGCTGCAGAAGGCGAGCACGTCGGTTCCGGCGGCGAGCTCGAAGCTGATCAAGCAACGCGCGGAGATCCTGTCTCGTGCGCTGACCGATGCCAACGTCGCGCAGGCCGGCGACTCCGCATCCGCCTCGCTCGCCACCGACGACACGATCCTCGGCAAGTACAAGATCGTGCAGCGGCTGTCGTCGGGTGGCATGGCGGAGGTGTTTCTCGCCAAGCAGGTCGGCATCGGGGGCTTCGAGAAGCCGGTGGCGCTCAAGCGGATCCAGCGCCAGTTGCTGGAGAATCGCCACCTCGCGATCGACATGTTCCTCAACGAGGCGAAGATCGCGGGTCGCTTGACCCACCCGAACATCGTGCAGGTGCTCGACGTCGGCGAGGTTAACGGTGCTCTCTACCTCGCCATGGAGTACGTCCACGGCAAGGACGTACGCGAGTTCGCGAAGTACTACCGCGAGACGAACTCGATGATGCAGCTCGCTCCGGCTTGCTACATCGTCCGCGAGGTCGCGCAAGCGCTGCACCACGCGTACTGGACAACAGACATGCAGGGCCAGCGGCTGTCGGTCGTGCACCGCGACGTGTCGCCGCACAACATCATCATCGCCTACGACGGCTCGGTAAAGCTGCTCGACTTCGGGGTCGCGATGTCGGCGGTCACCGAGCAGGCCGAGTCGATGGTCGTCGGTAAGTGGCAGTACATGTCGCCCGAGCACACGACGAACCAGCTCGACCACCGGTCGGACTTGTTCTCGCTCGGCGTGGTCATGTACCTGATGCTGACCGGGCGGATGCCGTTCGCCGGCACCGATCCCAAAGAGATCATACGGCGGATCCGCAGCGGGCAGTTCAAGCCCGTCGAGCAGCTCGTTCCGCAAATCCCGCCACAGATCGCGCGCCTCGTCGATCGCCTGCTCGCCCCCGATCCGGCGCAGCGTCCGCAGACCGGTCAAGAAGTGGTCGCAGTGCTCAACGAGTTCAGCCGCACCGCCGGCATCGAGCTCTCGGCCTCGATCGCATCCGCCTTGATCAGCCAGTTGTTCCCGGTCGACTGGATCGAGACCACCGTCACCGAGTTGAACCAGGCCGAGGTGCAACGCCTCTCGGGCTCGCTACCGCAACAGGATCCGCTGGCGGCAGGCTCGTCACCGCGCAAGTCGACGACTTCGACGCTGTCTGCTGCGCCGCAGCCGATGCCTCCGATGTCGTCGCAGCCGATCCCGATGCCTCCGATGCCGATGGCGCCAACGTCGCTGAGGAGCGGCATCAACCCGATCTACTTCGGGATCGCCGTCTTCGTGGTCGGCCTGATCGCCCTGATCGCGCTGTTGCGCTAGCCCGAGCCGAACGAAGCCCGACGGTGGGTGGAGGGCGCCAGCTCGCTACGGGGCGCAGTTGGCGAGCGTGATCGAGTTGTCGAAGGCGTCGAGGGGCATGGCCGGCTGCTCGCGATCGAACCGGAGCGTCAGCCAGAGCAGCTGACGGGCCGCGCGGCGCTCGGCTGCGAGCGTGATCGTGAGCTCGGTGAGCTCGCCGGGGACCACCACCAGCTCCATCGAGGTCGCAGCAGAGAACACGCGCCACATGCCGAGACCCGCACCACCACGGGTCTCGTCGATCGAGACATTGCCCGTCGCACAACGCGCGAGCACGGAGAGTAGCCGGTTGCGGGTCAGCGCGCCGAACGGATCGCGAACGCGGAGAAACGCGTGACCGTTACCGACCCCGTAGCTGATCTCGCACGCGAGGTTCGACGGGAGCTCCACGTCGGTCGTGCGCGGAACTGGCTGGCGAAAATACTTCGCTTCCAGCGGCGCGTCATACAGCGCGTTAAGAACGAGCTCCTCAGCGAGATCGTCGAGCACGCCGACCGTACGCTCGGAGATACCATTGCGCAGGAAGAACTCGTCCATGCGCTCGAACCGCTCGGTCCGTCGGCTCGCCATTGCCAAGCGTGCGGCCCGCCCGACAGCCTGATCTCCCATGATCCTCGGAGGGCAGGCCGCAGGAAGTGGGTCGAGCAGTCCGTCGAGGTAGTCGCGCGAGAACCGGGTTCCCCACAGGGCGGTGGAGGCGACATTCGACAACCACGGATATTTGGTGAGCAGCTCGATCGTAGTCGCGGTAGCAGGTGGGTGAACGAGGGCCACCACCGGTACCGCCAGATGCAGGCGCTCGACCTGCTCGAGCATGTCGACGTCGACGAGTGCGATCGCACGCGGGCCGCGAACACGCGCGCGGAGCTCGTCGGGATCATGGACGATCTGCCCACCCGAAATCGTGGCGCCTAGCTGCTCTCCACGAGCGCCCGTCAACACGACTACGTTAGTCGACAACACTGCCCTTACTTTCGCATGGCCCCCAGGGGTGAGCAACGAAATCGCCGGTCAGGCGAGGGCATGGCGCAACACGCCACGTGTGACCGCTGTCCCGACTGCGACATTCACGTCGCCACCCTCGGATGCCAGGAGGGGCTGGACCGTTCGCGCGGCGGACAACCCCGCGCGCCCCATGGCGATCCGGAGATCGAGGGTGAACAGCGTCGGGTCGAACGCTCGGGCACCCGCGACCGAGGCGCGAACTGCCGCCAGCGTGGTCCCGAGGGCCTTGCGAAGTCGGATCACGTCGCGTGAGACCGCGGCGTCCGCGAGCGAGTCGTCGACGGCGCTCCACAGCAGCGCGCCGGCTTGCTCGAGCTCGGCGGGGGGCAGTCTCGCCGGAACCGCGAGGCCATGGCGGGTGACCGCGAGGAGTCCCGCGGTGGTGAAGCACGCCGTGGCTTCGTCGACCAGGTGCGTCTCGCCGAGGACCAGCGTCAACTGCGCGCCGACATCGACCGCTGCCGCGAGCGGGAACCGCGACGACATCAGGACGTCCGCGCCAGGAAATCCGTACTCGATCGCCAGGGCTTTGATGGCGCCGTAGCATGGATGGTCGGGTCGCATGCGATCGCGCCGGCCGCCACCGAACACGGTCACCGCCGACGGAGTACGGCGCGTGAGTGCATCCGCGAACGCGACGAACAAGCGCCGCGTCTCGGGCTGGCGACTGTCGGCGAACAGCGCGGACTCGGTCGGCTGCGACACGGCACGGAACGGGTGGACTCGTTCGCGTGTCGCCTGCCGTACATCCACGTCGAGGAGCGCTGCGATCTCGTCGGCGATGTACGCCCCGAACGACAGTTCTCCGCTCGCATCGGCATCGCGCAGCGCGAGGACCTCCGCCAGCCTGTGATAGGCCTCCGGGTCCGTCGGGTGGGTGTCGAGGTGGATCTGGATCTTGTGCGCGAGCTGCTGGAGATGCGCGAGCATGCGTGGGCGGTCACGCGGATCCTGAAACGTCTCCCGCAACCAGGCCGCCGTCGAGGGGAGGGTGGGCGCAGCCTCGATCGCACGGCTCACCGTCTCCGAGCTCTCGTCGATCGCCCCGAGCTCGTGCATCAGCCGCGCCTTCTCGTAGAGGAACCGCGCGCGGCCTTCCGGCGTCGCCGCGAGCGTGTCGAGGCGATCGCACGCCGCCAGCGCTTGTTGGGGGAGTCCCGCTCGCTTCGCGGTATCGAGCACGAGCTCGAGTACGCCGACGTCGTCATCGCGGATGGCGCGGGCGCGCGAGATCGCAGCGAGGGCCGCGGTCGGATCACCGTGGGCGTGCAACGAGGCGACCCGGAACCATAGCCAGTGGAGGAGCTCGCGGTCGGACTCGAACGGAATCCGTGCCTCGATCGCCGCGATCCGCGTGCGTGTGTCAGACGCCTCGGAGCCGAGGTCGGTGATCGCTCGCTGCAACGCCTGATTGGCCGGGGCGTAACGCAGCGCGGTCCTGTAGAGCTCGAGCGCCTCCGGGAAGTTTCCCGCCCGGCCGAGCAGATGGCCGAGGGAGCGGTGGAGCTCGGCCAGCCTCGCGGGCAGGACCTCGTGATCGATCCGCGTGCTCAACACCTGCTCGAGTCGGGTGTAGTCGCGCCGGCTCTCGAGCAACGTACGGAGCCGGTCGAACGCCTCCACGTCGGTGGGAGACGCGAGCAGTGCTCGCTGGTAGGCCGCGATCGCGTTGTCGACATCGTGCAAGCGTTCGAGCGCTCGCCCCGATTCGCGATGGCGAGCGGCCGCACGTGCCGGATTCCGCTCGAGCTCGGCGAGCCGGCGCGAGACCTCGGCGACCTCGCGTGTGCGCTCGTGTGACGCAGCGAGCTCGTGCCAGGCGTGGAGCGCGACCCGGCATCCTCCGTCGAGCTCGATCGCTTGCCGCAGCTCGCCGACGGCGTCGTCGATCCAGCCATCGGTGACGAGGAGGTCGGCCACCGAGACCAGGAGCGCTGCCCGGCTCGCCGGTTGCTCGAACAGAGCCAGACGTGCGCGCGTGCTCGTCACACGCTGATCACTCGCCCCGAGCTCGCGCAACGAACGATCGAGGAGCTCGTGTGCGAACCAATCCAGCGGCAGGGCCGCGAGGACCTCCGCCGCTCGTCGCGCGAGCTCGCTGGCGGGGCGGTGTGCGCGGTCAGCGAGGACCAGCGCGTCGCGCACGATCGCTGCACGCTCCATGGGTGCGCTGGCGATCGGAATGGAGTCGAGGATCTGTAGCGCGCGATCGTCGCCACCTTCCGCCACGTACTCGTTCACGAGCCGGATCGCGAGATCGATCCGGCGCGGGTCTGCGAGCGCGGCATCGCGACACGGTTCTCCGAGCAGCTCGGCGGACCGCTCGAGGGAGCGCGCGCGCGCACCCGCGGTCGCGTTGGAGGGGAGCTTCGCGAGCAGTCCCGCAAGGTCCCGCGCGCGCGCAGGATCGTGGCGCTGCAGGGCGCCGATCAGGAGCGCGAGGAGACTGGGATCATCGGGGCGGCGAGTCCGCAGCTCGCCCAGCCACGAGATCACGAGCTCGTCCTCGCCCCGGCCGAAGGCTCGCTCGGCGTCGCGGAGGGTGCGCGCCACCGCGCCGGGGTAGCGCGGGGGCGCCTGGTGGAGATTGCGGAGGTCCGCAGAGATCCGCGGGAACGAACGAGCCGCGCGCTCGAGGGTGCGCGCCGCTTGCTCGTGCTGGTTCGCTGCGCGCTGGAACCACGCGGCACGGAAGCGCAGCACGTCGGCCTCGACCGACGCCGGGCGCACGGCGTCGACTCGCGCGGCACGCGTCTCGAGCGCCGCGGCCACCGACGCTGGCTGCTTGGCGCGCGCGTGGATCGCGGCGAGCGCGAAGGAGTGCCGCGGATCGTCGAGCTCGAGGACGACTCGCTCGAGGACGTCGATCGCGCGCGCATCGTCGGTGGTCAGCCGCGCGATCTCCAGGGCACTGGTCGCGCCCTCGTAGGGCGACATCAGCTCGACCGCATCCTCGAGTGCACCGACGAGACGCATCGGATCACCGAGGTGACGGTACGCGTCGACGCGGCCGTAGCATGCCAGCGCAGCGGTGGGCGCCATCGTCACCAGCCGGTCCCATGCAGCGACGGCTCGCTCGTGCATGGTCTCGGTGGCGTCGGTCGTGTCGCACACGTGGTCCCAGGAGAGCGCGGCACGCCACGCCAGCCCGAGGTGTGGAGACGGGCGAAGGGTGACCGCTTCATCCGCAACAGTCGCGAGCTCGGCCCAGGCGCCACACGCGGCGACAACCTCGAGCAGCACGTCGGAGCCCGGATAGCGCTCGAGCCCGTTACGCACCAGCTCGAGCGTACGCGGCGTGTTCTCGCGCGGAACCGCCAGCGTCGCGCGGAGCCACTGGAGCTCGCTGGTTGCCTCGCGCGCTGCGCGCTCCTCGAGCTCGAGGGTACCCGGCAGGTCGCCCGCTTGCTGCAGGAAAGGCCGCAGCCGCGCCGCCGCGTAGTCGTCGCCAGCGTCGAGCTCGAACACCATCGACCACAGGCGGCCGAACTTGTCGGGTGCGAGCTCGGCTGCTCGCGCAGCGGCATACACCCGCTCGGCGACATGGCACCGCGATCGAGCCCACCGAGCGTAGGCGCGGCTCGCAGCCGCTGGATCCTCGGCTGTTTCGGCGGCGAGCCGTGCCGCGAGTCCGTCGCGAGGAGCGGTGCGCGAGACCAGCTGAGCGGCATCGGCCGACGTGGCGGCGAGCTCGGGTCGCGCGAGCTCGGTGAGGCGATGTTGGACCGCGGTCGCGAATCCCGTCGCGATCTGTGGATCGTCGCCCTCGAGCTCGAGGGCGATCTCGAGGAGCTCGTGAACGATGGAGACAGTGTCGTTGCGCGTCGCCGCCCCCCACAGCGCAGCGAGCTTGCCATCGAGCGTGCCGGTGGTCGCGGCACGCACGAACGCGGCCGCCGGCGAGCCGTGGGCACCGATCGTCAGCCATCCCGCGAGCCGGTCGATCGCGCTGACCAGCGCCGGCTCCGATGTGGCGGCGAGGATGTGCTGGCAGATCTCCGCGATCGGTTCGCTACTACTCCCGAGCAGTGCGAGCTCGAGGCCGACGAGGAGGTCGCGAATCCCTCGTTGCTCGTCGGGGATCTCGGCTGCGAGCCGGGCGGCGAGCTCGTGGTCTCCCGTGGCGAAGGCGAGCGTGAGGGCCATGCCGTGGAGCGGCGCACGCTCTCGCTCGCTACAGACGAGGAGCTCGCGCTCGAGGTAGCCGAGCGCTTCGGCGATGTCTCCGCCCTGGATCGCGAGGCGCCTCGCACCGCCGAGTGCGGTGCGATCGTCGGGTGCTCCGGCGAGCACGAGTTGGTAGTGCGTGCGCGCGTCCGCCGGCTCGTTCGCCAGCTCGGCGAGCCGCGCCAGCTCGAAGTGAACGATCGCCTGCTCGGCCGGATTGCTTCGTCCGGCCAGCTCGGTGGTGAGGAGCTCGCGCTCGGCCACGCGACCGGAGAGATCGTCGTCCCAGGAGCTGTCCACGCCGAGCGCGTCGAGCGACATCACGACCACATTCGAGGTCGCGTCGTCGTCCGCGTCGCGAAACACCATCCTGGTGAAGTCGAGCGCGAGATCGTGCGGCTGCGTGCGGTCCGCGCCGAACACTGCATCGAGGTCGAGTGTCGGCGCGATCAGATGTGTGGCGGGTGGTACCCGCGACTTGGTCGCCGAGGTGATCTCGATCGCCGCGCCGTAGACCTCCGCGGTGACCGACACGGAGTCGGGCGACAGGAGGGAACCCGTGGCCGTGTCCTCGCGATCGAGCCGCAGCGTGCTCCGCCCGAGGTCATCGAGCTCGACGATCGACTCGGGATTCGAGGCGAGGGGAGCAGACGCCTGCAGCTTCTTGAGGAGCTCGATCGCGCGCGGATCTCGCGGCGCGAAGGCGAGGAGCGCGACGACGTCGGCGCTCGCCGCATCGACGATCGCGAGCTCGAGCAGGCACTCGGCGCGTTCGACCAGCGCCGCGGTCGCGACGGCCGGATCGGGGCACCGCGCTACGATGTCACCCAGCGCTGCCAGCCAGTCGCGGAAGTCTCGGCGGCGGACGAGCGGCAGCCAGCGCTCGCTCGCCCGGGGGTCGAGCTCCGCGAGCTCGCCGTAGAGCGTGCGTACGTAGGTGGCATCGGCACTTGTCGAGGGATCGGTCAGTAACTCCTCGACTTCGAGCAACAGCTGGAGCCGCGACGCGCGGGATCTCATCGTTCGCGCGAGACGGTGAGTGACGCGCGCCAGCATCGGTCGATCTCCCGCGCGGCGCGTGATCCGTCGTATCGCGAGCAGTGGGCGCAGATCGCCCGGCGCTCGTTCGAGGATACGTGCGAGCACCTCGAGCGCACGCATCGGCTGGCCCGCCAGCTCGAGTGCGAGTGCACGCTCCAGCTCGAACGGGATCGAGGCGCCGCCACCACCGGAGAGTCCGGCACGCCACGCCATCTTCTGGCCGTGCACCAGGAGTCGATCGTCGGCTGTGAACGGATCTCCTTCGCCTGCGATGCGGATGCCACCGCCGAGCTCGACGTCGACGAACGAGCTCTCGACGTGATCCGGCGCCCGATGGGTCGCCTCTGCCAACATCGTACGTCCCCGAGCGGGCTCCCCGATCGCGATCGCGAGGATCGCGGCGCGCACGTACAGCTCCGGCGAGGACGCCATCGCGTAGGCGACCTCCTCGACGTGCTCGCCGTGGGCGACGACGTCACCTTCGAAGCCGGTGATCAACGCAAGGCCAAGCTGGGCCCCGGCCAGCGCCGGTACGCGCGCGACACTGGCCGTCCATGCGGCCCGCGCGCCCGTCGTGTCGCGCTCGAGGATCCGGATCCAGCCGAGGTCCTCCCACAACAACCCGGCGAGCTGATCGTGTGTCGTCGCCGTTGCCACGTGCTCGACGAACACCGAGAGCTGGGCCAGGTCGCCGCGACGGACCGCGAGCTCGAGTCCGACCACCGCGGCGGTCACCGCCGCCACCGAGGTCATCTCCTTCGAGGATATTTCCTGGTACTTCGCGAACGCGCGATCGAGCTTCCCGGCGCGCTCGAGGCTGCGCGCATACAACCAGCTAGCCTCCGGGCTGTCGTCGATCCCGATGATCGCTTCGCGAACGTCGATCTCGGCATCGAACTCGCGCAGCGCGGCGCGGCACCGTGCCGCCCCCTCGAGCGCGGTCCGATCCTCGGGGAGCCGCGCGCGCCACTCGGCATAGATCGTCGCCGCGTGCGCGAGATCGGCGAAGCGTAGCTCCATCACCCACGACGCCTCTCGCCATGCGCGCCGCGCCACCTCGGGTTGTTCCGTGGTGTAGGCCTCGACACGGCGCTCGCTGGCAAGCTCGATCCAGCGTTCGCGCTCGCGCAGAATCTCGTAGCGAGAATCGCGGACGAGCCCGTCGTCGGTCATCGCTGCGAGCAACACCTCGTCGAGGGTTGCCGGTCGCTCGGCGACGGGCAAGATCACCCGGAGGGCCGACAGCGTGCGCAGCGCCGCGTCGCGCTCCCCCGAGCCCGTGCGAGCCAGCGCGGCCAGGGCCTCGATCCGGTCTCCATTCCGACCGAGGTGCGCACGGAACGCGTCGAGCTCCCAGGTTCTATCGATGCTGTCCGGTGCGGCCGCGAGTGCTTCCTCTAGGAGCCCGCACACGGTCTCGAAGTCGCGATGGCGATACGCGATCCCGCGCACGCGCGACAGGTGGGTGTCGTCGTGGTCGTCGGCGGCGAGCTGTCGGAGCCGCGTGGCGCACGCCCCGATATCGCCTGCGCGGTCGTCGAGATCGATCTCGATCTCGACCGCGACACGGGACATCGGTGCGAGATCGAGGGCCGCGAGCACGGCGGCGCGCGCGCGTTCGTGCGCACGCGCCGTGTCGTCGAGCCCGAACAGATACGCGGCCTCGAGCAGTAGCGTGACCGCACCAAAATGGTCGGGTGGCGTTGGATCCCATCCCCCCGACAACGTGCCCGAGGCGATGCCATGGGCCGCGGCGACGTACGCGGTCGCGAGGGTGGTGCGCCCCGATCCGGTGGCGACGGTCGGCAACAGATCGACCTCCGTGGATGCTAGCGAGAGCAGGGTGCCCGGAAGCACGGCGCGACTCGCTTCGAGGAGGCGGCCGAGCTCGTTCGCGCGCGTCGTCGAGTGGCTCTGGAACAGCTCCGCGCACCAACCCGAGACCACTGCGTGCAGCTCGTCCGGGTTCATGGCGAGGAGCTCGACGAGGCGTGGGATCTCCGAGGTCTGGCCCGTGACGGTCCCGAGCTCGATCGCGTCGGCGAGCGTGCACGGATCCTCGGGGGTCACCGCGGTGGCATGGTGCGCGAGGCGCCACGCGATCTGCGGGCGCTCGGCCGCGAACCGCCGCGCCATCCGGAGCAACAAGCCAGCGCGCAGCCGGCGGTCCGAGTCGTCCTCGCCGATCGGCTCTTCGAGCAACAGCGCGGCGATGGTCTCGAGATCCTCGATCGCCGCTGTCGTGGAGGTTCGCAGGCAGGTGTCGGCGATCGCGAGCGACAACACGGTCACGCTTGGCGACCGCGCGGAGCCGAGCGCGATGCGTGCCGCCGCGGCGAGCGACCGCGAGGCGCGCAGCGGGTCAATGTGGAGCCGCGCCGCCTCCATCGACCACGCGATCGCATGCTCGGCCGTCGCTAGCGTGCGTGCGAGTAGCTCGGCAAAGCCCGCGGCTCCGCTCCGATCACCCTCGCGGGTGGCCGCACGTGACAGCGCGAGGATCGTGACGAGGTCCTTCGGGGCCGCCCGCAGCGCGTCGTCGAGGGCGCCGCGCTCTTCCACCCGACGACCGAGACGCCCCGCGACTGCGGAGCGCTCGAGCAGCAGCCGCGCCGCCGCCGGAGAGCCACTCGGCGCTCGCGCGATCCAGCGATCGAGCAACGCCAGACGCTCGGGGGCGGCGAGCAGCCGGCGGAGATGCCAGCCCACGACCTCGAGCTCCGGCGCCAGCTCGGCAGCCTGCAGGTACGCGGCGATCGCCCGGGTCGAATCGCCAAGCGACTCCGCGGTGCGCGCGATCGCGAGTGCGAGCTGCACCACATCGCCGGGAGCTGTCGTCAGCGCGAGGTCGGCCTCGAGCGCAGCGATCTGTGCCTTGGCCACCGCACGTGGATCCTTGGTCTGTGCGGGTAGTGGGGGTGGGCGCGTCAGCCGGGGTGGCGGTAGGGGTGGCGGTAGTGGGGGTGGACGAGCCGGTGGAACCAGCGGAATCGACGGGGATGTGTCGCTATCGCCGCTCCCGACTTCCACGACGCTGACCGTCACGGTGTCGGGGCCGGCGCCGGCGGCGCCGCCGGGCGAGCCAGGCTTTCGGTCTGGAGAGGACGTTTTGGAAGTTCAACAGGTGGCCAAGAGTGTGTCAATGACCTGGCCGGTGGCGCTCGCGATTGCAGTGGAGTGTTAGTGTCGGGTGTGCGTGGAGACAAGCCCTCGGCGAGCCTCCGGGTCGCTGTCGAGCACTTGTCGAACATCGCGATCGTTGACATCGCCGGCCCCCTCGACGAACAGTTCGAGGGAGTCCAGCTCCCCGCGGGGATTCGCGCCGCTGCGATCAACGTCGCGGGGATGACGCGGATGACCTCTTTCGGGGTCCGCCAGTGGCTGAGGATGATCGAGGGACTCTCGAGATCGTTGGGTGAGATCTACCTGCTCGGGTGTCCGACATTCCTCGTCGACCAGCTCAACATGGTGCTGAACTTCGGAGGCACCGCCCAGGTGCTCACGGTGATCGGGCCGTACAGCTGCATGTCGTGCGGGATCGAGTCCGGCGAGCTGATCGACGTGCTCGCCGGGCGATCGGTGCTCCCGAAGGGTGGCGGCCTCGATCGCGACTGTTCGCGCTGCGGCGGAAAGCTCGAGCTCGACGAGACGCCCGAGAGCTACTTCTCGTTCGTCGCGAAGTATGCCGCGACCGGGATCGATCCCGAGATCGCCGCGGCGCTCGCGCAGCGCGGGCTCTACACCACGGTCACAGGAACGGGAGACAAGCCGCCGAAGATCATCAAGCTCGTCCACGGTGCGGTGACCTACTTCCGGTTGCGCGGCCGGATCGGCTCGATGTTCCGCGCACGACCGCTCCTCGTCGGAGCGGAGGGTGAGGTCGTGATCGATCTCGCCGAGATCGAGGATCTCGATCCGGGAGGGGTGGGCGAGTGGACGCGCATGCTCAAGACGTTGGCATCGATGGTTCCAGCGGTCACGCTGATCGACGTGCCGATGTCGTACCTCGCGAAGGCGCTCGACACGCTCGCGGTCAGTCCGAAGATCGCCATCTGGTCGATCCGCGCGCCCTACACCTGCAAGGATTGCGGACGCTCCTCCCTCGAGAGCTACGAGATCACCAGATCCGCCCGACCATCGCGGCATGTCTGCTCGACCTGCGGCGGCGAGAGCCACGTCCGGGTCAGCTCCCAGACGCTCGCGCCGTTGATCGCAGCGAGTGCAGGAGTGCCGACCGCGAGCGCGAAGCTGGTGAAGCAACGAGCCGAGGTGTTGTCGCGTGCCTTGACCGACGCCAACGTCGCGCAGGCGAAGGATGCCGCGTCGGCGTCGCTGTCCGCGGACGATACGGTGCTCGGCAAGTACAAGATCGTGCAGCGACTCACCGCGGGCGGCATGGCGGAGGTGTTCCTCGCGAAGCAGATCGGGATCGGGGGGTTCGAGAAGCTGGTCGCGCTCAAGCGGATCCAGCGCCAGCTCCTCGAGAACCGACACCTCGCGATCGGCATGTTCCTCAACGAGGCGAAGATCGCGGGCCGGTTGATGCATCCGAATATCGTGCAGGTGCTCGATGTCGGTGAGGTCGGTGGCGCGCTCTACCTCGCGATGGAGTACGTCCACGGCAAGGACCTGCGATACATCACCAAGCACCTCGCCGCGAGCCGGCAGCTGCTGCCGCCCGGGCTCGTCTGCTTCGTGATTCGCGAGGTCGCGCAGGCGCTACATCACGCGTACTGGTCGACCGACATGACCGGGCAGCGGCTGTCCGTCGTCCACCGCGACGTGTCGCCCCACAACATCATCATCGGTTACGACGGCTCGGTGAAGCTGCTCGATTTTGGCGTCGCGATCTCCGCCGTCACCGAATCCTCGCAGTCGATGGTCGTCGGTAAGTGGCAGTACATGTCGCCCGAACACGCGACCAACCAATACGACCATCGATCCGATCTGTTCTCGCTCGGGGTCGTGGCGTATCTGCTCGCGACGGGCCGGATGCCGTTCGACGGCGATACGCCAAAGGAGCTGATCCGGAGGATCCGTGCGGGCGATTGTTCTCCGGTTGCCGACATCGCTCCCGGTCTGCCACCCGCACTCGCGACGCTGATCGATCGCATGCTGTTGCCTGACGCCGACCAGCGGCCGCAGCGCGGGCAGGAGGTGGTCCTGGCGATCGCCGAGGTGGTGCGCAGCAACGCGCTGCGCACCTCGGCGGAAGAGCTCGCGACGTTCCTCTCCGAGCTTCTCGAAGAATCGGCCAGCATGCCGCAGTTCGTCGGGGATCGGGTGCGGGTGACGGGTTCGCTCGCGAACGTCAAGCTCGGGGCCGGATCCGGAGCCACCGGGCGCAACGACCTCGAGGATAGCAGGTCGCGATCGCTGTCTCCGTCGCAACCGAGCGCACGCACCACCCCGAGCAGCTTCTCCGCGGCATCGATCGACCAATCAATCTCACTGCCCCGTGGCTTCGCAGCCGTGCGGCGGGTCGACGAGCAAGCCGCCCCGACTCCACCACAGCCCGCCCGCCTCCCGCGGGCACCAGCGCCGCGTCGGGGGTGGCTGCTGCTGATCCTCGGGCTCGTGCTCGCCGCTGGCATCGGCGGCGCCCTCTACGTCGTGCTGTGACCGCTCAGAAGGTCACCGCGACGTCGGTGTCCTTCATCTCGACATCGCGCTTCTGGAGCTTGCCACCGGCCGTCAGCTCGACGGTGTAGCTGCCGGGTGCGAGCGAGCAGCTCGCCGGGATCGGCACGTCCTTGCAGTGGAGCGCACCCACCACCGTCGCGGTGCCGTCGTTCGCACGGATGGTCAGCGTCGCCGCGGGAGCCAGCTCGAGGGTGCGCTCGACGAATGCACCCTGCGGGGTCTCGGTCAAGGTCTGCGCGACGCGCCCGGGCATCGCGATGACGACGCGAATCGGCGTGCCGGAGGGAACGATCAGCTCGGCTGGCGTGAACGTTCTGTCGCCAGGCTTGGACGGTGCATCGAGCTCGAACAGCCGGGCACCGGGTGGCTTCGTCGCGATGCGCAGCCGCGTGAACGAGCTCGACATCGCGAGCGGCTGATCGATCCGCGCGGTCTCGCCGGACTTCGGGAACGTCGCGAGCACGATGGCGTCGTCGAAGCCGGGGCGGCGCAGGCGCAGGCTCGCGTTCGCGCCCGGCGTCGGACTGGTGAGCTCGAGCGGTGTCTCGCCGCGCGCGACGCCATCGACCTCGACCCGCGCACCCTCCGGTTTGCTGTGCACGCTGACCGTGGCCGGTGCGAGCGGGACCTCGATCGCGACGGGTTGGTTCCCGGCGACCGCGCGAACGACCGTGCGGACCGGGAGTCGTCCAGGGACGCGAGCGATCACGCGATAGACCTGACCGGGATGGAGACCGTCGAGGTGGAGGCCGTCGGTCGAGGTGCGTCCCGCCGGTTTGCCGTCGAGCTCGACGGTCGCACCATCCGGGTTGGACGTGATGACGAGTGCTGCGCTCGACGGCTCGCTTCGGAGCCGCGGCAGCACCACGACCACCGCTGCGGCCGCGAGCCCCGCGACTCCGGCGACGAGATACCAGCGCCGGCGGCGGTTGCTCGTGGTGGTGCGTGCGAGTGGACGCGGCGTGCCGACCGGGCCGCTCGGGCGCCCCTCGAGCTCGCCCGAGACGTCCTCCGGCTCGACGAACAGCGTCAGCTCCTGGAGTTGCTGCGTATTCTGCAGGTCGAAGACGCACGCGATCTCCGTCGCGACGTTTGGCACGGTCATCAGATGAAGTCCGGCGACGCCGGTCATCATGAGGTACAGGCCCACGCCCGAGCCCGAGACCTTGCGGTCGATCTTCACCGGCGAGCTGAGGCCCTTGGCGAGCACGCGCAGCACGTCGTCGCGGGTCAGCGATCCGAACGCGTCGCGTACCGCGATCGCGAACTGTCGGCCATCGCTCGCGAACTGCACGACGATCGATTGGTCGATCGTCAGGTTCGCACGCTCCTGCGGCGTGATGTGATCGAACACACGCTTGCCACGCTCGTCGACTGGAGCGGCGTACAGCGCGTTCATCACCATCTCGTCGAGGCACTGCTCGACGTGTGTGTGCATCCGGCGGGGAAGGCCGCTGCGTGCGGCGAGCTCGAGCATCTGGGTGACGCAGTCGGCTCGATCGTTGAGGTCGCGCAGGATGTATTCGTGGATCGACGTGCCAGGTGCCAGCACCTTGTCGAGCCCGAACACATCGCCGCTGCTGGTCCGCGCCGCCAGGACACCGAGGGCCGTCGCGATCGAGTCGGCGGCGATCATCGCGACGACTGACTTCGCGCGCTGCATCATCTCGATCACGGCTTGACCCGCGCCGCGGGGCAGCACGGCGATCACGCGTGAGTCACCGCGCAACTGCGACGCGAACTGCACCACGACCTCCGGTGACGCACTTGCATCGATCACGAGCAGGACGTTCCGCAGCGTCGCGGGATCGATGGACTCGAGCACGGGAAACCGCTCCACCTCGGAACCGGGCAAGGCCGCCACGATCCGGTCGAGGATCGCCGGATCCTGCGACACCGCGAGGGTTCTTCTCGATGCCCGCACGGTCATCCTCCCGAGCCTCGGACGAACCCCATCACCCGATCAAGGGATCGCGCAGGTACCGTCATAACCATCCGGCGGCACGCCGCAGCCCGTATGGCACGAGATGCACCGCTTGCTATCGACCTCCTCGACCGCCCGGCTGCCCGACACCTGCTCCCACGTCCACCCGAGGTTCGTGCTGTCGTCGCGCTTCTCCATCACCGTGAACCGCTCGATCGGCCCACTGCACGAGTTGTCGTCCTCGGCGTATTCCTCTTTGAGCACGACCGCCCCGGCCGCGAACTCCGACGTCCGCAACGTGTACGCGTCGAGGGCATCGGGCGCTGCGAGCACCCGGATGTTTTTCAGGTCGTGTTCGATGCTGTACCGGCAATCGCGAACCTCCTGGTAGGAGGCGCGATAGTCTGCCGGGAAGGCCGGAGGCTCGGCATCTGTGCCGCAGCCGACCACGAACGCCAGCGCGAGCAGCCTACGGGAGGTTAACGACACGGAGGCGATTGTTATACGAATCGCTGATGTACAGCTTGGTCCCGGCCAGATCGATGCCGTACGGGTGGTTGAGCCGCGCGGCCGTGGGATCGCCACCATCACCACTGAACTCGCGGACCGTCGCGTCGCAGATGCCCGCGGCGGTCGTGATCACGCCGGCGGGGTCGATCTTGCGAACGCAGTTGTTGTACTCGTCCGTGAAGTAGATCGAGTTGTCGTCGGCGATCGCGAGATCGATCGGGCGGTTGAGCTCCGCCGCCGTCGCCGGGCCACCATCGCCGTTGGCGCCGGCCGTTCCGGTGCCCGCGATCGTGGTGATGATACCGGTGGTATCGACCTTGCGGATGCGGTTGTTGCCGGTGTCCGCGATCAGCAGGTTGCCCTCGTGGTCGTACGCGATGCGTCCCACCGGGTCGGCCGCCTGAGTATCGGGAAAGGACAGCTGCGCGAGCAACGCGGGGCCGTTATCTCCACCGAACGACTTCGAGCAACCGCCACCGCACGAGGTGGCCGGATCGCCGCAGGTGAGCTTGTTGGAGTCGGCGCACGGTACCGGCTCGGTCTCGTTGACCGTGCACGACAGCCGCTCGATCACGCACTGTCCCGCGATCGTCTCGATGTTGCCGGTGGTCGCGCTGATCCGGCGGATCACCTGGTTCCCCTGATCGGTGAGCACGATGTTCCCGCTGGGATCCATCGCGACGCTTGACGGCAGCTCTAACCCCGCATCCCCCGCGAGGGCGCCGTCTCCGTCGTACTTGGTGCGGACGCCGCGACCGGCGTACAGCTCCATCATCATGTCGTCGAGCCGCACCCGCTTGATCCGGCTCTCGTGCCACGCAGCGAGATACAGATAGTCCGGAGTCAGCATCATCGTCGGCGTGTGGTTGTTCTTCGACGTCAGCGCGTGGACCGTATCGACGCCTTCCGATGCCGGGCTATCGCCGAGATCGCCGGTCCCGATCACGGTCTTGATCGTTCCATCGAGGTCGATCTCGCGGACCACGTAGTTGTTGAAGTCGATGAACCAGATATGGCCGTCGGGCCGCACCACACTCTCCATCGGGATGTAGAGCGTCGCGTCGGTGGCCTGTCCACCATCACCTTCGTAGCCCAGCTCGAGCGTGAATCCGGCGATGGTGCAGATCGTGTTCGGCGCCTCGGGATCGCACGCCCCCTCGACGTTGTCGCCGCAGCCGACGAGCGCGAGGGCGAGGATAGCGAACCGATTCATCGGACGACCTTCACGATACGCGAGTTGTGGGTGTCGGCGACGTAGAGGCTACCCTCGGCGTCGAACGAGATGCCGTAGGGCTCGTCGAACGTCATCTCGAGTGCGTCGGCTCGATCCACGCAGGTGCCGTCGTCGGTGCTGCACAGCGCACCACCGGCGACGGTCTCGACCACGTTGGTGGTGAGGTCGATCGCGCGGATCGCGTGGTTGTAACGGTCGGCGACGTAGAGCCGATCGTCCGGGCCGATCTCGAGATCCATCGGGAAGTTGAACTGCGCCTGCAGGGCAGGGCCACCATCGCCGCCATAACCGGGCTCGTCGCGGCCACCGATGCAGTCGATCACGCCGGTCGCCAGATCGATCCGGCGGATCCGGTTGTTCATGCTGTCGGCGATGTAGAGGTTGTTCTGGTGCAGCGCGAGTGCGCCGGACGGCCGCGGCGTCGCGACCAGCTCGAACCCGAACTCGGCGTCGAGCGCGGGGCCGCCGTCGCCGATGCTGCCTAGCGCGCCGTTGCCGGCGATCGTGGTGATCGTGCCGGCTGCGTCGATCTTGCGGATGCGCGCGTTGCGCTGATCGATCGTGTAGGTCTCGCCGTTCGGGCCGAACACCAGCGTCTTGGGCTGGTTCAGCAGCGCCGTACACGCGTTCGCGCCATCGCCACGGAAGCCGTAGGTGTCGCCCGTGCGCGTCTTCGCGATGCCAGTCTCGATGTCGACCGTACGGATCTTGTTATTGTGCCACGCGGCGACATAGAGCAGGCCATCGGGACCGAACTTGACATCGGTCGGATGGTTGAGTGCCACCTGGTTGCCGGGCGCGCCCACCGGATCGCAGATTGGTAGCGAGTCGCTGAAGTCGGCTGCGCCGTCGCCTTCGTACTCGGTGCCGAGCACGATCGTCATCGTGTCGTCGCGCTCGACGCGACGGATATAGTGATTGTTCCAATCGACGATGTACGCGCGACCGTCGGGGCCGAAAGTCATGTCGGTCGGGAAGTACAGCTTGCTCTCGAGTCGATCTGCATCCGGCGTGGCGGCGTTGAAGCCCTTCTTGCCCGTGCCGGCCCAGCGACATGCCTCGCCACTGCTAGCCCCATCACAAGGATCGGAGCTGGAGCCTTCCGACGCACAACCAATGAGGGACGCGGCCAAGACAAATCCGTTGGCGATTCTCATCGCGAACACGATATCCAAGTTGGAATCTGGATCGCAAGCAACCTCACGTTTCTCCTGTCGAAGATTGCGAGGTTGCATGTATGCGTTCGTCGCAGATGTGTCACGTTGTTCGTCACGCGGTGTTGTTCTAGATTGGCGCCGCCATGGGGTTCGCACGCGGTTGGTTGCTCGCTGGTTTGACTGCTTGCTCGTCGAACGCCGTCGAGCCGCGGGTACATGTCGTGCTCACGCTCGACTGGGAGGGCGCCTACCTGTCGGATGGTCTGCCCGAGATCGTCGCACTCCGGCGTGACTATCCCGACGCGGCCATCACCCACTTCGTCTCTGCAGGCTACCTCACGAAGACACCGCCGGTCGACGGTGTCGTCAACGCTCTGCGGTCCGTGATCCTGCCGCAGGACGAGATCGCGACCCACGTCCACGTGTGGACCTCGCTGGTGCGCGCGAGCGGGATCGAGCCGAGGACCAGCCCGTCGTTTCTCACCGGCACCGAGAAGGTGGTGGCATTTCCCGACGGTGACGTCGGCTTCGATACCGACCTCGACGTCTACGATGTCGCCGAGCTGCGGGCGATCCTGCGGACCTCGCGGAGCAAGCTCGAGGAGGTGGGGTTCGACCTCTCACGATCGTTTCGCGCCGGCGGTTACCTGACGTCACCCAAGGTGCTCGCCGCGATCACCGCCGAGGGCTATCGGGCGGATAGCTCGATGGTCGATGCGAACGTGCTGGGCGACGAGACCCCGGCGTTCGCCACCCGGCTGCACGAGCTGTGGCCGAAGGCGACGCCGCGCAGTCAACCGAGTGTGCTGGGGAGCGTGGTCGAGCTGCCGATCGGCGCGGTGTTCGACTACGGTACCGTCGACGCCGCGATCGCGCTGGTCGACGATGCGGTCGCCAGCAACCAACGCGACCAGATCGTCGTGCTCGCGTTTCATCAGGAGACGGCGGGGGAGTTTTTGCCCCGCGTCCGCGAGTTGCTCGCGAGGATCACACGCGACCACAAAGGGACGGTCGATTTTCTCACGATCGAAAAGGCCGCCTCGCTCGTAGGGACAGGTCCATGAGCAAGCCTTGCAAACGATCCGACGCGTATGCGACGCTTCACATAGGGGGCGCTGTCATGAAGTATTCCTGGGCCGCTGCACTGTTCGCTATCACCATTCAGACCCACTCGACGCCCGCCGACGCCTGCGGCATCAAGCTCACGGTCAAGGCTCCGAACCCGAACCAGATCGCGAAGCAGGCGGTCACCTACATCTTGCTCACCAAGAACGCACGGCGGCTCGAGCAGTCGCTGCGCTCGCAAGGTCACTCGGTCGAGATCGCGGATCTGTCGTCGGCGAAGCGCAAGAACTACAACGTCGTCGTGGTGACACCGACCGACGCCTCGCTCGCGCGCGAGCGCTACGGCGAGGCGGTGGTCGTGCAATCCGGTGACGACCCCAGCGACCTGAAGCTGGCCGAGGCTCGCTTCGGCCGCCGCCCCACGCGGACCACCGAGCGCGCTGTCGTCGCAGCGCGCGCGGCACGCACCCCGATCGCCGCCGGTCCGGAAGACAAGCGTCCGATCCTCGCGGCTCGCGAGCCCGCGCCAAAGCCGGTCGTCGACACGCCGACGCCGAAGCCGGTCGTCGACACGCCGAAGCCGAAGCCGACGCCCGAGCCGAAGCCGGAGCCAAAGCCGGCGATCACGACGACGGTCCCCGAGCCGCGTCCCGAGACGACCAAGCCAATCAAGCCGGCCGTCGTCAAGCCAGCCGCGTTCGCGCGCGCGGAGATCTACTTCATCGTCAGCGGCACCGTGCTCGATGCCGCGGCGAAGCGCTCGCTCGGCAACGTCGCGCGCTGGCTCGCGGCAAACCCATCGAGCGCGGTGGTGTTGCAAGGCTACGCCGATCCCACCGGCAGCCACGACGCGAACCTCGAGCTGTCGCGCAATCGCGCTGACGCCGCGCGCGAGTACCTGCAGTCGCAGGGTGTCGACACATCGCGGATGACCATCGAGGCGTTCGGTGACACGAAGTTGAAGTACGGCGGGGCCGATGGCCGCAACCGACGCGTCCTGGTCGATCTCAAGCCGTAGTTTCTCTCGCCACAAAATTCTTTCTCAGCGTCGTTCGCGTATCATCGCGGGATGCATCCGCTGTTGGTCTGTTTGGTCGGCTTAGGTGCGTTGCTGGCGAGTCCGAGCGACGCCCGCGCCCAAGCCGTCGTGGGCGAGAAAGGCTCTCTCGAGCTGTCGCTGACGCACAGCTACGGCTTCGCCAGCAGGATCGAAGAGAGCAACGGCAAGACGTTTCCCAGCGTCTTCGTCCGCACGCAGACCTCGATCTTGAGCGCCGAGTTCGTGCCGATCGAACGGCTCGGACTCAGCGTCTCGATTCCGCTGATGGGTGTCATCTACGACAAGGAGAAGTCGGGCGCACTGTACGACCCGCACGGCGACTTCGATGACGGCAGCTATCACTTCACGCTTCAGGATCTCCGCGCGGACGTCCGCTACATGGTGTTGCCGAGCCCGCTCGCGCTGTCGTTCAACCTCGGGTTGACGGCGCCGTTGCAGGACTATCCGGTGCGAGGGTCCGCGGCGCCGGGCCGCCACCTGTTCCAGGGTCGGATCGGGACGGCCGTCAGCTGGTCTCCGAGCTTCCTGCCGCGCTCGTTCATCAGCGCGAGTTACGAGCTGACGCTGTCGCAGAAGGTCAACGAGTCGGCGGACACCAAGGAGTTCTCCCAGACGCGCAGCGAGGTGATGGGGCAACTCGGCTACTTCGTCACGCCGAAGCTTCCGGTGTTTCTGTCGACGGTGTTCCGTCAGCAGCACGATGGGGTCGAGTATGTCGACTTCGCGATGTTGACCGCGCAGCAACAACTCTTTCACGACCCGCTCCTCAAGGAACGGATCCTCCTTCTCGGGCTCGGTGCGGCCTACCAGATTACCGATAAGATCTACGTCTCTGCGACCTACCATCACTTCATCAGTGGCTTGAACACGCTGAACACGAACATCGCGTCGGTGGGAGTCGGCTGGAACGCACGCTGATGTCTCGTCTCATCCGTTTCGGGCTGGCGCTGATCTGCGTCTCGACCGCCGCGATCGCGGCTCCCACGACTCCCAAGCCGCGAACCGATGGTGGCGTTACCCGGCCGCTGTTTCCGCCGGTCCAGTTCGAGAAGCTCGGTCTCGAAGAAGGGCTCCCGGCGATCCACATCACGGCGATCGCGCAGGACAAGCGCGGCTTCTTGTGGCTCGGCACGCAGGTGGGTGGACTCGCCCGTTACGACGGCACCCGGATGACCGCGTACCCGATCACCGGGTCGTCATTCATCACCGCGCTCGAGGCAGATGCCGATGGCGGGATGTGGATCGGCACCGGTGACGCCGGGCTCGCCTACTACGACGCGGCGACCGATGCGATGACGAGCTACCGCCACGACGCGCAGGCGACGTCGATCGCCAACGATGTCGTCTCGGTGCTCGCGCTCGGCTCCGATGGCACGCTGTGGGTCGGGTTCGGCACGGGTGATGTCGATCGGTTCGATCGCGAGACCAAGACGTTCAAACGCGTGGTCAACGGCGCGTTCTCGGCCGGCGAGATCACGGCGATCGAGATCGAAGCGCCAGGCAGCCTCGTGATCGCGAGCAACGGCGGCGGGGTGATGCGGGTGGCGCAGGCGAAGACGGATCCGCGCCCGACGTGGATTCCGGAGAACCAGGTGATCCCTCATGACGTCACCGCGCTGACGCTCGATCACGATGGTGCGCTGTGGGTGGGCAGTGCCGACTCGGGGCTCTATCGCCTCGCCAAGAACACGAAGACGCCCGTGGTCTACCTGCCGAAAAAAGAAGATCGCAGCACGCTGAGCAGCGAGAAGATCACGTCGCTGTTCGAGGACCGCGATCACTCGCTGTGGATCGGGACGCAGTTCGGGCTCAACGAGATGAACGCGGCGCGCACGCAGGTCACGCGCTACGCACCCGACGGCGAGTTCCCACTACGCACCACGACGTATCTGCAGTACGTCGAGACCGCGTTCGAAGATCGCACGGGCACGCTGTGGTTCGGCACGTTGGATTTCGGGCTCTACAAGCTCGACCCGATCCGCCGGCGCTTCCGCAACTACGCCGGCACTGCCGAGTTCGGCATTCCGATGACGTTCTGCGAGACGGCAGACGGCATGGTGTGGGCCGGCACGTATACCAACGGACTCTATCGGTTCGACTTCGCGCGCAACGAGTACACCGAGTACACCGCGTTCGGCTCGCCGCCTGACGTCGTCCCGCTCACCAACTGGTTGACCTCGACCTACTGCGCGCGCGACGGCACCGTGTGGTTCGGCGGATCCGGCCTCGGCCTCCTCGGGTTCGAGCCAACCAGCGGACGCTACAGCCACTATCCCGCGACCACCGATGGGGTGTCGGGACCGAGCGCCGATCGGATCGAACAGATCGTCGAGGGGAAGGACGGCGCGTTGTGGCTCGCGACGTGGGGGGGTGGGCTCGATCGCTTCGATCCGGTAAGTCGCACGTTCCAGGTGGTCGCCAAGGACGACAAGGTGCTCCCCTCCGCCTACCTCCACCGGATCTTGTTCGATGCAGCCGACCCGCAGATCCTGTGGATCGGGGCCGAGCTCGGCGGCGTCGCGCGCCTCGATCTCCGGACCAAGACCTCGAAGGTGTTCCGCGGCGCCAAGGCCGGTGGGCCGCTGAGTGACGACACCGTGCAGACGCTTCATCAGAGCAACGATGGTGCGATCTGGATCGGCACCAGCGGCGGTGGGCTCGACAGGCTGAACCCGGCGACTGGCAAGGTCGACGTGTTCGGCGAGCGCGAGGGGATCCCGAGTGTCGTGTATGGCGTCGTTCCCGACGACAACAAGCACCTGTGGCTGACCACCACGAAGGGCCTGATCCGGTTCGAGCCGACGACGGGTATGGCCGTGAAGTTCACCGCCGCCGACGGCCTCGGCGCGACGGAGTTCAACCAGAACGGGTACTTTCGCAGCAAGGCGGGGGACATCTTCGCGAGCACGCTGAGCGGCTTCAATCGGTTCACCCCGAAGGAGATCGTGCCCGACACGCAGGTCCCACCGGTCGTGCTGACGGGCTTCCGCTTGTTCGACAAGGAGCTCGCGCTGGCGCGGCCGATCTGGGAACAGCCGACGATCGACCTCTCGTACCGGGACTCGGTGTTCACCGTCGAGTTCGCCGCGCTCGGCTACGTCGCACCGAAGCAAACGAAGTTCTCGTACCGGCTCTCGGGGTTTCGCGACGAGTGGCTGACCACCGACACCGGCCGGTTGACGTTCACCAACCTCGACCACGGGGACTACACCCTCGAGATCCGCGCCACCAATCGCCACGGTGCGTCGACTGAGGTTCCGACGACCCTCGCGATCCACGTCGCCCCGCCGATCTGGAGGACCAAGCCGGCCTACGCGCTGTACTTCGTGCTCCTGGTGCTCGCCGGCGTGGGCGTCACGTATTTGCAGCGCCAGCGCGTCCAGCGGGCCGTGCGAGAGGGTCGTCTCGCCGTCATCGAGCAGGATCTCGCGCTATCGGGCGCCGTGCAGAGCGGCTTTCTCCCCGAGCGTCCCGACATCATCACCGACGGCATCAAGATCGTCGGCTTCTATCGCGCCGCGGACATGTGCAGTGGTGATTGGTGGTGGCACGAGAAGCTGGCGAGCTCGCGACACCTCGTGCTGGTCGGCGATGTCACCGGTCACGGGCCGGGCCCCGCGATGGTGACCGCCGCGGTCGCGACGGCGTTTCACGTCGCGATGCTGGTGGGCTACGACATCATGCAGATGCTCGAGCTCCTCAACCAGGAGGTGGTTCGCGTCGCGAAGGGCCAGTACCACATGACGATGGCAGTGATCGCCCTCGACGAGAACGGGGCGTGGGAGCTGTACAGCGCCGGTGCCCCGCCGATCATGACGCTCGACGACGCCGGGAAGCACCGCGTGCACTTCTGTCCCGGGGCGGTGCTCGGAACCGAGGGCGAGTTCGAGGCAGGTCGAATCACCGGCACGCTCAAGCCGGGCGAACGGATCCTGGTCTACACGGACGGCATTCCCGAGATCTCGATGCCCGACGGCAACGTCCTCGGGATCCGCCGGTTCGGTCAGCTCTTCGAATCGACGCGCGCGCAACCGGTGAAGGATGCGGTTGGGACGATCGTCAGCTACGCGGATCAATCACTCGCAACGACTCGACAGGCAGACGACTGGACGTTCGCGCTCCTCGAATTCACCCAGTGAGCTGGGTGCGATGGGGACCATGTAGTCCGAGGTGCTCGCGCAGGAATCGCGCGAGAGCCTGATGCAGTCGCCGGCACAGCGATGTTGAGATCGCGATCGAACGAGGATAATCTCGTCATGCGCATTGCCGATGGGGGCTTCGGAACGCGCACTAACTTCGAAGGGGAATCCGATGCAGAAGCAAATTATGTTGGCGCTCTTTGGTCTCTCACTTGGCGCCTGTGGCTCCGACGGTGGAGACGACACCACGGATTGCCTTGGCGCCGGCCACGGCGGCACCAAGCCGACATGCGGCCCATGGGCTGATGATGTGGCGGAGGGTGGCGAGTTTCGCATCGAGATCCAGCGCAACGGAACGGACGACACCACGACGGCCGCGACCCACGCGTACTTCTTCAAGGACCAGATCCCAGCACGGCGAGAACTAGAGGGAACGGTGATCGTCCCCGGTACTGGCTGTACCGACGTCACTGCGGGCGTCTATTTCGACAATGGTTCTCCCGCCGCCGCGATCGAAATCGCCAATTCGCGCACCTATCTCGATGTTGGCGAGACGGTCTCGATCTCGAGCGCAGAACAGTCATTCACGCTGCAGAAGCAGCTCAACATGATGGATCTGTCCTCGTACCTGACCCACAAGGAGGTCTATCTGACCCCGAGCGCGGACGGCTCCGCCAACCTCCGCAACCACACCTACGATGTGGCGTGGACCGGTGGTGACCTCGGCGACATGGAGCTCGCCGAGCCCACCGCTGTGCAGGGCTATGCGGCGGCCGCTCAGCTCTTCGTCCCGGCCAACATGACGAACCTCGACCCGAGCTTCGCCGCACCACTTCAGATCCCCGCAACGGGCGACTGGACGCTCACGTATGATCAGGAAGCTGCGCCGGCCGATGCCCCGCCCCTCCTCCAGTTCATCGTGTTCTACGATCTCGATGTCGGTGGCGTGACCCATCAGTGCGTCAACGATGGCAGCGGAACGATGACCGTGCCGCGCGAGATGATCGACAAGCTCAACCCGTCGGGCTTGGTCTACTTCGGATCGTTCTCCCACATCGGCAATCTGCAGCAGGGTCGCCGCCTCGACCTCGTCGGCGTGAACTGCCAGTACCAGGAATTCGCGAAGTAGTCGCACCTCCCGATCGTAGGATCGGTGAGGTGATATCGTCATCTCGTGAGCAAGCGCGAGGTGATCGTCTGTGTGGACGACGAGGAAGGTGTTCTTCGCGTCCTCCGCGCTCAACTCGGAGCACGCTTCGGGCACGAGTGTCAGATCGCGACCGCGCGCTCCGGTGATGAAGCCGTCGCGCTGTTCGACGAGCTGACCCGCGAAGGTGAAGCGATCGCGCTGGTGATCGCCGATCAGATCATGCCGGGCATGAAGGGCGTCGAGGTGCTCGAGATCGTCGATCGCCGGCTCCCGGGTACCACCAAGATCCTGTTGACCGGTCAGGCCGGTCTCGACGCCGTGATCGAGGCGATCAACCGCGCGCACCTCAACCAGTACATCGCGAAGCCGTGGGACGAGACCGCGCTGCTGCTCAGCGTCGAGTCGCTGCTGCGCCAGTACCGGCTGTCGAACGAGAACCAGCAGCTCGTCGCGTCGCTGTCGGCGAAGAACCAAACACTGCTCGAGATGAACCGCGAGCTCGAGGCCAAGATTCACGAGCGCACCCACGAGCTCGCCGAGGCCAACGCACGCCTCGCGCAGCTCGCTGTGACCGACGGCCTGACCGGGCTCTACAACCACCGCCACTTCCACGAGCGGCTGACGCTCGAGGTCGAGCGGAGCCAGCGCAGCGGGCTACCACTCTCGCTCCTCATGCTCGACGTCGATCACTTCAAGCAGTTCAACGACACGTTCGGGCACCCGGCCGGCGATGAAGTGCTGCGCCAGCTCGCGCGTGTCCTCGCCGATGCGCGGCGTGCGAACGATGTCGTCGCGCGCTACGGGGGCGAGGAGTTCGCGGTGATCCTCGTCGACACCGCGAAGTTCACGGCTGCGAAAGTAGCCGAGCGCGTGCGCGAGCGGGTCAACGGCCACGACTTCACCGACGCGGCGCCGAGGGTGGGCGCGCTGTCGGTGTCGATCGGTGTCGCGACGTTCCCCGACGATGGCGGTGATGCCGAGGCGCTGGTGCGTGCCGCCGACACGGCGCTCTACGCGGCGAAGCGTGCGGGCCGCAATCGCGTCGTGATCGCGACCGAAGCGATGCTCGCGACCCCGGCATAGCGACCGACGTTGCGGCTGGTCGACGAGCCAACTCGAACGCGCGAAGGTCTCGCGCACCGTGTCCTTGGGCCGGGTGGAGGATGGTCGCCGATTCGCGACCCAGCCGACCGCGTCGATGCCCTGGTGGCGCGCCCACGCGATCGCCCGCGCCTGGTGATAGCGCTGCGTGCAGATGATCGCGTCGTCGATCCCGAGCGCGGCCGCATTCACAAACCTCGATCAAGGCGCCGGTCCCGACCACGGTGGAGACCGCGACGGCCACCGAACCAGCGGCTACCAGCCCCGGGTGGACGAGCCCGCGCCGGTTCACAGGGCGGTCGTAGCACGTGATACGGTCGCTGCCGATGACGACGACCGACATCGCGGTGATCGGTGCCGGCAGCTACGGCACCTGCCTGGCGATGTGCTTTGGCGCCGCTGGCCACCGGGTCAAGCTCTACTGCCGCAACTCGGACCAGGCGGCGGCGCTCGAGAGCAGCCGGTTCAATCACCAGTACCTGCCGAACTACAAGTTGCCGGATACGGTGACCGCGAGCTGCGACCTCGAGGACGTGGTGCGCGGCAAGCAGTTCATCGTCGGCGTCACGCCGTCGCATGGCGCGCGCGAGCTGTTCGCCAAGATTCGCGACGTGATCGATCCCGACGCGATCGTGATCAACGCGAGCAAGGGGCTCGAGGACGGCACGCTCAAGACGATCGACAAGGTCTACGCCGACGTCTTGCCGGCGCGGATCGCGAACCGCGCGACGTTCCTGTCGGGGCCGACCTTCGCCAGCGAGATCGCGGCGGGGCATCCGGCGGCGATCGTGCTCGCCGGCCGGGATCCGGAGACCACCGTCCTCGCGCAGGCCACGCTCAACCACCTCAACTTCCGCATCTACACCACGGATGACGTGCTCGGCGTCTTGATCGGCGGCGCGCTCAAGAACGTGATCGCGATCGGCGCCGGGATCTCCGATGGCATGGGCTTCGGCTCCAACACGCGCGTCATGTTGATCACGCGCGGGCTCGCGGAGATCACGCGGATCGGGGTCGCGATGGGCGCTCACGCGCTGACGTTCGCGGGCCTCTCGGGGATGGGCGATCTGGTGCTGACCTGCTCGGGCGATGCGTCGCGCAACCGGCGGGTCGGCCTCGCGCTCGGCCAGGGTAAGAAGATGCCCGACATCCTCGCCGACATGAAGCAGGTCGCGGAGGGCGTGAAGACCACCAAGGTGGCGTACGAGCTGACCAAGCAGATCGGCATCGACTCGCCGATCATCGACACGATGTACGCGATCATTCACCAACACGTGCCCGTCCAGGAAGCCATCATCCCGTTGCTCGGACGGCCGCCGCGGGCCGAACGCGAATGACCAAGCTCGGCTACGTCCTCGACGAGATCTTCGTCAACCACCGCGCACCGTCGGGACACCCCGAGCGGCCCGCGCGTGCCGAGGCCGTGCGCGATGCGCTCAACGCGGCGGGGATCGCCGATCGCGGTACCCGGGTCGCGCCGCGGATGGTCACCGACGAGGAGCTCGCCCGCGTTCACGCACCGGCGTTCCTCGACGAGATCTCGAAGGTCGTCCCAGGCAATCAGGGCTGGATCGATCCGGACACGTACTTCTCCCCGGGCACGTGGGATGCCGCGCGCGCGGCCGCCGGCAGCACCACGCAGCTCGTGCTCGAGACGCTGCACGGCAGGTTCACGCAGGGCATCAGCGTCGTGCGGCCGCCCGGTCACCACGCCACCCGCGATCGCGCGATGGGCTTCTGTCTGTTAAACAAACAGGCGGCAGCGGCGGCCGCGGCGCGTGTGTCGGGTGCCGCGCGCGTCGCGATCCTCGACTGGGACGTTCACCACGGGAACGGGACGCAGGACATTTTCTGGGAGGATCCGAGCATCCTCTACCTCTCGGTCCATCAGTACCCGTACTACCCGGGCACCGGCGCACCGACGGAGCTCGGCGGTCCCAACGCGATCGGCGGCACGGTCAACGTTGGCTTGCCGAGCGGGGCAGGGGATGCCGACTACGCCGCGGTGTTCGATCACGTGTTCGTGCCCGCGCTGATCAAGTTCGCACCCGATCTCGTGCTGATCTCGGCCGGCTTCGACGCGTTCGAGCACGACCCGCTCGCCGGGATGCGCGTCACCCACAACGGCTTCGAGGCGATGGCGCAGCGGCTGCGCGCGGTCGCCGAGCAAACCTCCGCGGGCCGGATCGTCGCCGTGCTCGAAGGCGGCTATGACCTCGACGGACTCGCCGGCGGGATGACCCGCGTGCTGACGGCGCTGACCGGTCCGGCGTCACCCTTGCCCGCGATCGCACCCCTACCGGCCGCCGGTGGCGTGCGAGCCGCGATCGATGCAACGCTGGCGGCCCACGCCGCCGCTGGCGTGGCAATTCCTCCTCCCACTCAACGATGACCCGCCACCGCACCGCCGATCTCGAACCCACCTCGTTCGGCGGGCGCTACACGCTCCAGCGGCGGCTGGCAGTCGGCGGGATGGCGGAGATCTACCTCGCGCGCCAGGCGGCGATGGCCGGCTTCGAGAAGCACGTCGTGATCAAGCGACTGCGCGCGGAGCTCGCCGACGATCCGCGGGTCACCGAGATGTTCCTCGACGAGGCGCGCATCGGCGCGGCGCTCAACCATCCCAACATCGTCCACGTCTACGATGTCGACGAGCACGACGGCATCCCGTACATCGCGATGGAGTACATCATCGGCGAGGAGCTCAACGAGCTGTGCCGCCGCAGCATCGCGCAGGATCGGTTCCTGCCGCTCGAGCACGCGGTCGAGTTGATGCGCCAGGCGAGTGCGGGCCTCGGGTATTTCCACGCGAAGCGCGGCGCCGAGGGCACGGCCGATGCGGATCTCCCGCTGCAGATCGTCCACCTCGATATCTCGCCGTCGAACCTCCTGGTGACGCAGGACGGCTTCCTGAAGGTGATCGATTTCGGCATCGCGAGCTCGCGGGGCACCGCGCGGCGGGCGGGGATGGACGTCCTGCCCGGCAAGCTCGGCTACATGTCGCCCGAGCAGGCCGCACGCAAGAGCGTCGATCACCGCTCGGACATCTTCTCGCTCGGGATCGTGCTCTACGAGATCACCGTGGGAAAGCGGTTGTTCCGCGGCGGCGCGAAGGAGGTGGTGCATCGGCTGATCGACGCTGCGGTCGAGCCCCCCACGTTCGCGCGGCGCAACTTCCCGAGCGCGCTCGAGGCGATCGTGATGCGCGCTCTCGAGAAACATCCCGAGGATCGCTACCAGAGCGCGTACGACCTCGCCGACGATCTCGAGACGTTCCTGCGCGACACGCGCATGCACTCGGGTCCGGTGCGGATCGCGAGATACCTCGATGTGCTGACGGCGGCCGCCGGTGGTCAGCGCCGGCAAGAGCTGGTCTCCGAGACCGAGCTGCGCGGCGACGCCGACGAGCTCGACTTCGACAACCAGATGTTCGACAGCTACGCGCCGTCGGAAGGTGCACCGGGCCCGGAGCAGGCACGCGAGTGGGAGGATCAGGATCAGCCCGAGGGCGAGGTCGCCGCGGCACTCGGGATGGAGCTCGCCGAGCTGCGCGCGCTGCGCACACCGGTGCCGGTGCGTCCGTCGGGGATGCCCGACGTCCGTGGTGCCGAGACGCCCGAGGAAGCAAGCCCACCCGCGGCGTCCGTAGATCCGGACCACGCGCCGACCCTCGACACGCACGAGATGGGGAAGCCGAAACGTCCGGTGACGGTGGAAGAAGAGGGCGAGCCCCCGGAGCCGGTGCCCCCGCGCGCTCCCACGCCGGTTCCTCGTCCCGCAACCCCGGTGCCGAGAGCGCCACTCGCCGACGTGCCGATCCGGCCGCTACCTGCCTCCACGTCCCCGCAACGCTTGCCGTGGATGCTCGTCGGGATCCTCGGCGTGGCCGTGGCCGGGTTGGTGGCGTATATCGTTGGTACGTGAAGCGTCTGATCGTGATCGCGCTGGTGAGCGCATGTGGCTCGGATAGCCGCACGCCGCCACCCGAGCCGTTGCCGCAGCGCCGCGTGATCGAGGCGCCGACGAACACGATGACGATGCTCGCGCCGTATCCGATCACGGCGGAGGGCGTCGGGCCGTACAAGCTGCGCAAGCCGATCGCACCGCTGCTCGATCGCGCGCAGTCGGGGCCGCTCAACCTGCGATTCGAAGTCCCGAACGTGTTGCACAGCGGGCTCGCGCGCACGGAAGAGGGAGGCCTGCTGATCGGTAGCGAGCTACCGGCGGGCAGCGGCACCACGGTGACGTTCCTCGCGGTGATCGGAGCGAAGGTCGGCACGCTCGCCTCGGGCTTGCGGGTGGGCTCGACGAAGGACGAGGTGGTCAAGGCCGGCCTCGTCACCGAGGATGTCGAGCGCGCCACCGATCCACGGCTCGTCATCCCGGCCGGAGCGACCAACGCGCGGATCGTGGTCGACGACAAGAAGGTCGCCGCGATCGTGCTCGCCGGCGAGCCGCGCGAAGCGGTGCGGGAGACCGATTGCGTGCGTCCACCAGCGACCGAGACGGCGTTCGGCATGTGCATGATCACCGGCGAGCTGGTCGAGCGAGATGGCGATGACCTGATCGTGCGGACGCCGGATCAGAAGGTCCTGGCGCGCACGATGGTGCCGGGCATGGTGTTCGCGGCGCCGCTGCGCAATGCCGCCGAGGGTCGTGACGAGCTCATCGTGATCTGGCGGTCCGGCACCGAGGACACGCGAACCTGGAACATCGTCGGGTTCCGCTACGAGACCGGCCAGCTCCGGAAGGCCATCGACCTGACACCCCTGTACCAGCTATCGACCACCCAGACCCGCTGGATCGGAGCCGAGCTCAAGGATCTCGACCTCTACCTCGAGCTCAAAAGTCAGGCCGAGACCATCGAGGTCGGAGGTCTCCTCACCACCACACGCAGCGGGCGGATCCACGACGTGGTGATGATCTCGCCCGTCACGGTCCCGCGAAAGCACCATAAGCCCGTGACGCCGGAGGCAGATGCGGGAGTTCCCGAGGTCGACGCCGGGGCCGGCTCGTCCGATCGAGCCCACGGATCGCAGGGCAGGTAATTACCCGACTCGCAACGGTGTACCCCTTTGCCATCGTTCTGTTTTCCGGCACAATTGCGCCTCGTGTTGCGTCGAGCGGGGCCGGACGTGAGTCGCCATCCTGAAAGGGGCCTGGCGTGAAGTTCCTGTGCGACCGCTGCAAGACTCGCTACTCCATCGGGGACGACCGCGTTCGCGGCAAGATCCTCAAGATCCGCTGTAAGAACTGCGCGAACGTCATCACGGTTCGCGAGGGCATGCCGGAGCCCGATGCCGTGCCCGTCACCGCGGGCGCGCCACGCCGCAACAAGACCACCACCGCAGCGCCGGACGTCGAATCCTCCACGACGACGTCGAAGGCTGCAGGAAACGCGCTCGGTGCCGCGTTCGCGAGCGCGATGAGCAAGCCACCGCCGGCGCTAGAGGAGGAGTGGTACGTCTCGATCGACGGCGATCAATCCGGCCCCTACTCGCTCACCGAGGCGCAGCGCTGGGTGGGCAGCAAGCCCTTCGATGCCGAGCTCCACTGCTGGAGCGAAGGCTTCGACGACTGGTTGCCCGTCGACAAGGTCAGCCACTTCCGCGGGCTGCGCAAGAAGGCCACGCCGGCCCCCCCTGCCGCGGCACCTCCGCCGATTCCGCGCATCGGGATGTCCGGGATGTCCGGGATGTCCGGAACCGGTCCCGCGCGTGCGATCAGCACCGCCGCGCGCATTCCCGACGAGGAGCACACGCCGAAGCCGCTGTTCGCGGCCACCATGGCATCACTCGAGAAGAGCGCGAGTGCGCAGGTCGCCGCGAGTGCCGGTGGCGCCGCCGCCGTCGGTGCGCTGCGTGTTGAAGCGCGTGCACCTGCGAAGCCACTCAATGGCACCAACGGCACCAACGGCACCAACGGCAGCGCGAAGCCCGCGGTGCCGGCGGGGAACGGTCGGCTGCACACCTCACCGGGCGTCGCTGCGGCGAAGTTCGAAGATCTCGCGACGGTCTCCGAGGTGCAGCCGTTCACCGAGCAACCCACGAAGACCGCGGACGTCGCCGCACCGGTCGCGACCAAGCCGATGCCGCACCTGAAGTCGGTCAGCTCCACGTCGCAGACCGGCCCGAACGACGCGTTCCTCGATCAGCTCGCGAAGGAGCGCACCGAACGCAAGACGAGGGAGAGTGGCGCGAAGCCCAAGCTCTCGCTCGCCGCACTCGATTCCGCGCCGAACAATGCACCCACGGTACGCGCCGACGAGGTGGTTCCCGCGGTGCCGGTGCCAGACGCGCGTGCGATCGAAGGCGACGACGATATGGAGATCGGCGAGGTCTCGCGCGTCTTCAACCTCGCGGACCTCATGCGTCCGCAGCAGCCCAAGCGCGCGGTCACCTCGAATCCCGCGAATCGCACCGGTGCCATCGGTCGCGTCACCGGCCCGGTGCCAAAGCTGGGTGCGACGGGCGCGGTCCCGAGGATCAACGCGACGGGCGCCGTGCCTCGGATCAATGCCACCGGTGGTGTCGCCCTGATCGACGCCGTCGACGCCGTGCCGGGCAGCGGCCCTGAACCCCTCGAGGTCCCGGCCGAGCCCGAGGAGAAACACTCGCGGCGCGGCCTCTACCTCTTGCTCGCCGGTGCCGCCGTCCTGCTCGGTGCCGCCGCGGTGATCCTCGTGCTCGTCCTCAACACCAACGAGGATGTCACCGGGCTCGGCGGCCAGTACGAGTACAACACCGAGCGCCCGGACCTGATCGTGCGTCGCCCCGGCGATCCCGGACCTGGCTCCGTGATCGAGCCGCCGCAGAACCCGTTCATTCCGAAGTTACCGAAGCCGCCTGTGCGCCCACCCACGCAGGGCTCGAACAAGATCGTCCCCGTCGATCCGCCCCTCGGTAACTCGCTCAAGAGCGACGAGGTCGAGGCGATGGCGAGGTCGACGTCGTCGACGACCACGGCGTGCTTCCGCCGCGCGAGCAAAGGCGCCGACGACATCATCTTGTCGGACGTCAAGAAGATCCGCGTCGCGTTCAAGGTCAACCCGGATGGCACCGTGTCGCCGAACAGCGTCGATCTGTCGGAGAAGCGATCCGCGACGCTGTCGTCGTGTCTTTCGCGGATGGTGGCGAGTTGGAAGTTCCGGCCGAATGCGGGCGGTGACTTCGGCTTCGTGCTCGCGAAGCCAGACTAGGTCGTCGTCGCGCTTCGTCCGTGCTGCGTTGCAAGCCGCACTCGCGCACTCGCGCTGAGCATGGTGGTTCAGAAGGCGACGCTTCGCGTCGCAAGGCGCCAAGGGTCGCCAAGCTTCGCCAAGGGCTTTATCAAACAGAATCGTGCCCGAACGATCGTTGGCCGAGACCGCCCAAGTTCGGTCGGCGGTGAGGCGCCGACCGAATCCTCTCCGATCCCCGATGCTCTCGGTCGACGTTTTAGTGTCGACTGAGCTCGAGCGTTCTTCCCCAAGGGTTGCGAGCGTCGGGGGATTCCTGCCCGAAAATCCTTGGCGAAACGTGGCGACCCTTGGCGCCTCGCGACGCATAGCGTCGCCTTCTGAACCACTGTGTACGGGCGACGCGGGCTATTGCTTGCGAAGCTCCAAAGCGACGTCGGCAATCAGCTCGGTCGCCGTCGCGACCTCTTCCGGTGTCGTGTCGAGACCGAACGAGAGCCGACCCATGCCGGTGTCTTGCGGGAGCCCGATCGATTCGAGCACCGCGCTCGGCTTGGAGTCGCGTTCAGCGCACGACGAGCCCGTCGAGAGATAGACCCCACGGCTCGAGAGCACCGTGCGTAGCGCGGAGGCGGGGACGCCCTGGAAGCCGAGCGCGAGGATGTGCGGCGAGCGGCGAAGATCCGGGATCAGCTGGCGCACGACGACGCCGCGAGACGCGAGCCGGGCGAGGACGGCTTGCGCGAGCTCGAGCCACCGCGTGCGGGCGATCGGAAACTCGCGCATCGCGACCTCGGCGGCGAGCCCGAGCCCGGCGGCACCGGGCGCGTCTTGGGTACCGCCGCGGAGCCCACCTTGTTGACCACCGCCGACCCACAGCGGCTCGAGCGTGACGCCTTTGCGAAGCCACAGCGCCCCGACACCCTTGGGACCGTGCAGCTTGTGACCGGCGATCGCGATCGAGTCGACGTCGAGCGTGGTGACGTCGAGCGGGACCTTGCCGAAAGCCTGCGCGGCGTCGATGTGGATGTGACAGCGCGGGTTCGTGGATCGGATCGCGGCGGCGATCGCGGCGACCGGCTGCACCACCCCGATCTCGTTCTGCACCATCACGATCGCGGCGACCGCGGCGTCGCGACACGCGGCCGCGAACGCGTCGGGATCGATCACACCCGAAGCGTCGGGGGCGATCTGGAAGACCGCGTGTGTCGCCTCGAGGTTCTTCGCGGCTGCACTCACCGCGGGGTGCTCGATCGAGGTCAGCACGATGTCTCCGGGAGCTCGCGCACGCGCCGCACCGAGGACGGCGAGGGCGTCGGCTTCGGTACAGCCGCTCGTCCACACGATGTCCCCCTTGCCCTTGTCACCGAACGAGGCGAGCAGGCGGGTGCGAGCCGCGTCGATGTAGGCCCGTGCGGCGGCACCCTGCGGATGCGCGGCGCTCGGATTGCCCCACGCGGTCTCCATCACCTCGGTCATCAGCGCAAGGACGGCAGGGGAGACGCGGGTCGAGGCCGCGTTGTCGAGGTAGATTGGGGACATCCACCTAGGCGTCTACCTCCACTTCCCGTGGTGCCGCAAGCGGTGCCCGTACTGCGACTTCGCCGTCGAGGTCGGCGATCCGCCCCACGAGGCCTATCTCGAGGCGGTGCTCGTCGAGCTCGCGCAGCGCGGACCCGCGTATGGTGGCGAGCTGCGCTCGATCTATCTCGGCGGTGGAACCCCGTCGCTGTGGCGGGTGGACTGCATCGCCAAGGCGATCTCGGCGATCCGGGCGCGGTTCGGTTCGCCCGAGGAGGTCACGATCGAGGTCAACCCGACGGACTGCACCGCGGAGTCGCTCGAGGCGTGGCGCGCGGCCGGGATCAACCGGATCTCGATCGGCGTGCAGTCGTTTGACGGCAACGCCCTCGTCACGCTCGGCCGCGACCACCGGTTCGGCGATGGCCGCGCCGCGCTCGATCGCGTGCTCGCCGCCGGCTTCGAGGTGTCGGCCGATTTCATCCTGGGCGTGCCGGGCGCGACCGCCTTCGAGCTCGATACGCGCCCACCCCATCTCTCGATCTACGAGCTGACGATCGAGGAGCGCACCGCGTTCGGGCAGCGCGTGCGCGATGGTCGGTTGGTGCCGCTCCCCGACGACGACTTGCTCGATCTCTACGTCCAGACCGACGAGCGCCTCGCGACCGCAGGCTACGAGCACTACGAGATCTCGTCGTATGCGCGAGCGGGCCATCGCGCGGTCCACAACTCGCTCTACTGGCAGGGTGCGCCGTACCTCGGGCTCGGTGTCGGCGCGGCGAGTCTGTGGGTCGGCCCCGACGGCAGCGGCGTGCGGCAGACCAATCCGCGTCGCGCGGCGGACTACTTCGCCGGCCGTGCGGCCGAACGCAGCGAGATCGATGCCCGCGAGATGGCGATCGATCGCGCTTGGTTGGGGATGCGAACCGCCGATGGAGCGACGGTTTCGTCACTAAACCCGGCTCGCGGCCTCGTCGACTGGCTGGTCTCCGAAGGACTCGCGGTCCCGCGAGGTGACCGGATCTCCCCGACTCTGCGCGGCTTTCTGCTCGCGGATCGAATCGCGGCGCGGATCGTACAAAGCTGGGGGTGAGCTATACGGTAAGCTGCCATGAAGCCGCCGGCCCCATGAGCTCCTTAAACAGACGTGCGCAGAAGATCCTGCATGCCGTCGTCACCGAGTACCTGCACGGGGAAGATGCCGTCGGCTCGCGGACGGTGACGCGCCGGCACGATCTCGGCCTGTCGCCGGCCACCGTCCGCAACGTGATGGCCGATCTCGAGGAGATGGGGCTGCTCGAGCAGCGCCACTCGTCTGCGGGCCGCGTACCCACGGCCACCGGCCTGCGGTTCTTCATCGACTCGCTCCTCAAGGTGCGCGGGCTGTCGGCGGCCGAGAAAGAAGAGATCCGCCAGCGCGTCGCCGCTCCCACACGCGACGAGGTGGTGCATCGCGCGTCGCGGCTACTCTCCGATCTCACCCAGCACGCCGCGATCATCATCGCCCCCGATCCCGATGCGCAACGGCTGACCCAGGTCGAGTTCGTGCCGCTGCGCGACGGCAAGCTGATCGCCGTGCTGGTCACTGCCGACGGCCAGATCGAGAACCGGCTGATCGCCGACGACATCGATCCGCGCCGGCTCGAGGGGATCCACAACTACCTCAATCAGATGCTGTCGGGGATGACGCTCGACGAGATCCGCGAGCGCGTGATCCGCGAGCTCGCCGACGACAAGAACCAATACGACGAGGCGATCTCCGCGGCGCTGCGGCTCGGTCACGCACTGTTCGTCGAGCGCAAGGATCGGCCGGCCGATGTCGTGATCAGCGGCCAGGCGAACCTGATCGACGAGACGTTCGCGCAGGACCGCACCCGCGACCTCCTGCGAACGCTCGAGGACAAGGAGAACCTGGTGCGTCTCCTCGACCGCACCCGCCGCGCCGATGGCATCCAGGTGTTCCTCGGCGCCGAGACCGCGCTGCACGCGTTCCACCAGAACTCGGTGATCGCGATGTCGTACGGTCCCGAGGACCAGCCGATCGGAGCGCTCGCGGTGATCGGCCCGATGCGGATGAACTACGGCAAGGTGATGTCGGTCGTCGATGTCACCGCGGACACCGTTTCGCAGCTCCTGACCGAGCTCGGATCCACCTGATCTCCTCTGATCTCCTGGGGTTTAGCCCCTCCGAGACTGGCTCGCTCGCGCAAAGCTGGTTATGGTCGAGCCGATGAGCGATTCGCCACCGAACGACCCACCGCCGGACGCCCCTGCGCCCCCCGTCGCGGATGAGGTGATTCCCGTGGAAGTCGAAGCGGAGTCCGACGCGGACGCCCCGCCTGTCGAGCGGGCACCCAAGGCACCGCCGACCGCCGCGGAGTACGAGGCCAAGATCGCCTCGCTCGAGAGTGGGAAGAAAGAGTACTGGGACCGCTACCTGCGGGCCGCCGCGGATCTCGAGAACTTCCGCAAGCGCACCAAGCGCGAGATGGAGGACGCCCGTTACGACGCGAAGGTCAAGACGCTGAAGGAGATGCTCCCGGTCGTCGACAACCTGGAGCGCGCGATCGAGCACGCGGCGGGTGGCGGTACGGGTGGCCCCAACGCCGGGGCTCCATCCCCGAGCCCCATCGTCGAGGGCGTGCAGCTCGTGCTCCGCCAGTTCCAGACCGCGTTCGAGCGGCTGGAGGTCGTCGCCGTCGAAGCGCAGGACAAGCCGTTCGATCCCAACCTGCACGAGGCGATCTCGCAGCAGGAGAGCGAGGCGCCTCCGGGCTCGGTCGTTCAGGTGCTGCAGCGTGGGTACAAGATCGGCGAACGGCTGCTGCGGCCGGCGCTGGTGGTGGTGGCGAAGCCGGCGGCTAAACCAGCCGAGTAACGCATGACCAGAGTCATCGGTATTGACCTGGGCACGACGAACTCGTGCGTGGCCGTGATGGACGGCGACGCGCCCGTCGTGATCGCGAACTCCGAAGGTTCGCGCACGACTCCTTCGGTGATCGGGTTCGCGCAGACCGGCGAGCGGCTCGTCGGGCAGGCGGCACGCCGCCAGGCGATGACCAACCCCGAGAACACCGTCTACGCGGTCAAGCGGCTGATGGGGCGCAAGTTCGAGGACGAGGAAGTGCAGAAGTGTCTGCTGACCTCGCCGTACGAGATCGTCGGTGCCGAGAACGGTGACGCGCACGTGCGGATCCGCGGTCGCGACTACTCGCCACCCGAGGTGAGCGCGCTGGTGCTCCAGAAGATGCGGCAGACGGCGGAGGATTGGCTCGGCGATTCGGTCACCGAAGCCGTGGTCACCGTGCCCGCGTACTTCGACGACGGTCAGCGCCAGGCGACCAAGGACGCGGGGCGGATCGCGGGTCTCAACATCCTCCGCATCGTCAACGAGCCCACCGCGGCGGCGCTCGCGTACGGCGTCGAGACGCAGAGCGCGCAGCGCGTCGCCGTCTACGACCTCGGTGGCGGCACGTTCGATATCTCGATCCTCGAGCTCTCCGACGGCATCTTTCGCGTGCGGTCCACCGCCGGCGATACCTTCCTCGGCGGCGAGGACTTCGACAACGCGATCGTCGAGCACTTGCTCGCGACGTTCGCGGAGCAAAACGCCGGCATGGATCTGCGCGGCGATCGGATGGCGCTGCAGCGCCTGAAGGAAGCGGCGGAGCGCGCGAAGATCGAGCTGTCGAGCGCCACCCAGACCGAGCTCAACCTGCCGTTCATCGCCGCAGGTGCGGGCGGTCCGCGCCACCTCCAGGTGATGCTCGAGCGCGAGGTGCTCGAGCAGCTCGTCGAGCCGCTGGTGCAGAACTCGCTCGAGCCGTGCAAGCGCGCACTCTCCGACGCTGGGATGACGGCGCGCGATGTCGACGTCGTGATCCTCGTCGGTGGCCAGACCCGGATGCCGCGGATCCATACGCTGGTCGCCGAGATGTTCGGCAAGGAAGCCTCTCGCCGGGTCAATCCCGACGAGGTCGTCGCGATGGGCGCCGCGATCCAGGCCGGCGTGCTCACCGGTGAGGTGCAGGAAGTGCTGCTGCTCGATGTCACGCCGCTGTCGCTCGGTGTCGAGACCGCCGGTGGGGTGTTCACGCGCTTGATCACGCGCAACACCGCGCTGCCCGCGCGTGCGACCGAGATCTTCACGACCGCCGCCGACAACCAGCCGTTCGTCAACGTCCACGTGCTTCAGGGCGAGCGCGAGATGAGTGCCGACAACAAGTCGCTCGCGAACTTCGAGCTCACCGGGATTCCGCCCGCGCCGCGCGGCGTGCCGAAGATCGAGGTCGCGTTCGACATCGATGCCGACGGCGTGCTGTCGGTGTCGGCCCATGATCACGGCACCAATCGCAAACAACGCGTCACGGTCACGCCGTCGACGGGCCTCTCCGAGAACGACATCGAGCGCCTGGTCAGCGAAGGTGCCGAGATGGCGGAGACCGATCAGGTTCGCCGCCTGCTCGCCGAAGCGCGCAACAAGGGCGAGGGTCTGCTGTACTCGTCGGAGCGCGCGCTCGAAGAGTTCGGTGGGCTGCTCGCCGACGACGAGCGCGAGTTCCTCGGGAACGAGCTCGTCGAGTGCAAGTCGGCGCTCGATGCCGACGATCTGGGCTACGTGCAGGATGCGGTGGCGCGGCTCGAAGTCGCCGGCCAGCGCATCGGCGAAGCGATCTACGCCGCCGCCGAACCCGCACCGGACGTGGAGGGCTAAGCCGTGGCGCGCCGCAAGCGGGACTACTACGTCGTGCTCGGCGTCGCGAAGGATGCGAGTGAAGGCGACATCAAGCGCGCGTTTCGCGAGCTCGCCCGCAAGCACCATCCCGACATCGCCGCCGAGGGCGACGACGGCGAGCGGTTCCGCGAGATCAACGAGGCCTACACGGTGCTCTCCGATCGCGACAACCGCGCGCGCTACGATCGCTGGGGGCACGCCGACGACAACCCGGGCGGGCTGTCCGCGGTCGTCGATGCCGCGCAGTCGATCATCAACAACGTGTTTCGCAACCGTCGCGACAAGCAGGGCCGCGGCAAGGACATCCGCTACACGCTCGAGGTCACCTTCGACGAAGCGATCTTCGGCGCGACCAAGATGATCACCGTGCCCACCGAAGGCGGCGCCGCGAAGGAGGTCACGATCGTCGTCCCGCCGGGCCTCAAGCCGAACACGGTGAAGACCTTGAAGGCCGACGGAGAGCTTGGCAAAGGTGGGAGTCCGGCTGGCGATCTGGTCGTGATGATCCGGGTCGCCGACCACCCGACGTTCGAGCGCGACGGCATCGACCTCCGCAGCGAGCACACGATCTCGTTCACCCAGGCCGCGCTCGGTGCGGTGATCGACGTCCCCACGCTCGACGGTCCGGTCAAGATGCGGATCCCCGAGGGCACGCAGCCCGGGCGCGTGTTCCGGATCCGTGGTCGCGGGGTGCCGCAGGCGGCCGGGACGAACGCGCCGCGCGGCGATCACCTGGTGCACGTGCAGGTCGAGGTGCCGACGGAGCTGTCGGCGAGGCAGCGCGAGCTGCTGGAACAGCTCGCGTCGGTGTCGGGGGAGCACGGCAAGGACAACCCTCAGCCCAAGAGGCGGTTGTTGGATCGCGTGCGTTCGTTGCTGGACGAATAGCGTCGAGCGTTCGCGCTTGCTGCACCGTGCGTTCTCCAGAAACGGCGGCATTTTCGGACAGGGCGTCGCGAGGATCCAAGGTGGGGTTCAGAAGAGTGCTCCACGCGACCACTCGGGTTCAGAAGGCGACGCTACGCGTCGCAAGGCGCCAAGGGTCGCCAAGGATCGCCAAGGGTCGATCAAACAGAATCGTGCTCGAACGATCGTTGGCCGAGACCGCCCACGTTCGGCGGCGTGCTGACCAACATTTCCAATGCCCTCTGTGCAACCGGGAACTTGGGTGACGATGTAGACCGGTCCCGTGATCTGTCACCCATGTACCCGGTCTGCACCTGCCCCACACGTCGAGCGATGGATTTCTTGCCCGAAGATCCTTGGCGAACCTTGGCGGCCTTGGCGCCTTGCGACGCGCAGCGTCGCCTTCTGAACCACCCTGGCGATGGGAGCGACGTGGGCGATGCGGGCGACGCGGGCGATGCGGGCGAGGGCGATGCGGGCGATGCGGGCGATGCGGGTGATGCGGGCGATGCGGGCGATGCGGACGGTTTCCTGGCGCAGAGCGACGGTCGCGAGGCACACTCGCAGTCGTGCGGCTCGCCCTTGTTCTCCTCGCTGCGTGCGGTGCGAAGGCACCCCAGAGCGCCTGGCAAGAGCGCGATGGTCTCGGGCAATCGACGAGAGACCCGGAACCGATCGTCGAGGGCGTCGCAACGCCGACCGTCGATGTCTCGAAGATCGATCTGAAGACGCTCGACGATGCGAAGATCGACACGCTCGACGAGCTCACGCTCCGCGCGGTGCTCGACAAGCTCGGCACCACCGCACCCGCCGCGAAGGTCGGGTTGCGCGCGGCGCGACTCGCGTGGCATCGCGGCGATCGCAACACCGCGCAGTTCCTGCTCGCACGCGCGAAGGCCGCGAGCGATGGCGCGACGCTCGCAACGGAGGTCCAGGCACTCGAGACCTCGATGGCGCTGCCGCACGTCGATCCGAAAACGATCGCGGTGCTGTTGCCGCTGACCGGGCGGTACGCGGCGATCGGCAGCGAGCTCAAGCTCGCGGTCCAGCTGTCGACCTCGCAGGGTACGACCTGGTTGTTCCTCGACACCAAGGGCGACCCCGACGGCGCGGTCGCTGCCGTCGAGCAGGCGTACGCGAAGGGCGCCGCGGCGATCCTCGGTCCCGTCGGGGAGCGCGAAGGGATCGCGGCGGCGCGTGCGGCCTCGCTGCGCAACCTCCCGATCGGCTTGCTCGCACCCGCCGACGGCGCCGACCCCGCAGCCGGCGTGTTTCGCATGGTCAGCTCGCCCGCCGACGAGGGCAGGGCGGTCGCCCAGCTCGCACACGACGAGGGCTTTCCGACCGTCGCGGTGTTCGCGCCGCGCGATGACATCGGTGGCGAAGCGGCGACGGCGTTCATCGACGAAGCCAAGCGCCTCGGCCTCCAGGTCACCGGGGAGGGTGCCTACGATCCGACGGGCGGAAGTCTCGAGCCCGAGGTCAAAGACTTCCTCGGGATGGTGCCTGCGAAGAACCCGCGGTTCGCGGAGCACCTGCGGCGCAATGGCAAGAAGGGCTGGCTGAACTACACACCCGACATCTCGTTCTCGCTGCTCTATCTTCCCGACCGATATGACCGCGCCGCGCTGGTCGCCGCGTTCCTGCCGTACTTCGGCGTCGAGCTGCGCACCACCGAGTTCCCGGATCCGGAGAGGCTGCGGCGCAAGCACGGCGGCGTGATGCCGCAGGTGGTCCAGCTGATGGGCGGCGCGGGCTGGCATCATCCGTCGCTCACAATCCGCGGGGGCCCCGCGCTCCAGGGCGCGATGTTCGTCGACAGCTATCCCGGCGAGCTCGGCGGCGACGTCGGCATGGCGTTCTCGGCCGCGTTCCAGAGCCGCGCGAACCGCTCGCCTAGCCCCGCGGCCGCCGAGACCTACGACGCGGCCGCGCTGATCGCGAAGGCGCGTGCGGAGGCCGCGAGCGCTTCCGATGTGCGCGCAGCGCTGCGCCTGGCCCTCGCGAAGGGCAAGCTCGACGACGGCGCGTGCGGCCCCGTGGCGATGGGGCTCGATGGCGAGATCCAGCGCGAGCATGCCGTGCTCGAGGTCGTCGGCGAGCAGCTCCAACTGGTGCAGTGATCGAGCGCTCGGCGCCGAGGTCAACGGCGTGTGTTCTGGGATCGGGTAAGCTGACGCCGTGCACACGAGGAAAGAGCTGGCCATCCATGCCGGGCTGTTCCTCGCGTGCTGCATGACCACGTGGTGGTCCGCCGAGATCAGCGAGCCTGGGAGCGGGATCTACTTCGCGGGCACGCTGATGGGGATCCTCGCGTTCCACGAGACCGGCCACTACCTCACGAGCCGCTATCACAAGGTCGAGGTCTCGCTGCCCTACTTCATCCCGCTGCCGCCGGTGATCTCGCTCGGTACGCTCGGCGCCGTCATCAAGATGGACAAGCCGATCCAGGATCGGAACCAGCTGTTCGATGTCGGCGCGTCGGGCCCGATCGCCGGCTTGATCATCGCGATCCCGCTGCTCGTGATCGGCCTGCACCTGAGCTCGGTCGGTCCACCGTCGGCGGAGGGCATGATCGAGGGCAACTCGATCCTCTACGCGTTGCTGAAGTTCGCGGTGTTCGGCCGCTGGTTGCCCGGCGAGGGTGTCGACGTCCAGCTCCATCCGATGGCGTTCGCCGGCTGGGTCGGCCTGTTGATCACGCAGATCAACCTGATGCCGATCGGCCAGCTCGACGGCGGTCACGTCGCGCGCGCGGCCCTCGGCGATCGCCACGAGAAGCTGTCGGAGCGTCTCCACGTCGTGCTGCCGGTGATCGGCTTCCTCGCCGGCCTCGTGATGTTCGTGATGGCGCGCGACGCGGGCAAGGACACCGGCGATGCGTTGTCGTACGCGAAGTTCGGCGTGATCCCGTGGCTGACCTGGACCCTGCTGCTCGCGATCATGCGGCGCCAGGCAGGCGAGTACCACCCACCCGTCGGCGGCGACCCGCTGGATCCGCGCCGGAGGTGGCGAGCGATCGGCATGCTGTTCGTGTTCTGCCTGATCGCCACGCCGGTCCCGTTCCGTCCGATCCTGTGACAGGATCTGATCGTGCCGTCCGCGTGTCCGAAGTGCGATGCCGCGATCGTGGCCGGCACGACCGCGTGCAAGAAGTGCGGGCTCGCCATCGATCGGATGGACAGCTTCGCCGCCTCGCGCGAAGCCGCGGTCCCCGAACCGCTCGTCCGCGCCTGGGAGCGTGCCGTCGACAAGTGGGACGACACGCCGCGGCACGAGGAGGTGCTGCGCCTGATCACCCAGAACGATGCCTATGCGTGGGGCGCCGCGAAGTATCGCAGCCGTGCCGGCGAACCGATCGCCGACAAGTTCCTCGAGCGTGTTCGTAAGTCCGCCGAGGCGACGATGATGACGAGCGCCACGGCGCGCAACGTCGTCGAGAAGAACCCGTATCGCAACACGGTCGCGCTGCTGGTCATCGTCGTCCTCGCGATCGCCGGTGCGCTGCTCTACGCGAAGGTCAAGTCGAGCGCGCCGCAGCCCACGCCTCCGTCGGTCGAGGGCCAGCCGTAGATGGCGCAGGTCGATTTCGGCGAGCGGCAGCTGACGCTGAAGCTCGTGTATTACGGACCGCCGCTGTCGGGGAAGACCAGCAACCTGCGCGCGCTCCACGCCGCGGTCGACAAGCTCAACCGCGGTCGGTTGATGACACTCGATACGCGCGATGATCGCACGCTGTTTTTCGACCTGCTGCCGATCTTCTTCCGCGCGTCGAACTTCAGCTTCCGGATCAAGGTCTACACGGTGCCCGGCCAGCCGGTGCACGAGGCCACCCGCAAGGTCGTGCTGACCGGTGCCGACGGGGTGGTGTTCGTGGCGGACAGCCAGCCCGACCAACAACTGGCGAACCAGCAGTCCTGGAAGAACCTCGCCGCCAACCTCCACGCCGTGAACCTGTCGGGGCTGCCGATCGTGGTCCAGTACAACAAGCGGGACCTGCCGGATGCGATCCCCACCGCGCAACTCGACCCGTTCGGCGCCGCGACGGTGGAGGAGGCCAGTGCGAAGCAGGGGGTAGGTGTAGTTCCGACCTTCTTCCAGCTCGTCGGGCGGGCCTGGGACGCACTCGACCGCGATCTCAAGCTCGTAGATAAGCTCGGGATCGACGGGGAAGCGTTCCGCAAGGCCCTCGCGGACCACGTCGGGTCCACGCCCTAGCGCGCGGATCCTGCTAAGCTTTTCAAACTGTGACCACGGGCCGCGAGCTCGAAGCTCCCATCGAGCTATCTCGCCTCGTTCCCGTCGCTGACCTGGAGGACCTGGTCGCGGCGGTCGAGCGAGCGGTGAACTGCAAGCTCGCGGTGTATGGCAAGCGTGGCGAGCTGGTCGCTGGTAGCGACGCCGGCGGGCCGGCCACGCAGGAGCTCTCGCACGATGGCGAACGCATCGGATCGATCGGGGTGTCCGGGGCGCGCCCCGAGGACGGCCTCGCGCTGGCGACCGAGATGCTCGGCCTGCTGCTCCATCACGCGAACGCGCGCGAGCTCGCCGCCCTGACGCACGACGAGGCGATGCGGCACACGTTCGAGGAGTTGACCGAGCACAACCAGCGGTTGTCGCGCGCGGTGTCGCGGCTCGAGGAGCTCGACCGCTTGAAGTCGAACTTTCTCGCGACGATGTCGCACGAGCTGCGGACGCCGTTGACGAGCGTGATCGGCTACGCCGAGATGATGGCGGAGGGGCTCGCAGGCCCGATCTCTGGCGAGCAGAAGGAATACCTGACCACGATCCTCGGCAAGGCAGATCAACTGCTCGGGTTGATCACGGCGGTGCTCGACGTCGCCTCGCTCGAGTCGGGGCAGCTCGCGATGGAGCGCAGCGCGCTGTCGCTGTCCGATGTCGTCGCGAACGAGGTCGCCACGTTCGCACCCCAGGCATCGCGCCGCGGCATCGCGATCCAGCTCGACGCGAGCTGCGAGACGCCGGTGTTCGGCGATCGCCGCAAGATCCGCCAGATCGTGTCGAGCCTGCTGTCGAACGCGGTCAAGTTCACGCCCGATCGCGGTCACATCGGGATCGTCGTGCGCACCGGGTCGTTGACGCCGACCTCGGCGCCGATCGACGATGCACCTGCTGTCCAGCTCGTCGTCAGCGACTCGGGCATCGGCATCTCGCGCGACCAGGTCGCGAAGATCTTCGAGCCGTTCTTCCAGGTCGATTCGTCGTCGACCCGCGCGTTCGGCGGTACCGGCCTCGGCCTGACGCTCGCGAAGGCGTACGTCGAGGCGCACGGAGGCAAGATCTGGGTCGACACCACGCCCGGCCAGGGCTCGACGTTCGTGGCTTCGTTTCCCGCAGTCTTTGCCCCGGCAGTTCCGGCGGAGCCGCCGAGTTGATCACGGACCTGTCGCTGGCGATTCCCGTCGGAATCGCGTGTGTGTTGCTCTCCGCGTTCTGTTCGGGCACCGAGGTCGCACTGTTCTCGCTCCGCCGCGTCGATCGCGAGCAGCTCGAGAAGTCGAACCTCCATGCCGATCGGCGGATCCTCGCGCTGCTCGACAAGCCGCGCCGGCTGATCGCGACCGTGTTGATCGGTAGTCAGACGTTCAACTCGTTACTCGCCATCATCGTGCTGTCGATCGTGATCGCCGAGCGACCGTGCGAATCGATCTGGCTGTGCGGTGGGATCGCGCTCGGCATCACGCTGCCGCTGGTCGTGCTGTTCAGCGAGGTCACTGCGAAGACGCTCGCCGCGAAGGCGCCGCTCGCGTGGGCGCGCACGGCCTCGTTGCCGCTCCAGCTGTTCTACTGGCTGGTCACACCGGCGCGCCTGATCGTCCACTACACGAGTGACATCCTGCTGCGGCCGCTCGGTGCGTCGGCGAGGACCCGCCCCGCGCGCGACCTCTCCGAGGAGGAATTTCGCTCGATGATCGACGCCGGCAACGCGCAGGGCCAGGTCGATGCGCGCGAGCGCCGGTTGATCCACCGCGTGTTCGAGTTCAACGACAAGAACGTCGGCCAGGTGATGACGCCGCGCGAGCGCATGTTCGCGGTGTCGTACGACCTGTCGGCGCAGCGGCTCGTCAAGGAGGTCGCGGCGCGCGGGTTCTCGCGCGTGCCCGTCTATCAGAAGTCCCTCGATAACATTCGCGGGATCATCAACGCGAAGGATCTCGTGCGCAGCGCGGCCGGGCAGACGCTCGGCAAGCCCCTCAACGAGGTGCTGCACGAGCCGCTGTTCGTCCCACGGACCACCCCCGTGAAGCGGTTGTTCCTGACCTTCAAGCAGAAGAAGGTCCATATGGCGATCGTCGTCAGCGAGTACGGCAAGGTGCTCGGCATCGTGACGATGGACGATCTGCTCGGCCAGATCTTCGGCGCGCTACGCGACGAGCGCGCCGAGCTCCAGAACTCGATCCCGCCCGGACGGATCCGCGTCCAGACTCCCGCCGACGGTGCGCGCGCGGAGAGCAGTCCCGGTGTCGATACCGGGCCGGTGCTACGCGTCGTCGATCCGGACGCGACCGGCCCCGTCAACAGAGAGGACGACAGCGGCCCGATGAGACGCGTGGAGCATGACTCCGACCCCGATTCGAACGGCTCCGAGGTGCTCGATCCTCCGCCGTCGTCGGGCGGTCATCGCCGGCCCACGTTCGAGGAGCTGACTCCGCCGGCGGTCGACGTTCAGGATCTGTTGAGCGGGGACCACAAAGGCCGCTACGAATGATGGAGAGCTCGACCCTCGGGTTGCTCCTCGGCGGCTGCGCAGTCGCCGATGCGTTCTTCGTCGCGTCCGAGGTCGCGCTGTCGGCCTGTGATCGCAATCGACTGCGCCAGCGCGCGGCGTCGGGCAAGACGCGTGCGGTCCGGGTCGAGCGCATGCTCGCGGTCCCGCAGGTCACGCTCGCGACGACGCTGGTCGGCGCGAACCTCGCGGTCCTGATCGCGGTGCTCGCCGTCGGGCTCGAGCTCCACGACGAGGGCCTGTCGCTGCTGTTCGCGCCGCTGTTCGTGCTTCCTCCGCTGTTGATCATCGGCCACCTAATGCCGAAGGCGATCGTCCAGGCGCACGCCGATTCGATCGTCGATCTGATCGCGAATCCGCTGCGCTTGATGTCGTTCCTCCTGCGTCCGATCGTGTTCGTCGTCGGGGCGTTCGCGGCGATGGTCACACGCGCGGCGAAGAGCGATCGCAAGAAGGCGTTCGTCACGCGCGACGAGCTCGCGCTGCTGATCGAGAGCGAGCCCACCACCGACAAGCCCGACATCGATGCCGACGAGCGCGAGATGATCGCGAACGTCTTCGAGCTGTCGGAGTACAGCGTGCGCGATCTGATGGTGCCGCTGTCGGAGGTGACGGCGCTGCCGGAGGACACCCCGATCACCGAGGCCGCGCTCGAGGTCGCCGACAAGCAGCACTCGCGGATGCCGGTCTACAAGTCGCGCGTCGACGACATCGTCGGCATCGTCCACGCCTTCGACATCCTCGCCGCCGGCCCCGATCGCAAGCAGACCCCGGTGTCCGCGATCGCGCACAGCGCCAACTACGTGCCGGGCAGCATGAAGGCGATCGACCTGCTGGTCCAGCTCCAGGCCGCCGGCAACCCGATGGCGATCGTGGTCGACGAGTACGGCGGCGCGGTCGGCGTGGTCACCATCGAGGACCTGCTCGAGACCATCGTCGGCGACATCGACGACGAGTACGACGACGAGCCGTCGCCGATCCGGCAGGAGAAGCCCGGCGTGTGGCGGGTCGAGGCCAAGATCCCGGTGGCCAAGCTCAACCAGGCCCTCGATCTCGGCATCCCCGAGAGCGACGACTACGAGACCATCGGCGGCCTGCTCATCGAGCGGTTCCGCAAGATCCCCGCGCCCGGCGCGACCCTGACCGTGAGCGGCGTGCAGATCGAGGTGATCACCGCCTCCGATCGCGCGGTCG
>JANNBP010000536.1:0-6416 GCA_031385555.1 Deltaproteobacteria bacterium | reverse complement strand
GCTCTCGCTGTCGCTGCTCTCGCTGTCGCTGCTCTCGCTGTCGCTGCTCTCGCTGTCGCTGCTCTCGCTGCTCTCGCTGCTCTCGCTGCTCTCGCTGCTCTCGCTGCTCTCGCTGCTCTCGCTACTCTCGCTGCTTCCCGTGCGCGATGCCGTGTGGGCTCCGGCGTCTCGGCCCTCGCCGGGCGTTGTCGTCGCCCTGCGGCGCGCCGCGCGTCGAACCTTGCCGAGGGCCGCTGCCATCGGCGCTTGCCAACTCCAGCCGCTTAGCTACGCGCTCGTTCGATCGCGCGCGTCTGCGTGGGCCCTCGTCACGGTTCGCGCGCGTCAGCGCCGCGACGGGCGAGACGACAACGCCCGGCAGCGGGCCTTCAACCCACGGAGATCCACATGGCATTCGACGCACAAGAAGCAGCTCTCGCAGTCCTCGAGCAACTCGCGCCGCTCGAGGCGAAGCTCAAGCAGAGGCGCAAGTCGCTCGCCGACGAGGTCATCCGCGCCGCCGAGAGCGTCGCGCTCAACGTCAGCGAGGGCAGGCTCCGCGCCGGCCTCGATCGGCCGGACTTCTTCCGGCGAGCGGCTGGAAGCGCCAGCGAGCTCACCACGGCGCTGCGGATCGCGCGAGCGCGCGGCATCATCTCCGCGGCCGACTATGCGGCGGTGGATGTGCCACTCGATCGCGTTCGCGCGATGCTCTGGCGGCTGACGCACTGAGCGAGGCTGGGCCCGAGCGGGCTCGACCCGCTCGAATTCCCGCGCTTTTCACCGACGACAACCGACGGTCACGCAACGACAACGGCAGCCGCAACGGCAACGGCAACCGCGATGGCACCGGCAACCGGCAACGGCAGCGGCAGCGGAATCGGCAGCTGCTGATGCCGCGGCAGTGGAACCGGCGGTGATCGCGAACGGCCATCGAGCGTTGTTACGCCGGCTCGCAACTCGCCACGCCTTGAGCCCTTCAAGGTCGAGAGCGGGTGGGTCGCGGCTCCGCCTTCTGCAGTGCCGGCGAACGCGTCAGCTTCCACAGGATCGCGAGCATCCGGTCCACGAGCACGCGCTCCGGTCCATCGGAGCCAATCCAGCCCCACGCGACGGCGGCATCGAGCGCGGCGCGCACCTCGTTCGCGCTGCCGTGCGCGATCTCGTAGTGCCGTAGGCGATTCCCGTTCGAGTACTTCTGACCCTCGGCCAGATTGAGCAGCACGCTCTGCGCGGCTCGCTTCAACTGATCCGCGAGCTCCAGATCCTCCTGCTTGATCTGAACGACCTGCGGTGCGAGCGCGGTGATGAGCTGTTTGGCGATCTCGTATGCGTGGAACATGGGCGCGTTCTCCTGTGGCGATCGTTTCGAGGCCCCCCAGCTCCTCGGGCTCTCCGAGGACGGGCGCTCTCTCGCCTGACGCGGGCCAGCGCGCACGGCCCGTGACGAGCGCGGGCAGGGCGGGCGCGTTCACCCGAGAGCCGAGCTGTGCGGCGAGCGATCGCGTTTGCAGCGAAGCCGCGGCGCTCGGCGCGGGCCGGTGCGCGAGGGCCCGCAAAGGCGAGAGCGCCCGGCCGAGGACCGAGATCAGTGACGACGTGGCACTCGAGATGAGCGCCCAGAATCAACGGACCCTGATGCGACCCCGGCTCCGGCCGGCGATCGGATGCGGACCCGGATGCAGACCCGGATCCGGGCGGCGATCGGATGCGCCCCGGGATCCGGTCGGCGATCGGATGCGGACGCGGATGCGGACCCGGATCCGGCCGGCGATCGGATGCGCCCCCGGATCCGGCCGGCGATCATGCGGACCCGGATCCGGCCGGCGATCGGATGCGACCCCGGACCCGGCCGGCGATCGGATGCGGACCCGGATGCGGACCGGTTCCGGTCGGCGATCGGATGCGCCCCCGACCCACCCATCCTTCACTCGGTCGCCCTTCAGCGGAAGGTCGCCTCGGTGAGGATCACGACCATCGCGAAGTCGTTCGGCTTGTTGATGATAAATACTCGATCGACGGGGCACACCAGCGGGGGCCGAACGAACGCTCCACACTCACCGACGTACCGTCGAGCCGAACGACGACGCCGCTATCGCAGTCGAACTGCGTCGTGGAGTGCGCCTTTGCTGCATCCGACGGTGATGAAGAGCGCCAGCAGGTGCTTCATCGCTGCTGATGGGGGCGACGCGATGCCAAGTCGGTCACCGAAAACTTCTGGTCGGACGCCAGCGCAATCTCCGTCGAGAAACCTTGGTGTGCCGGCCCACAACCCCGCCGGATCAAGTGCGACGTGAGGGCATCTCAGATGCACGTAGGTCGCAGCCAATTGCGACGTGCCTGCGGCGAAATCGCAATGTGATGTCCACAGGTTGCGGCCATTCCAGCCGCCGTGGCAACAGGACAAGCCACTGTCGATCCCAGTCGACGAATTCGTGATCGCCTGTGATAGCTACTGCATCCGTCGACGACGCGGTTGGCTATACACCTGCATCCCGCTCGACGAGCCCCGACACCACTCTTCGCCTTCTTTGGAGTTTTCATGCGTCTGACTCATCTCTTTCTCGGTCTCTCTCTCGTAGCCGCGGCATGCCGTGGTGGTGGTGACGATGATGATGTTGGCGATGACGCGCCCAACGGCGATGGCCCTCCCGTCGCCGGCGTCGTCTCGATTCAGGAAGTCCAGAGCGACACGATGGCGTCGGGCACGGTGATCGAGCTCGAGGGCGTCGTCGTCACCGCGATCGATGCACTGGGTGGTGGTTCGGGTGGCTTCTGGGTCTCCGAGCCCGAAGGCGGTGCGTTTGGAGGCGTGAAGGTGTTCGGCGCATCGCTCGATCAGGTCGCGCTCCTCGCACCCGGTGATCTCGTGAACATCACCGGCGCCATCAAGCACGAGGCCTGCAACGAAGCAGCCCCGTGCGGGACGATCGTGTTCGACGACGGCGCCAGCATCACGGAAGTGATCGGCGAGACCCAAGGTTCGCTTGTTGTCACCAAGACCGGCACCGGCACGCTGCCGACGCCGACGGTCGTCGATGCGAAGGCGATCGCGGCGCTGCCGGACAAGCTGTCGCGTGATGCCGAGTGGGAAAAGTATGAAGGCGTGCTGATCAAGGTCACCAACGCTCGTCAGCTCAGCCCGGTCGTCACGTTCGGTAGCAACCCCGGCAAGGATGACACCGAGTTCCGCCTCACCGGCTTTGCTCGCGTGCAGTCGGCGCTGTTCCAGCTGCCGGACCAGCTCCCGGTCGGCACCTGCTACGAGTCGATCACCGGCATCACTGATTTCTTCTTCAACTACATCGTCGCGCCGCGCTCAGAAGCGGATCTCGTCGAGGGCGGCACTGGCTGCAACCCGCTTGCGGAGAGCATCAACGCAGTGCAAACGGCGCCCGCACTTCCCGAGCTCGCCATCCTGACGGATGTCTTCGTGACCGGTGTCGGCTTCGACAACAAACGGAGTTTCTGGGTTTCCACTAGCCTCACGGCGGCGCCCAACGAGGGCGTGCAGATCTTCACGAACCAAGCTGCCCATCCCGCAGGTCTTGCCGTTGGGAAGAAGGTCACGGTGATCGGCGCGGTCACCGAGTTCAACGACGACGCGAATGGCGGCGCGCTGACGGAGATCGTGTCCCCGTCGATCACCGTCAACGCAGATGCCGCGGGCACGGTCGTGCCGGCTGCGCGTACAGTTGCTCAGCTGATGGATTCCACGGCTGGCCCCACGTTCGAATCTGTTGCCGTAGTGCTCACCAACGTGGAGTTCACCGCCAACGGGAACATTGGCAATGGCTTCATCGGTGCTGCCAAGCAAGGCGCCACGACGTTCCAGTTCAGCACGGACATTCTCCACACCGCGGTCGGAGACCTGGGCTGCTACGCGACGGTCACCGGTTTCTGGACACAGCTTCAGGCTACGGGCACCGCCATGCCGAAGCCGAACGCGATGGGCTTCATCCCCTCCGCGTTTGGTACCAAGACCGGCGCGACCTGCCCGTAATCAGGAGTGCTCATGAGCTCGATGCCGCCTTCGGGCGGCGTGTGCTCGTTTTCGGCCATCGGGCTCGGACCTTCAAACAACATTGAGGCAGCAGTCGCTTTCGCCGTTTCGCCTTTCCGCCGAGAGATGCTGAGGAGCGTGAGAGCGGCATCTGACAACGCTCGACGCGTTTCTTAGACTGCTGTTGCGGAGCCACACGCCGGGTGTGTTTGGACCTGCGGCAGCTCGGATGCCGATCGAGGCCAGCTACCTCGTGGCTGCAACGCTCGTCGTCAGGTGACCAGACTCGATGGTGTCGCTCGACTTCGTGAAGTCGCCAGTGGAGGTGTTGATTCGGATGAATCCCAGACCACCGCCACCACCCCCTGCGTTGAAGAACGAGGAGTTCGGTGCGCTGAGGCTGACGGTGAGGTCGGCACCATCGGTCGCGTTCCCGTCAGCTGACGCCCCGTCTCCGCCATCGGAGCAAAGGATCGAATTCGCACAACTTCCTCCAGGCGAAGGGGCGCTCGTTGTCGAGGTTTCGAGCTCTGCATCCGCACTGGTACCGGCGGGGCCTCCGTTCGCGAGCAAGCGAGTACCGGCTCCCAGTTCAACAACCGGTGCTTCGAGAAGGATGCCACCACCGGCACCGCCTCCTCCCGTCGGGCCGACGACGCAGGTGAAGAGTGCGCAACCGATATTTCCGTTCGCATTGATCAGCCCGTTATCCAAGATCCCGATTTTTGTGCGGCTGACGATCTGAATTGCTCCACCACCACCATTGGGGCCGCCACATCCTCCGCGAAGTGGAATCAACGTTTCGCTTCCCGATGCCTGTCCAGCTGCCCCACCTGCTGCGAGACCTACAGCCGTTCCGCCTTTCCCACCTGGGGTGGCATGTCCGCCGCCCCCAAAACCTCCTGACACCGTGTAGTTGTCAGAAACATCATCCGCAATGCTGCCGGGCTTACCGCTACACGTCGCAGAAGAGAACGCTCCGGGGAATACGACTAGCGAGTCATCCACTTGCTTCAGCCACAGCGATAGAGCGCCGATCTGAACGTCAGCGTGCGAAAGGATCGCTAACGCTGGGGAGCCGACAACGGTCACGTTGCGAAGATTCGCTGAGTGAACGATCAGGACTCTCACCGGGACACCATTCTCCGGCCCTGGCAAGAGAACCGTGTTGACCTCGACCGTCGTACCGTCAGCCTTTGTGACCGTTCCTGTATCCGTGTTGATCGTGCCGGTGGTCAGATCAAGGTCGGACGCCGCACCCGTCTGGTCCAGCAACGAGGCGAGGTCGTTCGATGGAGAGATCTCACGGCACCGGGGTTCGTCCTCGAAGCAGCCAAGCGCACAAGGTTCAGACGCCGTGACCACGCCATTCGCGTCGCACGTCGCCACCGTGCCATTGGTGCACGCGGTCTCGTTCGCTTCGCAAAGGCGACAGCCGATGCCTTCGTCGCATCCCAGATCGCAGCGAAGTAAGTCGAAGTCTGTTCCTTCGGTGTTGCAGCGAAGCTCCTGATCGCCGCGACACCCTGTGAAGGTGCCCGGATCGCACGCGACCGCGATGCACGTCTGCGGCGTGCCCTCGAGCTCGCCACCGACATCGCAAAACGGAAACTCGGGATCGGTGCAGGTCCCATCAGCACACGAGCGCGGATTCGGCTTCGTGCACGCTGCGAGACCAAGCACCACGACGACAACACGCCACCTAGACATAGGACGATGGTTGCTCAACATGGGCGGCCGTGTCGATCGCCTCCGGCCAGGGTTGCGTGAGAAGTCACGCGGCGAACTCCCTGAAATCCATGGATTGAGCGGCCTTTGCCGTGGCGGCCAGCCCGCAAGTAGTCCGCACCCACGCGAATCACGGCTGTAGCGTGCGTGGATGAAGCGGCTCGGTCTGGTTGCCGTCCTGTTCGCCTGTTCCTCCTCGTCCACGCCGGGGACGATCGAGATCCACGCACCGAGTGGACTCCCCGTCGGAGTCCAGCTCGCCGTCACCGACCTCACCCTCGATCTCAACGCGATCACCGGCGCCGACATCGCGGGAAGCGGGCCGGGCTCGAGGTGCGCGTCCGGCGAGCTACACATCGAGATCGATCCGCAGCCGACAGGCGATGATCCACAGCGCTACACGATCGACGAGCAGCGCTGCGGGACGGATGGCCATCGCGTCGTCGTGCGCGGCGGCTCGCAGCTCGCGACGCAGTGGGCGATCTACGACCTGCTGGAGCGCCTCGGCGTTCGGTACTTTCATCCCGAGCAGACGATCTATCCGACGGTGCTCGGCTGGCCGGCGGAGCCGATCCACGTCGACGAGGTGCCTGCCTTTCGTCGGCGGTCGTTCGGCGCGCATCGCACGCATCCGATCGAGCTGTCGCCTCCGCTCGAGGGGCATCGCAAGATGGCCGAGTTTCAGCGGCACTGGGTGGATTGGAAC
>JANNBP010000502.1:0-36825 GCA_031385555.1 Deltaproteobacteria bacterium | reverse complement strand
CCTGGGTGCAGCGGGCACGGACTGCGTCTACGTCAAGAAGGCCCAGAGCGTCTGGGAAGGTCAGACTGGTTGGAAGGAGATGGGCTTCCACGTCGACGAGGACTCGCGTTACGAGTACAGCTGGGCAGCGGGCCCCCCGGGTGTCGCGAGCGCGATCGGTGACCTCGACTGCGACGGCACCAAGACCACCGCGACGCTCACGCTGTCGCTCAGCGAAGGCAACCTCGTCGCGAGCTACGACGAGCCGACCCCGGACTGATCCAGAACGAGAGACGCACGGTGCCGCCCTCGAGGCGGCGTTTTGATTTTCGGTATAGTCAGTCGCGATGAAGCCGGTCGTGGTCTCGTTGTGCGCGCTCGCGAGTCTCGCGACGGCGCAAGCGGCGAGGTCGATCGCCAACGAGGAACGCTCGGTGGAGGTCGTGGACCCGTATGCACCGTCGCCGGAGTCCGCGCCGTTCTTGTCGCTCGGCTACCGCGAGCTAGGCGCCGATCTGATGTTCTTCCGGCTGGTCGGCTACGTCGGTGGCAAGGACTACTCCGCCGAGGGTGTGGCCTCGCTGGTCGAAGCGGTCCACGCGATGGACCCTCGTCACAAGAAGATCTACGAGTGGGGTGCGCTCGCGATGATGCTCGCGGCGCGCAAGGATCAGCACACCGACAACGCCGTGTTTCTGCGCGCCATCAAGCTCCTCGAGGAGGGCCAGCGCGAGTTCCCCACCGAATACAGGTATCCGGAGCTCGCCGGGCAGTGCTACCTCGTCGATCTGCACACGCAGGACGTTGCCCAGCGCCGTGCGTGGGACGAGGCGGGAGCGGCGCAGCTCAACAAAGCGATCCGGTTGCCCGGTGCACCGTCGAACCTCGCCACCATGGTCGCGACGATCCACACGAAGCTCGGCAAGCGCGAGCGCGCGATCCGCGAGCTCAAGGAGATGCTGCTGATCACCGACGACGATGGTGCGAGAGCGAATCTCCTCGACAAGCTCGCCGAGCTCGAAGGCACGGACTCCGCCGAGCTCGCCGCCGAGATCTTCGAGGAGCGCCGCAAGTTCGAGACGCAGTGGCGGCACGAGCGACCGTACATGCCGGCCGGGCTCTACATCCTCGTCGGTCCGCATGGCAAGCCGGGCTTCGATCCCGCGGACCTGGCGACGGGTGGACGCGATCTCGTCGGTGCGGACGTCGTGAAGCCCGCCGACTAACGGCGGCGGCAGCAGGCGACGAGGAAGCCACCGAGGTCGCGCGCGACGGGCAGATCCGCGAGCCGGTGCTCGGCCCACCGCACCGCGGCACCGAGCACGGGCACCTCGAGTACCTTCGCGACCGGCGTGATCACGCGGATGCCGCGCGAGGTCACCCACTCGAGCTCGGGTGGCAGGTAGCTGCGGATCGCGCTGGCGTCGTCGTAGCGTGTGAACACGTGCTCGTCGTTGGTCTGGCTGCTGACCGCGGTCGGTGGCTTCACCGCCTTGACGAGCCGGCGGATCGAGCGCGCGTTGTAGAACTCGGCGAGCACCCAGCCGCCCGGGCGCGTGATGCGCGCCATCTCGCGCATCGCGCCGGCGATGTCGGGGATGTGCGCGAGCACCTTGAACGAGTACGCGACGTCGACGCTCGCGGTGGCGATCGGCAGCTCGGTGGCCGAGGCCTGGGCGACGCGGAGCCCGCGCTTCGCCGCCTTCGCGAGCATGCCGCCCGACAGGTCGATGCCGGTGGCCGTGCGGGCGAACCGCGCCGTGCGATCGAGGATCAGCCCGGTGCCGCAGCCGACCTCGAAGACATCCTTGCCGGTGCCGTAGCGCTCGACGAGGGAGACCTCGAGATCGTCGAGCATGCGGTGGTAGGGTAGGTGCCGCTCGCGCTCGTACCAGCCGGCGAAGTCGTCGTAGTAGGCCTGGTTGTCGAGGCGGGACATCGAAGGCGCAGACCCTAGCGCAAGGGGTTTGGGGCCTGAGCCCCAAAAGGCCCCGAAAACGACAACGGCCGCAGGGTGATCCCGCGGCCATCGACGCCAACAGACACCGTCAGAGCTTCGCGAGCAGCTCTTTCTTCTTCTGGTTGAACTCGGCCTCGTCGAGGATGCCGGCCGCCTTCAGCTCGCCGAGCTGCTTGAGCGTGGCCATGATCGACTCCTTGCTCTCGGCAGGGCGGTTCGCGTTCGCGTTGCCCATCATGCCGCCCATCTGACCCGCCATCGCGAAGCCCATGCCGATACCGGCGCCCTGGAGCGCACCGCCACCGCCATCGCCGCCCTTCTTCATGCCCTCGGCGGCGCCCATCATCATCTCGGCCTGCGCGAGCTGCTGGTACGCGGCCATGCCGCCGTTCACCGAGCCCATGCCGTCGACGTACGCCATGCGGTCGACCAGCTTGTCGAGCCGCTCCTTGTCCTTCTCGTCCATCGAGACGGAGAAGTCGCCGAACCGGATGATCTCGACGCCGTAGGGCTCGATGTTCCGGCGGACCTTCTGGAGCGTCGATTCCTCGATCTCGTCGGTGTAGCCACCCGACGTGACCTTCATCAGCGGCCAGTTCTCCTTGACGATGAGCTCGGCGATGCCGTCCTTCATCGTCTTCTGGACCTGGCTCTTGAACCACGGGAGGAAGCCCTCGTTCGTCGCGTTCTTCTGGCCGACCAAGCCGATCAGGAGCTTCACGGGGTCGATCACCTTCGCGGAGAACTCGCCGTGGACCATCAGCCGTATGCGGAGCTTGGTCTGCGGATCCTGGACGTCACCGATCGAGGTGCCGAACTTGATCGACGGCATCTCGCGGGTGGTGACGAAAAAGATCTCGCAGATGAAGACGTTTCCGCCGGTGAACTTGTCGATCAACTGCCCGAGGAACGGGATGTTGCTCGCATCCAGCGTGTGCCGGCCGGCCGAGAACTGGCCGACGTACGCACCGTTCTTGAAGAACAGCGCGACCTCGTCGCTGTCGACCGTCAGCTGTGCCTTCCACGGGATCGTCTGGTCCGGGTGCTTGTAGACCCACTGATCCTTCGCGGCGTCGGGGCGCGCAATCGCCATTTCGGCGACACCCCCCTTGATGAAACTCATGATGCCCATCGAGAGCCCTCCTGCTGTCAGAACGTAGCATACGCACACAGCAGTTTTCTCTTGATCCCTGTAGGGGGAGGGAGGGTAAGGTCCGCCCCACATGAGGACCGCACTCGGTTTGATCGCTCTTCTCGCAGCATGTGGCCCGACGGGCCGCCCTGGTGGCAACGGCCCCGGCGACGACGATGACGATATGACCCAGCCGACCGGAATCGAGAGCTGCACCAACGCCCTCGATGACGATGGTGACGGTCGCGCGGACTGCTCCGATCCCGACTGCTCGGGCATTGACGGTTGCGCGGTGTGCGGTGCAGTCGAGAACCCGGAAGCTACCCCGCTCGCCTTGCCGGACGGCATCGGCACCGGTGCCCAGTGCTCCACGGATGCCCAGTGCACCACTGCAGGCGCTCCAAACTGCGTGTTCAAGGAGTGCCACGATTCCTACAACTCGCAGCTCAACTTCATCGGCTTCCCGGACGGAGCCACGCTGACGGACCCGAGCAAGCTGCTCAAGGTCTGCGTGAACATGGAGCACTCGTGGCTCCGCGACCTCCAGATGGAGTTGATCACGCCGAGCGGCGCCGTCTTCATTCTCCACAAGTTCGCCGACCGGATGGGCGGCGAGACCTTCCTCGGCAACGCGAACGACTCCGACAATGCCGCTAACCCGGTACCGGGCACGGGCATGGAGTACTGTTGGACGCCGACCGCGCCCACGACGATGATGATGGCGGCCAGCGGGGGCACGCTTCCTGCGGGCGACTACAAGTCGGACGCGCCGTGGTCGGCCCTGTCGGGCGCCGCGCTCAATGGCACCTGGGAGATGCGCGTGACGGACCTCTGGGGGATCGACAACGGCTTCCTGTTCGCGTGGTCGATCAAGTTCGACCCGTCGTTGGTCTCGGACTGCGCGGGCCCGATCATCCTCTGATCGAGATTCCTCGCTGGTGTTAAGGTCCGTCCCATGACGGGCCTTTTTACGTTTCGGCTCGATCCGCGACTCGATCCGCGACTCGATCCGCGACTCGGTCCGCGATGAGTGCGGCGCGGTTGATCGTCGTGCTGCTCGTCGTCAACGCGGCGCTGATCTCGATCGGCGCCGTCGTGATCGGCACGCCCGCGAAGCAAGCCGGCGTCGGGATCAAGGTGGGGTTGGTATTCGACGTCGGCGGCAAGAACGACAAGTCGTTCAACGAGGCGGCGTACCGCGGGCTCGAACGCGCGAAGGCCGAGCTCGGCATCGACGCGACGTTCGTCGAGCCGAGTGAAGGCGCGGACCGCGAGGCGGCGCTGCGGACGATGGCGGCGAGTGGCAAGGACCTCGTGATCGGCGTCGGCTTCATCTTCAGCCCCGATCTCGAGCGGCTCGCGAAGCAGTTCCCGAAGGTGAAGTTCGCGGGCATCGACTACTCGCCATCGGAAGGCATCGGGACGATCGACAACCTGGTCGGGCTCCGGTTCCGCGAGCACGAGGGTAGCTTCCTGGTCGGCGCGATCGCGTGTTACCTGACGCGGACGAAGGTCGTCGGGTTCGTGGGCGGGATGAAGATCCCGCTGATCCGGAAGTTCGAGGCGGGCTACGAGGCAGGCGTCAAGCACGTCTGCCCGGAGTGCGTGGTCAAGGGCGCCTACGCCGGCAGCGAACCGAAGGCGTTCGCCGATCCGACGAAGGGCGAGGAGCTCGCGGCCGCGCAGTTCGGCCAGGGTGCCGATATCATCTTTCACGCGGCGGGCAAGACCGGCGACGGCGTGTTCGCGGCGGCACGACAGCGCAAGGCGAGGGCGATCGGCGTCGATTCGGATCAACACGACAACGCGCCGTGCTGCGTGATCACCAGCATGGTCAAGCGCGTCGACGTCGCGGTGGTCGAGGTGATTCGCGATCTGTCGACCGGGACGTGGAGGGGTGGGTTGCGCGAGCTCGGGCTCGCCGAGGACGGTGTGACGTTCATCTCCGACGAGCGCAATCGGATCCTGTTGCCGCTCGAGGTGGCGACGAAGGCGCGCAAGCTCGGCGAGCAGATCGTGAACAAGCAGATCACGGTGCCCGAGAAGTGATCGAAGCGGCGCTGACCAAGCGGTACGGTACGCGCGAGGTGCTATCGGCGGCCACGCTGTCGTTGCGATCGGGCACGGTGCACGCACTCGTCGGCGAGAACGGGGCGGGGAAGAGCACGCTGGTGAAGATCCTCGCCGGCACCGTGCCGTCGGATGGCGGCACGCTCGCGGTGGCGGCCCGGCCGGTGGATCTCGCGGCCTGGGATCGCCGGGCGGCGCGCGCGGCCGGGATCGGGATCGTGCAGCAGCACGGCAGCTCGGCGGGGACGCTGAGCGTGGTCGAGAACGCCGTGCTCGGGGTCGAGCCGGGCTGGCCGGTGATCGACCTCACCGAGAGCCGCGTCGCGCTGCACGCGCTAGGAGCGCAGGTCGGGCTGCCGCTCGATCCCGACGCGACCACCGACGAGCTCTCGCTCGGAGCGGCGCAGCGCGCCGAGATCGTGGCCGCACTCCACGCGATCGCCGGTGCGCGAGACGGCGCGAAGCTGCTGATCCTCGACGAGCCGACCGCGGTGCTGACGCCGATCGAGGTCGAGGGGCTGCTCGCGACGCTGCGCCGGTTGGCCGCCGAGGGCACGACCGTCGTGATCGTCACCCACAAGCTCGACGAGGTGCGCGCGGTCGCCGACGACGTCACCGTGCTGCGCGCCGGCAAGACCGTCGCGACGTTCTCCTCGCGACAGGGGCCCCTCGAGGTGGCTGCGATCGCGAAGGCGATGGTGGGGAGCGAGCTGCCCGCCTCGGAGCGCGTGGCGGCCCCGCCGGCCTCCGCACCCGAGGCGCTCGGCCTCTCGCATGTCTCCGTGGGCTCCGAGCTCCGCGGGGTCGGGCTGACGATCCGTCGCGGCGAGCTCGTCGGAGTCGCCGGCGTCGATGGCAACGGTCAGCGCGAGCTCGCCCTCGCGATCGCGGGCTTGGTTCGCGCCACGGGGGTGGTGCGGATCGGCGGCACGGATCTGAGTACCGCCTCGCCAGCGCGCCGGCTCACGGCCGGGCTCGCCCACATCCCCGAGGATCGTCACCACGGCGGCCTGCTGCTCGACGGCACCGTCGCCGAGAACCTGGCCCTCGGTCGCGCCGACATCACCGGCCGATTCCTGATCGATCGGGCGAAGGTCGCCGCCCATGCCGTCGCGCAGATCGCCGAGCTCGACATTCGTCCGCCGGATCCAGCGGCCCTCGCACGCGCGTTGTCCGGCGGCAACCAGCAGAAGCTCGTGATCGGGCGCGAGCTGTCGCGGCCGAACCTGCGCGCCGTGATCGCCGCGCAACCGACGCGCGGTGTCGACCTCGGCGCGGTGGTCAAGATCCACGCGCGGCTGCGGGCCTCCGCGGCAGCCGGTGCAGGCGTGCTCGTGATCTCGGCGGATCTGGACGAGCTCCTCGCGCTCTGTCATCGCATCGTCGTGCTACTGCGCGGTCGGATCGTCGGCGAGCTCGCGGGTGACGAGCTCCGCGAGGCCGCGGCACGCGAGCGACTCGGTGTGATGATGACCGGCGCCTAGCCGTTGGTGGCAACTGCCGTCGTGCAACCTCGTGCACGTTGCCTCACCGGGGTTGAGGGAAGCGCACGCAAGTGCGGATTCTTGCACAACGACGCGAGGAGGTGTCCGAGAACCGGACACATACTCTCGAGGGGCAACCGGATGACGGACAAACACGAGCTGCCGGCGAGCCTCGAGCAGACGGCCCTGGTCGCATCGTCGCCGTCGTGCAACCTCGCGCACGATCCCTCACCGGGGTTGAGGGGATCGCTCGGTGATGATGACCAGCGCCGGCTGGTGGCAACTGCCGTCGTGCAACCTCGTGCACGATCCCTCACCGGGGTTGAGGGAAGCGCACGCAAGTGCGGATTCTTGCACAACGACGTGAGGAGGTGTCCGAGAACCGGACACATGCTCTCGAGGAGCGGCGATGACGGCCGGAGCTACCGGCACGCCTTGGGGCGGGCCTCGCCGTAGACCGTGGATCCGGTGCCGAGCACGAGCCCCATGCAGACGGCGCGGGTCGCCTCGTCGAGGCGATCGAGCGGGAACATCTCCTCCATCGTCATCCGATCGTTGACCCACGCTTCGCAGGGCGAGCAGAAGTCGATGATCTGGAAGCGGAGCTCGTCGTCGGCGACCTTGATGTCGCGCGGCGTCTTGCGGAGGCGGACGTCCTGGGCGTGGCGGCGCAGTGCCGCGAGCAGCGAGGTGCCGGTCAAGGACTCGCTAGCGCCGGGTCCGCGGATCCGGCCGGTGTTGGTGGGCGTGCAGGTGCAAGCCTCGGGCTCTGGGGGCTTGCTGCTACAACCGATCGCGAGGAGCACTACGAGCACGCGCATGGCGTGAGCCTACGCCGATCACGGCAGGCCAGCTCGTCGCGTCGTGGCGCCCTCGCGACCGATCGCGTGAGGTACGCTCGCCGGCGATGGACCCGAGGCCTCGTTGATCGCCCTGCTGCGGCCCGGCACGAATGCGCGGCGCGAGCTCGAGGCGGCCGGGATCGCGTTGCTGGTCTCGATCGCGATCGGCAGCCTGCTGATGCTGATCGCGGGCGTGTCGCCAGGCCGGGTGTGGTGGGCGATGCTCGAGCGCACCGCGGGCGACCCGTATCAGCTCGGACAGGTGCTCTACAAGACCACGGGCTTCGCGCTGTGCGGGCTCGCCGTCGCGCTCGCGCTCGATGCCGGGTTGTTCAACATCGGAGTCGAAGGGCAGCTCGGCGCAGGCGTGCTCGCATGTGCCGTGGTCGGAGCAGCGCTGCCCTCAGGGACACCCGCGATCCTCGCCATCCCGATCTGTCTCGCGGCGGCGGCGGCGGCGGGAGCACTCGTCGGTGTCGCGATCGGGGGCCTGCGAGCGTCGCGGGGCGCGCACGAGGTGATCACGTCGATCATGCTCAACGCGATCGTCGCCGGCGTCTCGCTATGGATCGGCAACGAGCTGTTGTTCCGCGGCGGCACCACCCGCGGCGAGACGATCGTCGATGGCGCGAAGCTGCCGGAGTTGCCGCTCGGCGGATCGTCGGCGAACGTGGCGGTGGTGATCGCGATCCTCGCTGCGGTCGCGATCTGGTTCCTGCGCACGCGTACGACGTGGGGCCGCGCGTGGCTCGCGGTGGGGCAGGACCCAGCAGCGGCACGAGCCGTCGGCATCTCCGTCGGCCGCATCCAGACGCTCGTGATGGCGGGCTCCGGGGCACTCGCCGGGCTCGCCGCGGCGAACTTCGTGATGGGTCACAAGCACGCGTTCGAGGAGGGCCTCGGGCGTGGCACCGGCTTCCTCGGCATCTCGGTAGCGCTGCTCGGTCGCAGTCATCCGTTCGGCGTGCTCGTCGCGGCGCTGTTGCTCGGCCTGCTGTCCGCGGGTGGCCTCACCGTGGCTGACCTCGTCCCGAAGGAGCTCACCGAGATGTTGCAGGGCGTGGTCGTGCTGTCGGTCGCGGCGGCGGGGCCGTGGGTCGCGCGTCGTCCGGTGGCACGGGAGGCGACCACATGACGACGCAACAGCTCATGCGCACCCTCGTCGCAGGACTCGCCGTGTTCGCGTTCGCGTGTGCCGGCGCGCTGTTCGTCAGCGGGATGGATCACCACTCCGATCGGCTGATGTACGGCGGCCTCGCGGTGTCGCTGGTCGCGGTGGCGAGTGGGTTCGCGGCGATCCTGCGGGCGACGCTGCCCCTACGCGTCGTGGCCTCGATCGCGAGTGCGCTCGCGATCGGCGCCGCGGTGCTCGAGACCACGACGCACTCCGAGCTGTTCACCGCGGTGGCGTCGCTCGAGTTCGGCGCCCAGCTGCTCAAGATCTCGATCCCGTTCGCGCTGGCCGCGATGGGGGGCGCGATCACGGAGCGCGCGGGCGTCATCGATCTCGCCCTCGAAGCGAAGCTCCTGTTCGGTGCCTTCGCGGGCGCCGCGATGGCGTATGCCACCGGCAACGCCTACGTGGGCGTCCTCGCAGGGGTGCTCGCCGGTATGCTGGTCGCCGCGCTCCAGCTCGGACTCGCGCTGAAGCTGTCGGCGGATCAGGTGATCGTCGGGGTCGCGCTCAACCTGCTCGCCCTCGGCGGCACGCGCTTCATGCTGCAGGTCATCTTCCACGAGGGGGCGAGCTCGCCGCCGTTCCAGGGCTTCGAGGGCGACATCCTCGCGAACCCGATCTTCTGGATCGCGGTGGGGGCGGCGATCATCGTGCCGCTCGCGATGCGACGCACGCGGTGGGGCCTGCGCTTGCGCGCTGCAGGCGATCGACCGGACTCGCTCGTCGCTGTTGGCGTCTCGCCGACCACGGCGCGCTTCGCGGCAGGCCTCGTCGGCGGCGCGCTCGCCGGTGCCGGCGGTGCGCAACTTTCGCTCGCGGCGGGCAGCTTCTACGCGGACATGTCCGCGGGCCGCGGCTACATCGCGCTCGCGATGGTCATCCTCGCTGGCTGGCGACCGGCATGGGCGGCGCTGGCGTGTCTCGGCGTGGCGTCGGCGTATGCCGTCGAGAATCAGCTGCAGGCCACCGGCTCGGCGGTGCCGCGCGAGCTCGCGCCGCTGCTACCGTACGTGCTCACGCTGATCGTCGTGATTGTCGTCGGTGGCAAGGGCAAGGCCGCGCCTCGTGCGCTCGGTCGCCGCTAGCGGATTCCGCCACCGCTCACCCTGAAATCACGGAATCGACCACGCCCTGCGGTACCGGGTGCAAGCTCGACCGACCACCCTGCGTTATCTGTCGCGTTCGCGCTCGCCCATGAAAGACGCCCCAACCAACCTCCTCACGGCCCCCCCTACCCGCATCGCAGGGAAGGTGTTCGTCGCCGTGGTGGCGGTGGTCAGCGTCGCGACGTCGGCACCTCCGCCGGTCTCACCCGCGAACGTGCCGATGTGGTCGATCGCGAGCCAGCCACTGGCGCTGCCATGCGGCACCGCGGATCTCTGGGTCTCGAAGTCTGGCAAGACGGGGATGGGCATCACGGTGCGGATCACGCCGAGTCGCCAGGGCGCAGTGCAGGACCCGGCGGGGCGACCATCGCAGGTAGCCGCTGGATCGACGCCTTCGACCACTCCGGCTGGGAGGTCGTCGCAGGTCGCTGTCGATCCGGCAACGAGCCCGACGAACGCGGGTCCGGCGAACGCGCCCGCAAAGGTCACGCCCGGCACATCGAACCCACCGATCCCGACGAACCCACCGATCGCGATCGCGCCTCCGGCGGCGCCGATGCCGGTCGAGCGGGCGTGCCTCGCGAACTTCGTCGGTGCGACGCTGAAGTTCCCGGATCGCACGTTCACCGGTCGGCTCGTCGTACAGACGCGCGGCACCGAGGTGCAAGCAGACGAGGGTCAGCTCCACTCGATCCATGCGATACGAGACGGCGGTACGCCCGATCCGTCGCTGCTCGAGGCGACGTACTACTACATTGCGTTCGAGCTCGACAACGAGGCCCGGTGGAATCGCGGTGAGCGCACTGCCATCGTCGCGGTGTCGATCGATGTTGGCGGCATGGTCAACGCGTGGCAACTGCCTGCGACCCACGCCTATCGCGAGTGGCCCGCGAGGGGACGATGAAAGCGCTCGCGGTCGTCGCGCTCGTCGGATGTCACTTCCACCGCGACGTCAACGCGCCGGGCGTCGTCGATCCCCTCGCGCCGCCGAAGAACCTGACGTCGGCGCAGCCGGAGTATCCCGACGATCCGGGCGAGCACCGCCTGGCGTTGACGAGCGGCGTGCTCGGCGGTGGCGGTGGTGGATCCTTCGCGGACCAAGGCTTCTTCGAGCTCGCCGGCGAGGTCACGCTGAGCTACGGCCAGTCCGAGGTCACCCACAACGACCATGCGATGAGCCTGTTGCCGAGAGGCGTCGTGTTGCCACCGCGGTCCTACGGGCTCACGCTCGGTTGGTCGGGGTTGCGCGTCCTCAAGGACAAGCTGACCGACGACGCGCAGGCCAAGCTCGGCCCCGTCTATGTCGAGGGGCAGACGGCCTGGGCGAACGCGATCGGCTTCGGCGGTGGCTGGGCGTTCGATCCGAAGACCGGCGCGACCGGCCCGCAGGTGCAGGGCTACTTCACGATCTACTACATGCGGGCACGCGTGCTGTTCGGTGACGAGGGCGGCTGGGAGATCGGTGGCGGACTGCAGTTCAAGATCCCGGCGACGTGGACCTGGCGTCGCCAGTAGCCATACGTGATGTCCGATTTTCGGACACGTCCGCGCTTGGTTGCGCAGTAATGCGCAGTTACCTCGTCGTTCCCTCAACCCCGGTGGGGGAGTGCGCACGAGGTTGCACGACGACGCCTTCCACCCGAGATCCTGACGACGTGGGCTGGGTGCCGCCGTTAGGTCGTACCTGATGTCCGGTTTTCGGACACGTCTGCGCTTGGTTGCGCAATAACGCGCAGTTACCTCGTCGTTCCCTCAACCCCGGTGGGGGAGTGCGCACGAGGTTGCACGACGACGCCTTCCACCCGAGATCCGACGACGTGGGCCGGGTGCCGCCGTTAGGTCGCGTCTGATGTCCGGTTTTCGGACACGTCTGCGCTTGGTTGCGCAACAACGCGCAGTTACCTCGTCGTCCCCTCAACCCCGGTGGGGGAGTGCGCACGAGGTTGCACGACGACGCCTTCCACCGGAGAGCCCGACGACGTGGCCCGGGTGCCGCCGTTAGGTCGTGCCTGATGTTAGGTCGCGCCTGATGACGCGGCGGTCTGTCCGGTGAGCGGACGAGGCCGGTTACCAGGAGCGCTTGGTCTTCGAGGCCGGCTGACCGTGTGCCGCGAACTTCGCGGCGACTCGCTGGATCTCGTCGGCGGGGAGGATCACCGGCGTGCCGATCTGGAGGGCGCGCCAGTACAACCCGGCGATGGTCTCGATCTCGGCCGCGAGCTTGAGCGCGGAGGCGAGCGAATCGCCGAGCGCGACCATGCCGTGGTTGGCCATCAGCGCGGCTCTGCCGTCGCCGAGCGCACGCGCGACGTTGTGGGCGAGCTCGGCGCTGCCGTAGGTCGCGTAGTCGGCGCACGGGATCTCGGCAGTGCCGGCGAGCGCGATCATGTAGTGGATGGCGGGCAGCGGCTGCCGGAGGCACGCGATCGTGGTGCAGAACGGCGCGTGGGTGTGGACGATCGCCGCGGCCTCGCGACGGGTGGCCATCAGATCGCGATGGAGCTGCCACTCGCTCGAGGGCACGCGCTGGTTCGGCCGCAGCGTGCCGTCGTCGCGCACCTCGACCATGTCGTCGGGTTGCAGCGTGTCGTACGGGATCGCCGACGGCGTGACGAGGAAGCCGTTCGAGGTACGGACGCTGACGTTGCCCGAGGTGCCAGGTGCGAGGCCGAGCTCGGCCATCCGCTTCGAGGTCGCGAGCAGCTCGTTGCGCAGCGACAACGTCACGACGGCCCACCAGGCACGCAGGCTGGCTCGAGACCGCGACATCCGATCCGCACGCCGAGCAACGTCATCGCTTCCTCGACGGTGGCGCGCTCTCTGCGACGCACGTCGGCGGCGGGCCTCCACCGCACTCGCACTTGCACGACTCGCCCGCCCTGTCCTCGACCGTGGTCTTGCCGTACCCCTTGCAAGGGCAGTAGCAAGAGCCGGGATCGAAGCGGCAACCCGCGCGCTTCTCGCAGCCTGCCTGGTCGTCCTGCTTGTGGCCGACCTCGCAGGTGCCCGACTCGGCTCGACACTCGTACTGCATCTCGGCGACGTGGACGAGCGAGCACGTGTCGCTCGCGAGGCAGGTGTTGCGATCGAGGGAGCCGCAGACGTCCGCCGATGGCGGCGTGGTCGTGCCACCACATCCGAGCAGCACGAACAGGATCGCCAGCCGCATGCACCGACCGAATGCGATCACGCGCGCTCGGGGAACAGCGTCAGCAGCTGGTCGGGCGTGCAGATGCCACGCTCGGTGATGATCGCGGTGACCAGCCGAGCCGGCGTGACGTCGAACGCGGGGTTGGCGACCGGGGTGTCGGGTGACATGATCTCGACCCCTCGGATCGTGCGGACCTCGTCACCGCTGCGCTCCTCGATCGGGATGTCGGATCCCTTCGAGAGCTTCCAGTCGATCGACGACGACGGCGCGGCCACGTAGAACGGCACCTCGTTGTCGTGCGCCGCGAGCGCCTTGAGGTACGTCCCGATCTTGTTGCAGACGTCGCCGGTGCGCGTCGTGCGATCGGTGCCGACGATGCAGAGGTCGACCTCGCCGCGCTGCAGGTAGTGACCGCCGGCATTGTCGGCGAGCACGGTGTACGGCACGCCGTGCTGCGCGAGCTCGAACGCGGTGAGGAGACCCTGGTTGCGTGGCCGCGTCTCGTCGACCCAGACGTGCACCGGGATGCCGTCCTCGAACGCGCGGTACACCGGCGACAGCGCGGTGCCCCAATCGACCGTCGCGAGCCAGCCGGCATTGCAGTGGGTCAGCACGCGCACCGGCTTGCCCGTCCGCGCATGGACGTCGCGCAACAGCTGCACGCCGTGATCGCCGATCGCCTTGCACGTCGCGACGTCGTCGTCGCAGATCTTCGCCGCCAGCGCGCGCGCTGCCTGCACGCGTGCCGGCCCCGCATGAGGCTCCATCCCGCGCCGCATCTCCGCGAGCGCCCACGCGAGGTTGATCGCCGTCGGCCGCGTCGCCAGCAGCTTCGCGCATGCGGTGTGGACATCGATGTTGTGGGCCGCCGCGATCGCCACGCCCCACGCCGCGGTCGCCCCGATCAGTGGCGCTCCGCGCACCACCATGTCGCGGATCGCGTCGCAGACTTGATCGAGCGTCGCCAGCACGTTCCACGCGATCTGATGGGGCAGGGCGGTCTGATCGAGCACGGTCACGGAGCTCCCGTGCGCCTCGATCGTGCGACGCCACCGACCGTCGAGCTTCATGATTTGAGCACGCGGCCGGCGATCGCCGACAAGCTCGCGCACAGCGCCGGATCGCGCGACGCGGGCGCCGTCAGGATCGCGTTGTCGAGCGAGCGATGGCAGCCGCGCGGACACGGCGCGTTGCGATCCTGCGCGAGCCTCGGCTCGGCGTGGCGCACCAAGGTTCGCGCGTGCTCGGCGTTCGCGAGCAGCACGCGCACCACGTCGTCGACCTTGACGTGGTCGTGATCCGGGTGCCAGCAGTCGAAGTCGGTGACCATCGCGACGGTCGCGTAACAGAGCTCGGCTTCGCGCGCGAGCTTCGCCTCGGGCATGTTGGTCATCCCTACGACGTCGCAGCCGAGGTGCCGATGCATCTCGGACTCCGCGAAGCTCGAGAACTGCGGGCCTTCCATCGCGAGGTACGTGCCACCGCGAACGATCGACAGCTCCGCATCCTCGCCGGCGACTTGCAGCGCATCCATCATCCGCGTGCACGTCGGGTGCGCCATCGAGACGTGTGCGACGCAGCCGGTGCCGAAGAACGTCTTCGGACCGCGCAGGGTGCGATCGACGAACTGGTTCACCAGCACGAACGTGCCTGGCGGCAGCTTCACGTTGAGCGAGCCGACCGCGCTGATCGACAGCAGCGACGTCGCCCCGGCGCGCTTGAGCACGTCGATGTTCGCGCGGAAGTTGATCTCGTGCGGCGGGATCTTGTGACCGCGACCGTGCCGCGGCAGGAACGCGATCCCGTGCCCGCCGAGCGTCCCGGTGAGCACCGCATCCGACGGCGCGCCGAACGGCGACTCGATGGTCCTCCACGCGGCTTGATCGAGGCCGAGCTCGTACAGACCGGTGCCTCCGACGATCCCGATCATATGCTCGCAGGTTCGTTCGGATCGATCACGTTCACCTCGTCCTCGTCGACCGCCTCATCCGCATCCTTCGGCGAGCGACTGGTCAGCCAGAACAACCCGACGGTGGCCACGAAGATCGCGACCAGCACCCAGACCGGGAACTGCACCGCCGCACCGAGGTACGCGAGCAGGTAGAACCGCGGCAACCGCCCGACGATCTGCGCGGCGATGTAGCGCGACACCGGATAGCCCGACGCCGGCGCGAGGATCCGCACGACGCTGATCGGCAAGGGGGTGAGCGAGAACAGCACGATGATCGCGAACGGCCACCGCTTCATCCACTTGACCGCCCACTTGAACAACTTGGTGTGCTGGACACTCCCGAGCCGCGGGTGGCGCATCCACGCCTCGACCATCGCGTAGTCGGCGAAGCTCATCACCACGCTGGCGATGGTGGCGGCGATCGCGATCCACAACGGATCGTAGAACTGCGCGAAGTACAGGACGCCCGGCTCGTGCGGCAACGGGAAGATCGAGTTCGTCGGGATGCAGTAGAGCCCGAGCAGGAACAGGCCTGCGAGCCGCGGGAGCACGAGCACCATCACCGCACCCGCGAGCACGATCGCGCAGAGACAGAGATAGAACGAACGCCAGTGCGTAGGCTTAGCCATACCGAACGAGACCCGACCTAGGGTCGGCCCCAGTGCACACCAAACACTTCTTCAATTCAAGGAACGTGGATGGTTGCTGCTGGCAAAGGTCGGACCGGCTTGCTTCCGGATCTTCCGGATCGGCCGACCGCGAGGATCGCCGGCACCAGGACGAGCGCGGTAAACACGCAGCCGATCTCGCCGATCAACGAGGCCGTACCGAAGCCGCGGATCGCGAGGTTGTCCGAGGCGAGCAGCGAGCCGTACCCGATGATCGTGGTCAGCGAGCACACGAACACCGCGGCGCCCGAGGTGCGTAGCGTCGCGATCGGATCCAGGACAGCCTCGTGGTGCTGGCGATGCGCGATGTTGATCGCGTAGTCGATGCCGAGGCCGAGGGTGATCGGAAGGGCGATAAAATCGAGGAAGTTGACGTGCAGCCCGAGCAGCGCGCACGCCGAGACCATCAGCAGGGTGCCGGACGCCGTGCCCGCGAGCACCGCGAACGCGCGACGATTGATCCCGACCAGCAGGAGCACCATCAGGATCAGCCCGATGCCCGCCACGGCGGTGACGAGGGGACCGTCGGATTCGATCGACGTGACGATGTCCGCGAAGATCACGCTCGAGCCCGACGTGGTCACCGTCTCCTTGTCGGCGAGCTCGATCTTGCGCACGGCATTCGCGAACCGGATCAGATCCTTGCCGCTCCACTCGTCGAGGCGCGGCGCGGGGCGCAGCCCGACGAGCAAGCCGATGCGGCCGTCCTTCTCGGTCAACGCCTCCTTGAGCGTGTGGGGTAGCTGCTCCGGCGTGATCGGTTGCAGGTCCTCGGGTGGGCGCAACGCCTCGAGCTCGACGCGGTCCTTGTCGTCGAGCTGACCGAGGACCTCGTCGGTGAGCGATGCGCGGATCTTGGCGAGCACCGCGAGCTTCTCCGGCTGATGATCGGGCACCGCATCGAGGATCGAGGACACGGCGCCGAACGTCTGATCGGCCTCGGGGACGCCCTTCTCGTGATCCTTGAGCGCGGTCACGATCATCGGGACCTGCTCGTAGCGATCCGCGGCGATGTACGTGCGACTCGAGATGCCGCGCCCGAAGGTGCGGTCGGAGAGCTGCATCCACTCGCGCGACTCGACGGCGACGCTGCCCTCGCTGCGCAGATTGCGGATGTTGTACTCGAACGGATCGGCCTTGATGTACTGGTAGACGATCACGCTCGCCGCCACCGCGAGCACCGCGGCGACGACGCAGACCACGCCGGAGCGCCGGAACCCGAGCAGCCGGACCAGCGTGCTGCCGACGATCGGGTCGCCCGCATAGACCCGCGTCGTGCGCCCGATCTTGAGCATCAGAGCCGGCAGCAACATGTACGTCGCGAGCCAGCACACCATCATGCCGACGGCACCGATGATCGCGAAGTCGGCGAAGCCCTTGAAGCTGGTCGCCGCGAGCGAGCCATACGCGATCGAGGCACCGAGCGAGGCCACGGCCGTCGGCCGCAGCGTGCCCGAGATCGCGATCGCCATCGCGTCTTCGACGTCGTGGCGGCGGCGCTCCTCGAGGTAACGCGCGATCAACAGGATGCCGTAGTTGATGCCGTTGCCCGCGATGATCGCGCCGAGGAACGCGGTGGCGGCATTGAGGTGCCCGACGGTGATCGCGGCGAATCCGAACGACAGCACCGTCGCGAGCCCGAGGGTACCGATCAACAGCCCCAGCAGCGTCGCACTGCGGAAGTACAGCGCGAGCACCAACCCGACCAGCAGCATCGTGATCAGGCTCGACATCACCATGCCGCGGAAGATCGCGTCGTGCTCGGCGACCGCGGTCACCACGCCGCCGGCGAACCCGACCCTCGTGCCGGGGTACTTCGCGAGCACGGAGGTGCGGATGTCGGTGAGGGCATCGAGCAGGGCCTGCCCCTTGCCTGCATCGGTCGAGCGGAACAGCGTGCGGACCTGGATCAGCGCGATCTTGCCGTCTGCGCTGACGTTCGTTGGCTTGTCGAGTTGGCTCTCGGCCTCGCGGCGCTTCGCCTGGAGATCCTCGAGCTGCTTCTTGTCGCGTGCGACGGCGGCGGGATCTGGCTCGTCGAGATCGATGATGAGTGGGTTCGCCTTGTTCTTCGCCTGCGCGAGGTAGTTGTCGAGCGCCTTCGAGGCGCGCTGGAGATCCTCGAGAGGCACGAACAGGTGGCGGCGCGCCTTGAAGAACGCGCGGACGTCGCTGTCGTCGTGTTCGACGCGATCGACGAGCTCCTTCGAGATCCCCTTCGCTCCTTCGATCATCCCCTTGGTCACGGCTGCTTGCGTGGCGCGATCGGGCGCCTCGACCAGCACGAGCACTGCGTCGTTCGCCTTGACGCGCGCTTCGAGCTTGCGAAGGTCCTGGACCGCGGGCGCGTCCTGCGGCAGCAGGTACGAGAAGTCGGCCCGCAGCGGCAGGTGGTACTTGATGAGGTAGAGGGCACCCGCCATCAGCAGGAGGTGCGCGAGGACGATCACGACAGAATGCCGGCGCACCCAGCCGACATAGCGACGGGCGAGCTGCTCGGGACGACTGGACACCGCCGTATATGTACAATGGTCGAGTGAGCCAGCACACCGTGTTCGGTGACCTCCGCGCACGTGCAGTCGCGGTGTACCGGGTAAAGACGCAGGCCAGCGTCTACGTGGTCGGCTTCCACGATGACAAGGGGCGACGATTTGTCATCGTGCGCGGGGCGGCCGGGACCGATCGAGAGCACGTGATCGTGCGCGACAGCGAGCCGAGGATCGGCGAGCGCTCGATGTTCGAGGTCCCGATCTCCGAGTGGCCGGGCCAGTCGCTCGAGGTCGCGACCATGACGTCGAGCCCCATCGTCTCGGTCACCCCGGAGAGTGATCCGAATGTGATCGCCGCGGTCGCCGTCGACGGCAAGCTCGAGAGGAGAGGCCCGGACAACCCGTGGGCACGCCCCGATCCGAATGCACCGGCGATCCCGCAGGGCGGGTTCCAGGCACCACGCCCGGCCGGGATGCCCGAGTCCCCGCGGATCGTGCCGGGGCGTGCGAAGGGCACCCACCCGGCGCAGGCGGCCGTGGTTCCGTCGCCGCCGCAGCAGCACAACGTCGCGAAGCAGGTCGTCGTCGGAGGCACCCCGCAACCGTCGGTCGAGAACGAGCTGCCGTACCCCGAGCGGCACGTGCTGTACGCGGAGAACATCGCCGCGCTGCTGCGCTCGATCAGCCGGCGCGATCGCCTGTACGACGACGTCCGCCCCGATCAGCGCGACAGACTGCGGCGCGCGCTCGATGACGCAGCCAGCTTGCTCGAACAGATCCGCCGCCGCGATCGCAAGTAGCGGTATTACTCCGGGTCATGACGCCAGCGAGCCAGCCCGCTTGGGGGAGATGCGGGTCCTGTCTGCTGGCGCTCGTCGCGTGCTCGGGGGCGCCGAAACCCAAGTTGGTGGTCACCGTCGAGCCTGCCGACGTCGAGGAGAGCTGGGTCGATCCGATCGCGGAGCTCCCGATCGGCGTCAAGCGCTCGTCGGGCGAGCCGCGTGCCGCGCTCGAGAACAAGCAAGCACCGGTGATCGCGATCAAGAACGCCACGATCCTGACGGCGACGGGCAGGCGGATCGAGCGCGGCACGATCGTGCTGCAACAAGGCGCGATCACCGCGCTCGGTGAAGAGGTCACCCTCCCGTCGGGGGCGCGCGTGATCGACGGCACCGGCAAGGTCGTGACGCCCGGCGTGATCGACGCGCACTCGCACATCGGCGTCTACGCCGCGCCCGGTGGTGCGGCCCACGACGACGGCAACGAGATGAGCTCTCCGGTCACCGCGCAGGCGAAGGCGCAGTACGCGTATCACCCGCAAGATCCACAGATCTCCCGCGCGGCGGCAGGTGGCGTGACGGCCGCGTTGATCTTGCCGGGCTCGGCAAACCTCGTCGGCGGTGAAGGCTTCACCGTGGCGATGAAGCAGGGCCGCACCTCCGACGAGGTGGCGTTCCCCGGTGCCCCACGCACGCTCAAGATGGCGTGCGGCGAGAACCCGAAGCGGGTCTACGGCGACAAGGGCATGAAGACGCGGATGGGGGAGTACGCCCAGTTTCGCGCCGCGTACTACGAGGCGCGCAGCTACGTCGCGCGGCAGAACGCGTATGCGCGCGCGCGAGACCTGTGGCTCAAGAAGCGCAACCGCGCGGCCGAGCTCGACGCGAAGCGAGGTAGCAAGCCGCGCCAGAAGGTGGAGGCCGCGCCCGACGTCCCGGCGGTCGATCTCAAGCTCGACACGCTCGCGAGCGTGTTGCGCGGCGACCTCCTGGTGCAGATCCACTGCTACAAGGCCTCCGACATGGCCGAGATGGTCGCGATCGCCGACGAGCTCGGCTTCACGATCCGCTCGTTCCACCACGCGCTCGAGGCCTACAAGATCCGCGACCTGCTCGTGCGCAAGGGCATCGCGATCAACACCTGGGCCGACTGGTGGGGCTTCAAGCACGAGGCGTTCGACGGGATCCAGGAGAACGCGGCGCTGTTTCACGAGCAGCGCGGGCGCGTCACGATCCACTCGGACTCGGCGATCGGCATCCAGCGGCTCAACCAGGAAGCGGCGAAGGCCGCGGCCGCGGGGCGCGCTGCGGGCATTCCGCTCGACGACAACGACGTGCTGCGCTGGGTGACCGCGAACCCAGCGTGGGTGCTCGGCATCGACGACATCACCGGCACGCTGGAGGTCGGCAAGCGTGCCGACGTGGTGATGTGGAGCGGCTCGCCGTTCTCGGTGTACAGCCGCGCCGAGCTCACGATCGCCGGCGGCGAGATCACGTTCGAGCGAACCCAGGGGCTGCAACCCGCGGACTTCGAGCTCGGGCACACCACCGTCGACGGAGGGTTCACGCGATGAAGGCCATCCTCGCGCTCTGTCTGGTCACCGCCGTCGCGTCCGCCGACACCATCGCGATCACCGGCGCCACCATCTATCCGACCCCGACGCAGAAGCTCGAGGACGCGACGATCGTGATCCGCGACGGCAAGATCGCCGCCGTCGGCAAGGTGGCCGCGCCGGCCGGTGCGAAGATCATCGACGGCAAGGGCAAGGTCGTCACCGCGGGCTTGATCGAGGCGTCGTCGATGCTCGGGCTGATCGAGATCGATCTCGAGGGCTCCGGCAACGACGGCCGGTTCAGCACGTCGCCGACCGAGGTCCATGCGGCGTATCGTTCGAGCGAGGCGTTCGATCCGCACTCCGCGGCGATCGCCGTCGCGCGCGCCGGCGGCGTGACGTCGTCGGTGATCGGCCCGCGCGGTGGGCTCGTGGCAGGGCAGGCGGCCTTCATCTCGCTCGGCGGAGCAACCCCGCTGCGTGCCACCGTCGCGATGCAAGCCGCGCTGGGTCCGGGGGCGAGCTCGATGGGCTCGCGCGGCTACGCGGCCCTGCGCCTGCGCGAGCTGTTCGACGACGTCGACGCGTATCGCAAGAACCGCGGGGGCTTCGAGCGCAATCAGGCTCGTCGCCTGGCCGCGAACCGGCTGGACCTCGAAGCGTTGATCCCGGTGCTCGAGGGTCGGGTGCTGCTGGTGATCAGCGCGTCGTCCGAGGTCGACATCCGCGCGGCCCTCGCGATCGCCGCGGAGCGGAAGCTCAAGATCGCGATCTCCAATGGCGACGAAGCGTGGCGCGTCGCGAAGGAGCTCGCCGCGGCGAAGGTACCGGTGATGCTCGATCCGACGGCGAACCTGCCGGGCAACATCACCGCCGCCGACGTCCGCGACGACAACGCGACCCTCCTGACCAAGGCCGGCGTCAAGGTCGCGATCTCGACGCTGGGCTCGACCAGCATGGTGCGCACGATCCGGCAGCTCGCCGGCATCGCGGTCGCGAACGGCCTGTCGTGGGCCGAGGGGCTCGCGTCGATCACCACGGTGCCGGCGCAGATCTACGGCCTCGACCGCGGCACGCTCGACCAGGGCAAGCCCGCCGATGTCGTGCTGTGGTCCGGCGATCCGCTGGAGCTGTCGACGCGCGTCGAGGTGGTGATCACGGGTGGGGTGGTGCAGTCGCTCGCCTCGCACCAGACGCGGCTGCGCGATCGCTATCGCACGCTGAAGCCGCTGCCGGCTCCGGCGTCGACGCCGCGTTAGTTGCTCGGGTCAGCCTGACTCCGCGAAGGGAGTTGGCGGGTTGGCGACCTTGAGCTCGCGTACCGGGCTTGTGCGCCGTTGCCAGAGGGCGCTGCCATGACCAAAAAATACGCCAACCCTCGCCAACCGATCACATCCAGTCGGGCGCGCCGATACCGAGCAGGCCGAGCCCGGTTGCCATCGCCGCCTGCGCCGCCGCCGCGAGGGCCAGGCGTGCACTCATGACCTCGGGATCGTCGACGATCACGCGCAGCGACTTGTCGCCGTTGCCCTGCGTGTACCAGTACGAGAAGTCGCCCGCGAGCTGCAGCAGGTAGTGGCAGACGAGGTGCGGCTCGGCGGCGTCGGCGGCGCGCACCACCACGTCGGGGAGCTCGGCGATCCGGCGCGCGATCGCCCACTCGCTGTCGTGCGTCAGCTTGGTGAGATCGACGTCGAGCGGCGCGTGCGGTTCGCCTTGCACCCGCTGCTCGAGCGCGTGCAGGCGCCGCAGCACGATCGCGGCGTTCGCGGCGCGCGCCGGGTCGTTGCCCTGCTCGAGCAGCGTCTCGCCGGCCTTGCGCATGATCGACGCGCAGCGGGCGTGGACGTACTGCAGATAGGGACCGGAGTCGCCCTCGGTGGACGTCACCTTGTCGATGTCGAAGTCGATGTCGCGCTCGCGCTGCGAGGCGAGGTTCGCGAACACCACGGCGCCGATCCCGACGGTGCGCGCGACCGCATCGATCTCGAGGGCGGTCTTCTCCGGGTTCTTCTCGGCGATCCGCGGGCGCTGCTCGTCCTGCATCGTGTCGAACACGCGGTTCATCAGCACCACGTTGCCGAGGCGCGTGGCGGTGCGCTGACCACCGAGGCGGATGTGGCCGTACGCGACGTGCTGCAGCCGACCCGGCGTGTACTTCTCGCCGTCCATCGTGCCCGCCCACGCGTGGCCTGCCAGTGCGAGCGCCTTGTAGAGCTGGCGGAAGTGCAGGGCCTGCTCGCGTCCGACGACGTAGAGCTTGCGCGTGAAGTGGTAGGTCTCCCAGTGATACTCGGCCGCGGCGACATCGCGCGTCGCGTACAGCGTGCTGCCGTCCCCCTTGCGGAGTAGCAACGGCGTCTTCTCGCCGGGGATCGCGACGACGGTAGCGCCCTCGCTGATCGAGATCAGGCCCTTGTCGTCGAGCTCCTTCATCACGCCCGCGAGCGCCGGTTCGTACGCGCTCTCGCCGCGCACCTCCTCGAACTGGATGCCGAGGATCTTGTAGACCTGCTCGAACTCGGCCCACGACACGTCCCGGAAGCGTTGCCACAGCGCACGCGCATCCGGGTCGCCGTCCTCGAGGCGCTTGAACCACGCGCGCCCCTCGGCCTCGAGCTCGGGGTGCTCCTTCATGGTCTGGTTGAACTTGACGTACAGCGCGTTCAACCCGGAGATGTCTAGCGGCTGATCTCGACCCGACGGCGGCCCCCACTTGTTCCACGCGGCCAGAAGGTAGCCGTGCGTGGTGCCCCAATCGCCGAGGAAGTTGATGCCGACGACGTGGTGCCCGAGTGCGCGAAAGATGTGGACGAGCGCATGGCCGGTCACCGTGCCGCGGATGTGGTGATACGCGAGGTGCTTGCTGATGTTCGGCGACGAATAGTCGATGCAGATCGTCTTGCCCGCACCGATCGTGTTCGGGATCAACGTCCGCGACAGCGACGCCTCGATCAACCAGCGGAACGCCGCCGTGCGATCGACCTTGAGGTTGACGAAGGGGCCCGCCGCCGTGGCGCTCGCGATCAGCCCGCCGGGGACGATCTTCGCGGCGATCTCCGCGGCCACCTTCGCGGGGTTCTCACCACGGGCCTTCGCGATCGCGAAGCACCCGATCGCGAAGTCGCCGAGATCGGGACGCGGCGGTGCATCGACCTTGAGATCGGTGGCGGCGACGCCGGCGTGCGAGGCAACCGCTTCGGCAGCGGCGAGATGAAGAGGCGTGTGATGCAGCGGCATTCGGGAGTTCCCAAGCGAAGGGTGGGGGAAGCTAGCACGCGTGCGCCGGGCGGACCGGGCAGCCGATCGCGCGTCGCCCCAAAAGGCCCTCAAGTTCTCGGCAGTTGAATTGACCCTCCGCCGATCAGCGTGGTACCAAGAAACAGCTGGAGCCTCGGGAGGAACCTAGTGAGCAAGATCGTTCTTTGCGTCGACGACAGCGGGACCATGCAGCAGGTCGCGGACATCACGTTCCGCGGGACCGAGTTCACGTACGTCGGTGCACGCAGCTACGACGAAGGCTTGGAGAAAGCCAAGTCGCAGAAGCCGGCCGTCATCCTGGCCGACTCGGCGCTCGGTGCCAAGAGCGGCTATGACCTCTGCCTCGCGCTCAAGCAGGCGGACGCCACCGCGAACGTCCCGGTGATCATCCTCGTCGGCAACGGAGCCCCGTACGACAACGCCAAGGGCGTCCAGGTCGGCGCGGATGCGAACCTGCCGAAGCCGTGGGACACCCAGACCATGCTCGAGAAGGTCACCGAAGTGGTGACCAAGGCAGCGAGCGGCGTGGCGAAACCCGGTCAGGCCAGTGCCGCGGCATCAGCTCCCGCGGCCAAGCCAGCGGCTCCTGCCGCCCCAGCCACGCCGAAGCCGCCGGCCGCCGACATGAACCAACCGCCGCGCTCGGCGACGATCATGGGCATGCCCACGATCAAGATGCCGGGCAGCGTGGCCCCCACGGCTACGGTCCCGGTCCCGGCGAGGACCACGGTGATGGCGGTCCCGCCGATCTCCGGTGCCGGCGACATGATCGCGCCGACCCCGCAGGTGACCACGCCCGGTCCGGCCGCAGCGGCTGGACCCCAGTTGCGCGCCCCGGCCAAGCCCGCCGCGGCACCGGTCGCCACGGCACCGGTCGCCACCGCACCGGTCGCCACCGCACCTGCTGTCAACCTCTCCGCGAATCGAGCTCCGATGATCAGCGGCTCCGCCACGAAGAAGTCGGCCATTGTCGAGCGCGCGCTCGCCACGATGGGGGCTCGTCTCGCCGAAGCGAGCGGGTTGCCGGCGGGTTCCCCGGAGCTCGCAGCGCTGCTCAAGCTGTCGACGGAAGTGGTCGAGCGGATCGTGTGGGAAGTGGTTCCTGATCTCGCGGAGCAAATTATCCGCGAGAACCTCAGCGAGCTGGTTGCACGTCGCAGCTAAGTCACTCGTTCAGTTAAGGCTCCCACATAGTGCCGTGCTAGCTTCCGCGTCGTGACGACGTCGTCGCTGTCCAAGCAGTACGATCCCACGGATGTCGAGCCGCGTTGGCTCCGCTTCTGGATCGATAACAACTTCTTCCACGCGGACGAGACCAATCCCAAGGTCCCGTTCGCGATCACCCTGCCACCTCCGAACGTCACGGGCTCGCTCCACATGGGGCACGCGCTCGGATCGACGCTGCAGGACATCCTGATCCGGTGGAAGCGCATGCAGGGCTTCAACACGATGTGGATGCCCGGCATCGATCACGCGTCGATCGCGGTCCACGTGCTGGTCGAGCGCGACCTGATGCGCCGCGAGCAGAAGACCCGGTTCGATCTCGGTCGCGACAAGTTCCTCGAGCGCGCGTGGGCGTGGAAGGAGAAGTCCGGTCATCGGATCTCCGAGCAGGAGAAGCTGATGGGCTTCTCGCTCGACTGGCAGCGCGAGCGGTTCACGATGGACGAGAAGTCCAACGCCGCGGTCAACGAGGCGTTCGTCAAGCTGTACGAGGAAGGGCTGATCTTCCGCGCGAAGCGGATGATCCACTGGGATCCGGGGAGCGAGACCACGGTCTCCGATCTCGAGGTCGACACCGTCGAGGAGAACGGTCACCTCTGGGACATCCGGTATCCGCTGGTCGATGGCTCGGGTGAGATCGTCGTGTCGACCACGCGCCCCGAGACGATGCTCGGCGATACCGCGGTCGCGGTGCATCCCTCCGACGAGCGCTACAAGCATCTCCACGGCAAGTTGGTGACGCTGCCGCTCACCGGTCGCGAGATCCCGATCGTGCCGGTCGAGATCAAGCTGCGCGGCAAGGTGTTCCCGGATCCCGAGTTCGGCACGGGCGCCGTCAAGGTCACGCCCGCACACGATCCGAACGACTACCTGGTGAGCCAGGCGGCGAACCTGCCGATCATCGACGTGATCGACAAGCACGCGAAGATGATCTCGCCCGCCCCGGCAAAGTACGTCGGCATGACGGTCAACGAAGCGCGCAAGGCGGTGGTCGCGGACCTCGAGGAGCAGGGCTTCCTCGTCGGCGTCAAGGACTACAAAGTCCCGCGCGCGAGATCGCAGCGCAGTGGCGCCGTGATCGAGCCGCTGCTGATGGATCAGTGGTGGGTGAGGGCAGCGCCGCTCGCAGAGAAGGCCGCGGCGGCGGTGACGGCGGGCAAGACCAAGTTCGTGCCCGAGCAGTACACCAAGGTGTTCATGGAGTGGATGACGGACATCCAGGACTGGTGCATCTCGCGCCAGCTCTGGTGGGGCCATCGCATTCCGGCGTGGCACTGCGCCGCGTGCAAGGAGATCACGGTCGCGCGCACGGCACCCGCGGCGTGCAAGTGCGGCTCGGCCGAGCTGTCGCAGGATCCCGACATCCTCGACACCTGGTTCTCGTCGGGCCTGTGGCCGTTCTCGACGCTGGGCTGGCCCGAGAAGACCCGCGATCTGCAGACGTTCTATTCGAACAACGTCCTCGTCACCGGTCCGGACATCATCTTCTTCTGGGTCGCCCGCATGATGATGATGGGCCTCCACTTCACGGGGAAGATTCCGTTCAAGACGGTCTATCTCACCGCCATCGTCACCGACGAGAACGGCGACAAGTAGCAAGACCAAGGGCAACGTGCTCGACCCGTTGGATCTGGTCGCCGGCGCCACGTATCAGCAGCTGCTCGATCGCGCGGACGCCGAGAACGCGCCGAAGAGCGCCGTCGACGGCATCAAGAAGAACTTCGGGCCGCGCAAGAAGAAGAAGAAGTCGCGCGACGGTAAGGAGGAGACGATCGAAGTCTCGGGCATTCCGGTGATGGGCGCCGATGCGTTGCGGTTCGCACTCGCGGTACGCAACACCACCGGGCGGATCCGGCTCTCGGTCGAGCGCGTCGAGGACGAGCGCAACTTCATCAACAAGCTGTGGAACGCATCGCGGTTCGCGCTGAGCAACCTCGACGGCTACGACCCGGAGCGGTTCGACAGCCAGGTCAAGACTCCTGCCGGTCGCGCGCTGCTGACGATGCCGGAGCGCTGGATCTTGTCGCGGCTGCAGACGACCGCGAACGACGTGCAGGTCGCGCTCGAGGCGTATCGGTTCGCCGATGCCGCAGGTCGGATCCGCAGCTTCGTGTGGGACGAGCTGTGCGACTGGTTCATCGAGCTGTCGAAGCAGCACCTCCACCAGGAACCTGGCATCGAACCCGAGCCAGCGAAGGCCGCGCGCCGGCACCTCGCGCAAGGCGTGCTCGCGACGGCGCTCGAGACCACGATGCGCCTGCTGCATCCGTTCGCACCGTTCGTCACCGAGGAGATCTGGCAGAAGTTGCCGAAGCTCCAGGAGCTGCCGAACTCGCTGATGGTGACGGTGTTCCCGCAGTCGATCAAAGATCTCGTCGATCCGGGTGCTGAAGCGGAGATGGGGCTGATCCAGGACATCGCGGTCGCGTGCCGGATGCTGCGGCAGATCTACAACGTGCCGCAGGCCCAGCACATCGCGGTCGAGCTGCGCATCGGCAACCCCGAGCGCCACGCGCTGGTGACGAAGTACCTCGGGCTCGTCGAGAAGTCGGCGAAGATCACCGGCACGATCACCGATGGTCACCAGGGCGGTCCAGGGCCGGCTTCCGCGAAGACGCTCGTCGGTTCCGATATCGAGGTGATCATCCCGCTCGGTGGCCTGATCGACTTCGCCGCGGAGCACAAGCGGATCGCGAAGGACATCGAGAAGTCGACGAAGGAGATCGCGACGATCGAGAAGAAGCTCGGCAACCCCGACTTCCTCGCGAAGGCGGCCGAGGAGGTCGTCGTCGAGAACCGGCAACGGCTCGTCGACGAGCAGGCGCGCCACCGGCACCTGATCGACGCGCTCGCGACGCTCGGAGCGGGTCCCGCGTGAAGCTGTCTCGCGATCGCGCGGCGCTGCTCGTCGTCGACATCCAGGAGCGCCTGGTGCCGGCGATGCCCGAGGCGGTCGCCGCGGCGGTGATCAAGCACTCGCAGATCCTGATCGAGGCTGCCGCGCGCCTCGGGATCCCGGTCGTCGTCATCCAGCAGTATCCGAAGGGGCTCGGCTCGACGGTCGCGGCACTCGAGCCCACGCTGGCGGCTGCGAGGCCGCATCGCTTCGACAAGACCGAGTTCTCGGCCGCGAGCACGCCGGAGTTCTCCGCACTCGCCCCGAAGCTCGGTCGCGATCAATGGATCGTCGCCGGCATGGAGACGCACGTCTGCGTCTATCAGACGGCGCGTGACCTCGTCGGTCGTGGCTATCAAGTCCACGTGCCGATCGACGCGGTGTCGAGCCGCACGAAGGCCAACTGGCGGGTCGGCCTCGATCTGATCGAGCGTGCCGGCGCGATCCCGACGTCGACCGAGGTCTGCGTGTTCGACCTGCTCGGTCGTGCAGGCACGGACGACTTCAAGGCACTCTCGAAGCTGATCAAATAGGGGAAGTCATGGCTGGGTCCTCAAGCGAAGTCGTCAAGTCGTTGATCGTCAACCTGGTGATCGCCGCCAGCAAGGGCGTCGCCGCCGCGATCACCGGATCGGGCACCATGCTCGCCGAGACGCTGCACTCGTTCGCCGATTGCGGCAACCAGATCCTGTTGCTGGTCGGCATCAAGCAGAGCCATCGCCCCCCGGATGCGCGGCACCCGTTCGGGTACGGCCGCAACATGTACTTCTACTCGTTCATCGTCGCGCTGCTGCTGTTCACGGGCGGCGGCGTGTTCTCGATCTACGAGGGTGTCCACAAGCTGCAGCATCCCGAGGAGGTCGGCGACATCCTGATCGCGATCGTCATCCTCGCGGTCTCGCTCGCCCTCGAAGGCTGGGCGACGATCGGCAACATCAAGGTGATGAACCAGCGGCGCGGCAAGACGCCGTTCGTCCGCTACCTGAAGGAGAGCAAGGACTCCGATCTCGTCGTCGTGTTCGGCGAGAACAGCGCGGCGGTGCTCGGCCTGGTGATCGCGATGATCGCCGTGCTGCTGGCGAAGTACACCAACGATGGCCGGTGGGATGCGATCGGCTCGCTCGCCATCGGCGTCGTGCTGGTCGGCGTCGCGATCTTCCTCGCGGGCGAGATCAAGGCCCTGCTCGTCGGCGAAGCCGCGGACCCGAAACTGATCGAAGCGGTCGAGCAGATCGCCGAGACCACGCCGAACATCGACGATGTGATCCAGATCCTGTCGACCCAGCAGGGCCCGGGTGAGGTGCTCGTCGCGATGAAGATCAAGTTCAAGCGCGGCCTCACCATCGAGGTCCTCGAGGACACGATCAACACGTTCGAGTCCGAGCTCCGATCCAGGTTCCCCGAGGCGAAGTGGTGCTTCATCGAGCCCGACCGCGAGCTCACCGACGATGACGTCGGCCGGCACGGCGCGCGCGCGTAGTTCCGCCACGGGATCGGTAGATTCGTCGTCGAGATCTTGTATCTTTGACTCACCGTGTCAAACGCGCCCAAGCAGGGAGATGATCTCAACGAGCTCGGTGACCTTCCAGATCTCGGCGTCGTGCCGCGCCGCATGCTCGCGCAGGTGATCCGGCCGTCCCGGTTCGGCGAGCCCCGCGATGCGTTCGCGCAGGAAGCGATCGAGATCCCCGAGCTCGGCCCACGCGATGTCCTCGTCTACGTGATGGCCGCCGGCGTCAACTACAACAACGTGTGGGCCGCGATGGGCATCCCCATCGACGTCATCAAGACGCGGCAGAAGAAGGGCGAGAAAGAAGACTTCCACATCGGCGGCAGCGATGCCTCCGGTGTGGTGTGGGCGACGGGTAAGGAGGTCACCAACGTCCGGGTCGGCGACGAGGTGGTCGTCCACTGTGGGATGTGGAACCCGGATGATCCGTGGGTGCTCAGCGGCAAGGATCCGATGTTCGCGCCGTCCCAGATCATCTGGGGCTACGAGTCCAACTGGGGATCGTTCGCGCAATACACCAAGGTGCAAGATCACCAGTGCCTGCCCAAGCCGGCGCACCTGACGTGGGAGGAAGCGGCGGCGTACATGCTGGTCGCTGCCACCGCGTACCGCATGCTCCACGGCTGGTCGCCGAACGTCGTCGGCCCCGGCGAGCCGGTGTTGATCTGGGGCGGTGCCGGCGGGCTCGGCTCGATGGCGATCCAGATCGCGCGCGCGGCGGGGGCGCGTCCCGTGGCCGTGGTGTCGGGAGACTCGAAGAACGAGTTCTGCAAGAAGCTCGGCGCGGTAGGTGTGATCGATCGCCGCAAGTTCGAACACTGGGGCAAGCTCCCTCGCTGGTCCGACGAGGTCGAATACAACCTGTGGCTCAAGGGCGCGCGCGAGTTCGGCAAGGCGTTCTGGGAAGCGCTCGGCGAGAAGAAGTCGCCGACGATCGTGTTCGAGCATCCGGGCGAGACCACGCTGCCGACCTCGTGCTTCATGTGCGAGACCGGCGGCATGGTCGTGATCTGCGCCGGCACCACCGGCTACAACGCCACGCTCGACCTTCGCTATCACTGGATGCGCCAGAAGCGGCTCCAGGGATCACACTTCGCGAACGACGCGCAGGCTCGCGGCGCCAACGATCTGGTGATCGCGAAGCAGATGGATCCGTGCCTGTCGCGGACGTTCACGTTCGCCGAGACCGGCGCATGCCATCAGCTGATGCGCGACAACCAGCACCCGTCGGGCAACATGTCGATCCTCGTCAACGCGAAGCGGCCCGGGCTACGGACCCTGAGCGAATCGCGATGACCAGACCGTTCACGATCTTGGGCGTGCAACAGATCGCGATCGGTGGCCCGTCGAAGTCGGCGCTGCGTGCCCTGTGGGTCGACCTGCTCGGCATCCCCGTGACCACGACCTTTCGCAGCGAGCGCGAGAACGTCGACGAGGACATCCTGACACTCGCCGGTGTCGAGATCGATCTGATGCAGCCGATCGATCCGGAGGCGAAGCCGAAGGTCCACGAGCCGCGCCTCAACCACCTCGGGCTGTGGGTCGACGATCTCGCCGCCGCGGTCGCGTGGTTGACGACCCAGGGCCTGCATTTCACGCCCGGCGGGATCCGCAAGGGCGCCGCGGGTCACGACGTCTGCTTCATCCATCCGCGCTCGGCGGAGGGCGTGCTGATCGAGCTGGTGCAGGCGCCGCCGGAGGTGATCGTGGCGCTCACGACACGTACGTGACGATCGGGGATAGATCGTGCGGACTCAGGCCGAGCGGCTGTCGGCTTTCCAGCGGAGGTAGCGCGCGAACCCGAGCAGCTCGCGAAGGGCGGCGGGCGGCAGCTGCCTCGCCTCGGTGAGCAACGCGGCCACGATCGGCTCGGGACGCTCGTCGGGGCTACAGCGCCGGAAGTCCCAGCGGCCACGGCCCCAGAAGCCGTCGATCCGGTGGTTGTTGACGATCGAGCCGACCCACGGCGACGAATCCCCCGGGTTGATGATGTTGACGTAGCGCCCGACGATCTTGTCGCCTCGCCGCGTGCCCTCGAACAGGAACGTGCCGGCATCCCGATAGAGGATGTAGAACCTGTCGCCGGAGACGTGGAGGGTCGCGACGCCCTGTTGCCACTCGCCGCTGCCCTGCCGCCACCGGCTGCTCCACGCGCCCTCGAGGCCGTCGGTCTCCGTCGTGATCGTCACCCAGGCCATCGCGTTCTCGTCGCCGTCGAGCGGCGTGACCGGCAGGCGCTCCGCGAACGCTTCGACGTCGGGCCCGATCGGATCGTGGACGTCGGGCACCGAGAACGGGTTGCGCATGCGCGAATCCTAGCCTCAAGATGCGCGGGACGCACCATGACGAAGCATCTGCTCACCGGCCACGCCCGGTTCCGTAGCGACTACTTCGCCGAGGAAGCGGACTTCCTGCGCAACCTCGCTCGCGACGGTCAGCACCCCAGCGCGCTGTACATCGGCTGCTGCGATTCCCGCGTCGTCCCGGAGCTGCTCACCACCTCGCGCCCCGGCGAGCTGTTCGTGGTGCGCAACATCGCCAACGTGGTCCCGCCGTTCGAGCACGCGGATGCCTCCGTCGGCGCGGCGATCGAGTACTCGGTCTCGGTGCTCGGCGTCGGCCACGTCATCGTGTGCGGTCACGATCTGTGCGGCGGCGTCAAGGCGGCGCTCGACGGCGTCGACAAGCTGCAGGGACATCCCAGCCTCCACGAGTGGATCAAGCAGATCGAGCGGCCGGCGACCACCGCGCGCGAGATCGAGGAGAGCCAGGATCCGACGCAGCTCCTGCGCACCGCGGTCGAGGAGAACGTCCTGGAATCGATGGATCACCTGATCACCTACCCGGCGATCGCGGCCGCGCTCGCTCGTCAGCCGCACGCGATCGCGCTGCACGGCTGGGTGTTCGACATCGACGCCGGCACGTTGCGTGTCTACGACGTGATGCGCGAGGAGTTCGTCGAAGCCGCGTCAGTCCTGGAATAGATTCTCGGCTTCGGTGTCTTCGCCGTGCTTGTCGCCGTGCAGCGCATCTGACAGGTCGCTCGTCGTCTTGCGCAGCCGCTGGCCGAGTACCTGGACGAAGCTCCACAGCATCTTCACGGCGCTCGCCGGCTCGCGCTTGATGATCTCGTAGAACTCCTTCCGCGTGATCATCACCAGCCGCGTGGTCTCCATCGCGGTCGCCGTCAGCGACCGGGTCGAGCGATCGACCAGCGACATCTCGCCGAAGTGATGACCGCGCCCGAGCTCGGCGACGACGGTGTCGCCCTTGGTCAGCCGGACCTTGCCCGAGAGGACGACGTACATCGACTCGCCCGGATCACCCACGGAGAACACGCGCGCGGTCTCCTTGACGTCGATCATCTCGGAGATGTTCGAGACCCGCACCAGCTCCTTGTAGGAGAGGTAGCGGAACATCTGCATGCCCTTGAGCACGTCGAGCTTGAGCGAGACCTCGGTGGTGCGCGGCGCATGCTCGGCGGCCTGGCCCTCGTCGATGCGCAGCACGACGGCGGTGATGTTGTCGTGGCCGCCTTTCGTGTTGGCCATGTCGACGAGCCGATGCGGGACCTCCTTGATCGTCCCCTCGGCGAGCTGCTTCGGGAGCTCTTCCTCGTCGACGTACGCGTACATTCCGTCGGAGCAGATCAGGAAACGATCGCCCGGCAGGATGTCGAAGTCGAAGGTGTCGACCTCGACGGACCCGTACACGCCGACCGCGCGGGTGACGGCGTTCTTGTACTGCTTGTACGGCGAGCTGTCGATCTGCTCGCGGTTGAGCTTGCCGCGTCGCACCAGCTCGTTCATCAGCGAGTGGTCCTCGGTGAGCACGTGGCACTGGTTCTGGCGGGCGAGGTAGACGCGCGAATCGCCGACGTGCGCGATGAAGCCGCGCAGCTGATCGCTGCCACCGGCGATCAACATCACGGTCGCGGTGGTGCCCATGCCACGCTTGTCGGGCTCGTCCTGCGCCCGCTGGTGGACGGCGCCGCACGCGGCCTGGATCGCATGCTCGAGCACCTGGAGGATCTCGTAGGCCTGGACGCCCGGGTGATCGACCCGGTAGCGATCGATCAGGTCGCGGTTGTTGTTCACCGCATCGCGGATCTCGTGGACGGCGATCGAAGACGCGACCTCTCCCGCGGCGTGGCCACCCATGCCGTCGGCGACCAAGAACAGACGGAGCTTCTTGTCGATGAGGAAGTTATCCTCGGTGTGATTGCGCTGCCGACCGACGTCGGTCGCCGCCGCGAACGTCAGCTCCATCCAGGCCCCAGGTTACCGCAAGCCTGGCAGGGGGTTGGGGCCCGAGCCGGGGTTTGGGGCCCGAGCCCCAAGAAAACCTATTCACTCGCTGGAGCACCCGATCGTCGAGCAGCGGGACAGAACGCCCGGCGCAAGCTCCGCCTCGATCAATTGCTGGATCTGGGTGCTATCCGAGAGGCCTTCATAGATCCGGCCGCCGATCACCAGGGCAGGGGACCGGGTCACCCCCGACTTCTTGGCCCGGTCGATCCAGTCGAGCGTCTTGTTCGCGAGCCGGGCGCGGCAGGCCGACAGCTGGCCGCTGTCGATCTCGAGGTCGCTGGCGACGGTGTCGATCAGCTTCTCGGCGGTGATCTGGCGGCCGCGCTGGCGCGTCTTGACCTCGAGGAGCTGATTCACCCACACCCACCCGGGCGAGGCATCGAAGTCGTCGGGGCTGGTGCCCATCTGCTCGGCACACAACGCGGCATCGCCGAGCAGGGTCATCTCGGCCGCGCGGGTGGTCTGGCTGACGTCGAACCAGGGTGCCCAGACGATCCGGATGCTGTCGGGGTAGATCGCCTGTTGCGCGCGCAACAAGCGCATCGTGCCATGGCAGGGCATGTGGTCCGGCATGCAGAGCAGGATGATCGGGATGGCATCCTTACCCTTGCCGAACGAGGGCAGTCCGAGGAGTTGCAGGGGAGGCTGAGCGAGCTTGTGATCGATCCCTCCGCCGTCCTCGGGATCGTCGCGTCCGCCGCTGGGGACGAACGGCTGCTCGGGGCGGAGGGCCTGGTCCTCGAACGCCTGCCCGAGCTTGTCGTGCGGCACACCGCGGTCGAGCAATTCCTGCGCGCGGTCGTACGCGGCGGTGTACGCCCGCTCGAGATCGGCGTCGTTGGGCGACATGATCGGCTGTGGGCGGGCGTTGAACAGCGAGTTCGTCGTCGCGGTGCTGCCGTGGGCGAGCCGCTTGAGCCGGCGATCATTCGCGTCGAACTGATCCTCGTAGCGGCCCTCGGCGAGCGCGGCGAGCAAGCGCTGCTCGTTCATCCCGGCGCGCTTCGCGAGCTCGAGGATCTTGTCCTTCGGCAGCTGCTGCGAGCGATCGACATGGAGGATCTCGATGAACTCGTTGAACCGGCCTTGCGCGTGCGCCTCGAGGGTGGCGATCGACAGCATCGGCTGACTACCCTTGAGCACGCGATAGACGAGGCGAATCCGGGCGGGGTGCTTGGCCTGGAGCCGCTCGAGTGCACGAACCCCCGAGACCGCCTGCTGGAGGTTGGTTCGCGGGATGAAGAACAGCTCGGCGGTGACCCGCGCCGTGGTCGGCCCCTTCGTTGGCGAGGCGACCGGATCGCGGTGCTCGACGCGGACGACCCCTCCACCCGGTGCGGCGGCGGCGCTCGCGACGATCCCGGCGAGCAGCGCGACGATCGATCCGCGAAACAGTTTCACGACGCGGCCTCGTCCCTCTCGGAGGCGGCCTCGCTCGCGGGAATGTCGGCGGCCACCGCGGCAGTAGATGCAACGAGTGGCTCGTCGACGGCGTCGACCGACGGCCAGAGATACGCGAAGTACAGCCCCGCCGACACCACCAGCCCGAGGACCAGTGCCAGCACGAACGGTTCCCAAATCACGAGTCATCATAACCCGGGTTTCGGAGGGTGCCGGCCCTTTGGTGTAGGCTGCCCCCGTCATGTACGCCCTCGCGATCGCAGGCTCCGTCGCCGCCGGCTCGGTGGCGGCGCTGCCCCACTTCCAGCTCGGCTCGCTCGACGTCGGCATCCCGATCCAATCGTTCGGTGTGATCGTCGCCGCCGGCGTGCTGATCGGCGCCGCGCTGCTTCGCCGGTACGCCGAATGGCACGGCATCGCCGACGATCACATCCGCGGCATCCTCGGCTGGATCACGATCGCCGGCTTCCTCGGTGCCCACTGGTTCGACGTGCTCGCGTACGAGCCGCACAAGCTGTCCGAGCCGATGGCCAGCTGGCCGCCGAGCAAGTGGCCCGTGCTCCTGCGGATCTGGGATGGCATCTCGAGCTACGGCGGCTTCGTCGGAGGTGCGGTCGGCTTCGCGATCTACGTCTGGTGGAAGCGCCGGGACGCCCGGCTGTACGCTGACATCTCGATCGTTGGCTTGCTCCCCGCGTTCTCGATCGGCCGGATCGGTTGCACCGTGGTCAGCGATCACGTCGGCTCGGTCGTCGACAAGGCGCAGTGGTACGCGGCGCTCGCGATGAACTACCCGGCCAGCATCAACCTCGGCCCCGTCAAGGAGGCGCTGGGGATCAACCCGCAGACGGGCGCACCGCTGTGCAGCTCCGGCGACGCCCCCGACGCGTTCTGCGTGCTCGAGGGCAACACGTACGTCCCGCGGTTTCACGCGGATCCCGACGGCACGATCACGATGTGGAACCTCGGGCTGATCGAGCTCCTCTACCTGATCCCCGTCAACGCGCTGGTGCTCTGGCTCGCGTTCCGCAAGAAGCGTATCCCGGCCGGTGCGCTCATCGCGATCGCGGGTGTGCTCTACGCACCGGTCCGGTTCTTCCTCGATTACCTCCGTCCGATCTCGACCGACGCGCGCCACGGTGGCCTGACGTTTGCGCAGTGGTGCTCGCTCGTCGCGTTCGGCGCCGCGGCATACACGGCGATGCGCGTCCTCAAGACCGGCAAGGTTGCCGAGACCATCGCGCCCACCGCGGGCGAAGCGCAGAAGAAGCTGAAGGTCATCCTCAAGGAGGACGAGGACAAGGCCGAGCGCGAGGACGAGGAGAAGCGCGCGGAAGAGAAGCGCACGACCGACAAGAAGGCCGCCGAAGACAAGGCGAAGCCCGAGAAGAAGTCCGAGGAGAAGCCCGAGGAGAAGTCCGACGACAAGAAGGCGTCGGGTCTCTCGAAGGACAAGGCCGAGCTGGCGCCGACCGAGCCGATGATCGATGCCCTGCCGAAGGACATCATCAAGAAGGTCGAGGATGCGAAGGCCGAGAAGAAGGCCGACGAGGCGAAGGCCGAGAAGTCCGAGGACAAGAAGTCCGACGACAAGAAGTCGATCAAGGACGAGACGACGAAGGTCGACGACTAGGTCGGTCTGTCGGGCGGTTCGCAGTTCGACGTTGACACGCCGAACTGCGAAACCACCCTTCTAAAAAGTTCTCGTCCCCTTACCGGGGGCACTCAGCGGTGCGTTTCGGTGCCGTGCGCTCCAGCAGTGCGTAGTCGGAGGGTCGCCAACCCGCGAAGGGCCGCCAACCTTCGCCAAGTGATCTTTCATCACAGAGTCCGACGCACGACGGAGATTCGTCAGGCTGCACGCCACGACGGACAGTGGTTG